>NZ_BAAFHL010000001.1:0-498011 GCF_042849955.1 Chryseobacterium barbadense
AACCGGATGTTAGGGTTTTATAGCAAGGATAACGAACAAAAAAAGGCTGAAGCGCAAGTTTCTATTTTTCAGTTACCAGACAATAAACGTTAAAAAAAATATATAAATGGAAAAAATATTGATCCTTGACATTGAAACAACAGGATTCCTTCAAGCAGGTGGAAAAATCGTTGAAATCGGAATTGTAGAACTTGACCTTTCAAATGGTGAAAGAAAAATCATATTTGATGAGGTTACACACGAAAAAGGAATCACCAAAGATGAGGTTGAAAATTCCTGGATTGTTAAGAATTCAAATCTTACTGTTGAAGAAATAAGAACATCAAAGTGTTTGGATGTGTTGAAACCAAGAATTCAAGAAATCCTGCATTCTTATCAACACGGATCCACGGCCTTCAATAATGTTTTTGACTTTGGATTTATGGAAAACCGTGGCTTTGTCTTTCCTAAAAAGTTGGCATGTCCCATGAAAATATCAACCAACATTTGTAAGATACCAAAATCAAGCGGGTTTGGTTACAAGTGGCCAAAAGTTGAAGAAGCCTTTGAATTCTTCTTTGGAAAAACCGGTTACATCGAATCACACCGTGGGGCGGATGATGCATTTCATGAAGCTGCAATTGTATATGAACTTTTTAAAATGGGAAAATTTACAATTTAATGACATGCCAGACTATTATTTCATAGACGCGAAAGCATTACGGGTTGAAAATTTAGTTACATACAATGGCAGCGTATTTAAACTAAAAAAGATTTCAAAATACAAAGTAACTGCAGATAGAGGGAAAGGGGATGTTGAATTTGATATTGGCGATTTATCACCGTTGAAAATCACTGAATATTGGTTGAAAAGATTAAATTTTGAATTTGATGAGTTTGAAAAGCCAAAAATAAAAGTCCCTTCCGAACTTGGATATGCCAAATTTGAATTGAGTGAAAACGGTATTTTCTTAATTGACGGCGATCAATCAACAATTGGCAAAGAATTAAGATTTGTTCATGAGGTGCAAAATTTGTTTTTCGCATTAACTGGTGAAGAAATGAAAATCAGTGAGTAACATTAAGATCATAAGACCACAAGAAGGGTATCAAATGAAAGCCCTTTCATCCCCTGCCGATATTCTTGTTGGTGGGGGTGCTGCCGGTGTAGGTAAGACAACCTGTTTATTGTTGGAACCATTAAGACACATCAATAATCCAAACTTTGGGACTGTTTTCTTTCGTAGGACTTCACCAATGATTAAGGCAGAAGGTGGATTATGGGACGCTTCGCAAAACTTGTATAAATCCATAATTGGAAGTGAACCAAGGGAATCAACATTGGAATGGTTCTTCCAATCAGGTGCAAAATTTAAAATGTCGCACATGGAATATGAGAAAAACAAGTACGATTGGCAAGGTGCAGAAATTCCGCTTATTCTTTTTGATGAGTTGACGCACTTTTCACAGTCAATGTTTTTCTATATGCTTTCAAGGAACCGTTCCATGTGTGGTGTTGATCCTTATGTTCGTGCAACGTGCAACCCAGATCCGGACAGTTGGTTGGCTGATCTGGTGGATTGGTGGATTGAACAAGACGAAAAATCCCCCAATTATGGATATCCGATTCCGGAACGTCAAGGAATGCTGCGATATTTCACAAGGGAAAACGGAAATCTTATTTGGGGTGATTCTGCACAGGAAGTTTATTATAAGTGCAAAGATTCCATTGATGAAATGATTGCGAGATCAAAGGGCATAATCACCGTTAAGGACCTGATTAAATCATTTACCTTCATTGGTGGTTCAATCTATGAAAACGTTGAACTATTGAAGGTGAATCCGGCTTATCTTGGAAACTTAAATGCACTTGATGAAAATGAAAAATTAAGGCTTCTTGGTGGAAACTGGAAGATTTCTTTGAAAGGTGATGATATCTATGATTCAAAAAAATTCAATGATATGTTCACCAATAGTTATGTTCCGGAAGGTGAAATGTTTATTACAACTGACATTGCAATGAAAGGATCTGATAAATTCATCATTTATGTTTGGTCCGGGAAAAGGTTGATTGATTTTCATATCATGGAAAAATCAAAAGGAAATCAAGTCATTGATCTTATCAAAGACAATTCATTCGCACACGCCGTTCCTTATTCAAGTATTGTATTTGACAACGATGGTGTTGGTCAATTTGTTGATGGATTTATTGACGGGGCACGGGAATTTAACAATGGTGCTGCACCATTACCAAATGATGAAACCGGCAAACCTGAAAGTTATAAGAATTTAAAGGCTCAATGTTTTTTTAAATCTGGGGATGCAGTTGCCAGGGGTGAATATTACATCACACCTTATGCAGCTAATAAACGCTATGATGATAAAATGACTTTGAAAGAACGAATGTTGTTTGAAAGGAAAGCAATCAAACGTGGCAGCATTGACAAAGATGGAAAATTGTGCGTTATCAAGAAAGAAGAAATGAAAAATTACCTGAACGGCCAATCCCCCGATGTGATGGATTGCTTCATGATGCGCGAATGGTTTGAATTCAAGGTAAATCAAACTTCAAAAGTAACATCCCATTCATTAAGGGATTATGACAATGGTCTTGAACTGTTGGATTTTTTAAGATAAAATATGTAACATTGTTACATAAATTTTATATATTTACACTTTAAAACCAATCTATTAAACAATTAGTTATGTTAAACCCGGAACAAGTACAAGAAACGATCAACGATGTTCAGGAACTAAAGGATAAAATCCTTGAAAGACATCAACAAGATCCAACCTTTTGTTTAAGAACCGAAAGCGTTTTTAATCAATACATCAACTCACTTTCCTACATTACAGGAACCGTAAATCCGCAAACTGCTTCTTATGGTTTCACCCCTCAACCTTTAAAATCTGTTATCGGTAAACCTATTGGGGAAAAGTCTTCAACAAAATTAAATTTACCCGTTATCAGTAACGATGATATCGAAGCATTCAAAGAAACTGTTCAACTTTTACATGATGGCTTCCTTGATCGTGAAAATGTTCAACTTTTGGATTCATTAAAAGAAATCGAAATCCGTGGTGTTGCAAACATCGCCGGTCTTGATGATTTCCGTGAAGCTGAAATCAATGGGGCTTATATCGAAAAGATCAAGGAAAAGATCAAAGCCAATAAAGACTTGGAAACTGTAAGGGAACAAAAGAAACTTGAACTTCAAGGTGGAGCACCGGTAATTGAACCTGCACCGGCCCCCGTTGTAGATCAAGCACAAAATGAAGGATCTGCACCGGTAACAACACAAGAAGATTCCCCGGCTAATAACACCCCGGATCCTGCAGATAAGACAGCCGGAAAAAACGAAAAGCCTAAAACACAAAACACAAAGAAATAATGGATTTTCATTGGAAAGGAAAAACTTATTCTCTTCCGGTAACTATGAATCAAATCACAGTTCGTCAAAGAATTGAATTTGATGCACAGTATCGGGACCAGATCATTCAACTTCAGGAAAATGTTTTCAGAACGGATGAAGAAGGAAACGAATTGGAAGTTGATGAAATGGATGTTTCATTGCTTAATGTTTCTGTTGCTGCAATGAATCTTTCATATTTCACCGGAATCCCGATGAATGAAATTGATTCTGAAATGTCGGTTGATGATGTGATGAATTTATATTTCTCATGCTTTCATCAACTGTATGAAGAACAAAACAATATTGAATTGCGTGAAGAATACTTGTTCAGGGATGAATTTTGGAAGATAGAACCGCCGGTGCTTAGTCATGAAAGCAAGATCACATTCAATGAATTAATCACTTCCAAGCAGGTTATTAAGCAAATGCAGGAACTTTCAGCCGGTAAATGGGATGCAATCCCAATTCTTGCTGCGATCTATCTTAAAAAAGAAGGTGAAGTGTTTAACGAAAGTTGGCTTACACCTGGTAACGAAAGACTTGAAATGATGTATGATCTACCAATGGATATTGCCCTGGCGATCGCTTTTTTTTTGCAAAGTTCAATGAATATGTATTTGAAAACTTCAGCGTCTTTTCAGGGGGAAAATCCGGAGACGGACCAAATTTAGAAGCACACTTTGAAAAGTGGGGATGGCTTTCTTTCTTGACGTTTGTTGCTGAAAAAGGAACAATCTTTTATAAGAACAACGGAAAGTCTAATTTGGATAATATCAAGGAAACAAAGGCTTATGACATTCTTCTTTGGGCTTCAGAACAAAAGGACCATGAAGAATTTATACAAGAATATTACGAATCTTTAAAAACAACATAGTATGAATACATGCGCATTCGGATCCCCTTCTTATGAAGGTTTATCTTCCAGACATTGTGAATCTGGTAAATCAATCGAAAATCCAAGGAAAACACCTACACAGGGACTTTCTGGAAAAACAAATTTTCATCACAAATTTAAAAGTGGTAAAAAACCACAAGGAAAGTTTACGAGTATGAAAGCTAAATAATTAAAAAGCACTTACCCAGAAAGGAATTTAAAAATTGGTAATAGTTTCATTTAGGTTTCATTCAGCGTAGAAGATCATTGTAAGTGCTAAAATGCCGATTTGTTCGAGTGGTTAGAAGGTAGTCTGCAAAACTACACACGCGGGTTCGATCCCCGCAATCGGTTCGATTAGGATTTTTCTTTTTCATTATGTGTTTTCCCGACTGGCTTATGTCGGTCGGGTTTTTTCAAAAATATGTAACAATGTTAAATATTATTAACCAAATAAATTTTAAAAAATGAATCAACAACAGCAAGATTTTGAAAAATTATTCAAGGAAAGACTTGAATCAGTAAAATTTGAAATTCCAAAAGAGAATGCCGACAATTTAATTCCAATCTGGAAAAAATTGATGGATGTGAGTTCATTATATCACCTGGACTGTGATCTTAAAATTCATGCAAGTATTATGAATGAATTGTCAAAAGATCAGCCGGAATTTAACCTTTTCACCGTTTCATTCCTTCTTAACACACTTACAAGAACATCACCGAAGGAATTGGGAATCACAGCCGGTGAATATCATGTGTATTTATTCTATTCGGATGATCTGTCAAAGAAATGGAATGAATTGGTTTTGCCAATCAGGACTGAACTTATGAATAAGCTGCAAACACAGGCTGCATTACAGCAACCAAAAAATGGCAGAAATGTAATTCCACCATTCAAAGGAAGATAATATGAAGACTGTAAAATTAATTGCCGTAGGAATTAACTTTCAAGTAGCAGAAGCACTTGCAAAACAGTTTGAATTAAAGTGTTTTCATAGGGAATTGGGTTTCAAAATGGATGGTTGGTATGTGACCGATGATGAAATTGTTTTTGATATGAAAGGATATGCAAAGGCAAAAGCGGGAAATTGTCCGGTTACTTCAGAACCATTTACAGCGTTACCAAGGCCAACAATTAAGAAATATCCATTAGGCGGAATTCTTTCAAATGAAAAAGTTGGATTTGCAGAAGATTTCAATGAAGTTGGTGCAAGAATGCTTGAAGCAATTCAATCTGGAATTAAAAAACCTGAAATCGGTTTGATGCCTGAAAAGATTTGGCAGGAACAAAGGTTGAAATCTATCAACGAAGCAATTGAAAGATACAACAAAAATCAACAAATTATTCCTGTTGAATGGATCCGTGAAAGAAACGAATTAATTGAAAAAATCCATGGAAACAAAGCAGCAACTTAATAAAACACAGCTTGGAGCCGGTTGCGTTGTGATCGTAATTATGGCTGCAGTTTGTATTGGCTTAGGGTTTATTATTCATAAATATTGGTTTTGCGGATGTTAAAACCCTTTCACATATTAAAAGGTTGGTTCCGGTCCTACTTCTGGGCTTCAGAAAAAGTTAAAACACTTTCTGAACAAAGGCTTGAAGTGTGCCGGAATTGCCCTTTTGCTGTCGAAAAATCATTTCTAAAATTCAGAGAAAATGAAGCAGTGGAAGAAAAAACGAAAGCCTGTCAATTTTGTGGGTGTCCGGTTATTGAGAAAAGTTTGGTTAAAGAAGAAAAATGTCACTTAAACCTATGGAAGAAATAAAATGCAACGGAAAAACAATTTACTTATCCCAAAGATTGGCAAATACTGCAATGAACTCAATAAAAAGGACAAGTCATAGAAATAGTATCCCGAAACGATCCTATTTCTGCAAAGAATGTCACGGCTGGCACTTAACAAGTAAAAGAAATAAACCAAACATTGAAGAAGGTGAATGAATTAAATCTATATCAACTATTTAAGGACATCATATCCAAATCAAAGGTGATGAGGAGATTTGTTACCGCTCCGAACTTCGGGAATGAACTCAATAAGAATAATGCAGGGGAAATTTTGAATGATATCCTGGAAGGAATTAATGACGGCAAGAAATATCCGATTTGTATCATGTTTCCACCCGTGGAATTACCGGATTTTGACAACAATTGGAGTAAATACAAATGTAGATTGTTATTTCTCACCACTCAACATAATGACATCAACGGAACCCAAAACAGAAATCCCTTCAATAACCTTTCCCGACACACTATTGAACAAACATGGAAAGATATGGGAGTTTGTGCGAAAGACTTCAGGAGGTTTTTAAATGAAGTGATTGCCAAAAATCCAGGGTCCGGAATTAATGAATGCTCTTCTGTAGATGTTATTGAAAGGTATTCAGGTGTTGGCAATGACAAACTTGCAGGCGTGGGGCTGTCTTTTGATATTCATCTTGCTGTTAACTGTAATATGGAAGACTATTCCGAAGCAGACATAAATAATTTTGAAATAAACACAACTGATATACATCCACATCATGAGCATTAAGAAAATAGCCCAACAAATTCCGGATGAAGTAAGAAGCCAGGTTCTTCTTACTGATAAGGACGTAATATCAAATGCGGTTGCAGTATGGGAAAATGAAAACATGCAAACACTTTTGAAGGTTTGGCACACTTTCATAGAGCCGCAAAAGGAGATTACTTCATGTCCTATTTGTTTAGGTAACATACTAACCAATTTCGTTCAAATGAAGCCTATTTTGATCGAATTAGAGAACGATTTTAGAAAACTGGAATCATTATGAAACAAGTGTTTCAAAAAGTAGAGGACCTGTTGTCAACTCAATTAGTCAAACAATTAGCAGATCAGGGACACCGATTGACGGGATCTCTTGAGAATTCTATTATTAATTCTGCAAGGATTATTGAAGGAAAAAACAGGACGGAACTTTTTGGATTTGCTCTTGACTATGCTCAAGATCTTGAGAAAGGAACAAAAAAATTTGGCAGGGACCATGTGCAGGAATTATACAAGTATTTCCTTTTGAGGGGGTTTAATAAGATCCAAGCAATGGAGGCTGCTGTATTAACCAATAGAAAGCACCGTCAGGAAGGAATGCCAACAAAAGCTTCATCCAGGTTTTCAAAAACAGGGGAAAGGAAAAACTTTATTCAAAATACCTGGAAGGAAAACGAACAAAAAATTGATTCATTGATTGACCAGGGAACGGACCAATATTTCAACGAAATATATAATCTACAAAAATCTGAAACCATTTAATTATGCCAATTACAGGAGTAACATATCAGCCGGGGACTTCTTCATTAAATTCTGCTTACAGACCATTTATTTTCAGATGTAAGGCTAAACTACCAAATGCAACCGCCCAAAACTATATTTGTCCGGTTGTTTATTGTGATATATATGTTGAGGGTGTTTATTATAAGACACTTTCCAGAACTCAATTTATTAATGATGAAAATCAAAATCCTGAATATGAATTTGATATTCAAGATGCAGTTCAGGAATTAATGGGTTACAATCTGCCAAAAATGGAAGGTGAAACCATTGAAACGTTTCCTAATACCATAAAAAAGATTTTTGTTAAGTTCAGAAACTCATATTCGGACAGTAATGGTTTCGTGACATCTGAACAACCTGTACCCGTGCAGGGAACTTCAACAACCCCATCCGTTTCCGGAGGTGGTACGCAATCAAATGAAGTGTATGTTTTGAATTCAGCCATTCAGCATGAAGAAAATCAAAATCTTGATGAACTCCTTGCTTCTTATCAAACGGGATTATGGTTTAGCAACGCTTTTCCTTTAACGAAAAGACCAAAGGAATTTAAAATTTGCGCAAATGACAGTTCGCACTTTCCTTTTGTATCAAGCATAAAGCCAGAGAAGATTTGTGTGAAGGCAAAAAAGAAAACGGGTGAAATTATTGATTTATGTAATGATCTTTTGGAGGCATGTCCGAAGCTTATGAATATTCAGTACACAATTACCGAAGATCAAGTAAATAATGTTCAGGTTATAGAATTTACCTGGACTAATCCTCCGAATTTGCCCCCAGTACCTTATGAAGTTAAAATTTACCGAAGATCAACAGGATCAACCGGACCGTGGTCCACTTTGCAATTTACAGCAAATCCAACCCCGATAACCTCTCAAACAATGGTGGTCCCATTTGGGTTTTATGATTTTGTTTTTGAAATTGTAGGAGCCTGCAAAGACCTTAATTTTAATGAACTTCCAATTCTTTATAATGTTGGAATGGTAGAGTTACCAGACAACAACCCACCGAGTGTCAACATTAAATGGCAGGATAATAATGGAACTGAAGTTAGGGTTTGTACTTCAGTTTGTTCAGCTTATACAATACTTGTTGATGCTACGGATCCGGATAATGATATTTCAACGAAAGAAGTATTTGTGAGTAATGACAATGGAACTACCTGGTTAAGTATCATTTCCAATTTAACCGGAAATACATTTTCTACGGGAACATTGTCAACTATTGGGACAAGATTGTTTAAAGTGGTTGTTACTGATTTAAATAACAATACAGCTACTTCAAATAACCTTTCTTACACAAAACAACAAGCAATAAATTCACTTTATAGAAAAGTAATAACAGGAATTTCATGTACAGCTAATGGAGATAGCCCAACCAATTATGATGTTTGGTGTACAGGATCTAATGATTTTGCATTCTCTGATAGTGGCTTAATAAATACTTCTGTTGGATTCATAAGATTAAAAGTTGCAGGGACTTCACCTGAAATTGGGCTTACTAAATCCGGCGGTGGGGTTCTGGTTATCGATGAAGTTATTCCTATTAATACATTGTTAACGGCTTCTTATGCAGCAGCCGGGCAAAATCCGCCTTCTGCTTATCCGTGGGGTTATCCGGCAAATGTTCCACCGGTAATTTACTCTTTTGAATATAGTGCAAACGGAACAACAGGTTGGACCCCTTTTGATCTTTCTATTGATGATTAATGTTAGCAAAATAGAAGTTTTAAAACTGTTGGCGCAAATTGACGATGTCATATTTGTGGGAGGTGCATCTGAATATTTGCAAGGGATCAAAGCAGAATTGAATGATATTGATATTTCAGTGAGTAGTAAAGAGGTTTTGAATGAAATCGGTTATGTACATACTAATTCAGATAATTCTTTTTACGGACTATCCGGAAAGCGTGGATTCATTCCTTTGAAATCTGTTTTGATTGACGTCTTCATAGATGAAAAAAAACCGCAATTCAGGCTTGTTGACAGCTTCAAATGTGAAACGGTAGATTCTATGATTGCATTACAGGAAAACACCTTGAAATTGGGCTTAAAAACACTTTCAGACAAAACAAGAATAAAACTTACAAACAACATAAACAGATTGAAATCATGGCAAGTATAGAATATAATGTTTATTACATCCCGGAAGGCGTTCCCAATATCCAGGAATATTTTCCAACCATAAATTTCAATGAGGTTGAAGAATGGACTGTTTATGTAAAAGATTCAACTGACACAGTTCTTGCAACATCCCGTGTCAACAAATTGGGTTGTTGCTGCCTCGAAGGAAAATCCCGAATTCATTTTATTAATTCTTTGGGGGAAATTGATTCAATCAACTTCATCCGTGTCCTTGAAGAAACAGAAGCCAAATCCGATACATGGGAAAAAAGCCTAAAGTTTCCATTAGATAAAACAAAAGGAGGGGTATACCGTAAAAATATTAAATCAAACGAATCTTATGAGGTTGAAACTAAATGTTACAGTGAATCAGATCAATATTGGTTCAAAGATTTAATTGCCACACCTAAAGCTTGGATTGAAACTTTTCTTCCGAACGGGTTCCAGGAAAGTACCGAAAAACAATTTATTCCTATTGAAATAACTGACATAAAACTTCCAACTAAAAAGAACACTGGAAGGTATGAATATATTGTGAAAATCAAGTTTTCAATGAGTAATGACAATATAACTTTAAGATAATGGCAGGGGATTATTTAAAACTAACAATGGAGAATCAGGAATTGGATATCGACACCAATTCAGATTTTCCGATTGCTATAGATTACCAACTTGAAGATGTTGAAAACTTTCAGGCTAAAAAAAGCAGCGAATCAACTGGGATAAAGCTTCCTGCAACAACGAACAATCAAAAAATCCTTAATACTTTCAATAATACTTCTGTTGAAGATCTCACGCCAAACGAATTCTTCAAAGGTATGAGACGGATCGTTATTGAAGCCAATGGGGATGAAATTTTCATCGGAAAAGCAATTCCGAAAAGAGCATACAGTATTTCCGGAAAGCCAACTTCTTTTGAGATTGATGCATTCGGAAACAATGGGGATTGGATCATTGACATGAAGGAACTCACGTTGTATGAAGTTTTAAAAAAAATTGAACTTACTTTCGATAAAACTACTATAATTAATTCATGGCAATTTGATGGAACTAATGAAGATTTGCCCTATGTTTTTGCGCCTGTGAAATATGCTGATCCTTTGGATCTTGATGTTGGTAACGATAAAAATTATCACATCAAAAATTTCCGTCCGGCAATATCTAAGTTTTTCACCATTTTTTGGGCTTTTCAAATGTTTGGCTACAAAATAAAGAGTGATTTTTTAAATACAGCTTATTACAGAAGACAAGTCATGCCCTGGACCTTTGGGAATTTTCTTTCTTCAGGTGGCAACAAGTATGATATTCATAAGTTTTTGGCTAAAAGTGATGTTGAAAGGAGATTTGAAGATATTGACGATTTTGTTGATTTGAATGTTCTTGATACACCAACCCCGCCGTGTTTTGACAATAACAATACTGTTGCTAATGGTGATTACACTTATTCAAACAAGGAAATGCGTTGGAAATACAACACGCCTCATTATGGACCTTTAGAAGTAACATTTTCTCATAAGATTTTTTATGATTACAAGATAGATCTTTCCTCTATTGTAGAACTCAATGTTTTTTGGTACAAAAAAGACGGGGTTTCCGGTGTGACAACCCAGATGCAGCAAAATCAAATTTTCGACCATCAAGCACCCACTTTTGGCAGTACCGAAGGAAGCAACATGGAAACCGTATATTTTTCAACATTAGTACAACCCAATGACGAAATAATTTGCAAAGTAAAAGTTAGGGTTGATCCAAGTAAAACAGCAACCGTTGCCAGATGTATTCTAAAAGTTGAAGAACATCAGATCGATTACTTTAAAATTCCCATTGGTGGTCAAGTAACCTTTGATTCATATTTGCCATTACAGAAATACAAGTTCCTTGATTTTTTAAGGGGTGAGGTTGACTTGTTTAATTTATCCTTCCAAACGGATCCTGTTAATAAAGTTGTCTTGATTGAGCCAACTCATGAATATTCTGAAACACACGATTTATCACAGAAAAAGAAAGGTTATTTCAATGGTGACTTTATCGACTGGACTGATAAAGAAGATATTTCCAGGGAAAGCCATGTAGAAATTTATAATAGCAACGCCCGGGAATTCGTGTTCAAGTTTAAAGATGATTCCAATGATGGAGCCTTGAAAATTGTTCAGGATCGTTACAAAATAACTCTGGCTAGTGGTAAATACTTGTTTTCTGAAAGATTCAAAGCAGAAAAAAAGGAGTACGAAAACCGGTTTTATTCTCCTACCATGCACTATTTAGTTGACGAATTTTCCGATGTTACTGGTGAAGCACCACAAATGATTTGCCTTGTGCCTGAAAATATTTCCAACACATCAAGTGGAGAATCTCAAAACACTTTTTTACCGAAATCAGCCTATTATAAAGGGGTTATTTCTGGTGTAGGAGGTTGGAGAATGAAAGACCATACCGGACAAATAACCACATATAACACATTCCCGTTCATGTTTGCGGTTAACTACAAGAACGGCGGTGAAAATGATCCCATATTATCGTATTCAGATGAAAAAATCGGAAGCGGATCCGGTGTAGTTGGCAGGGGTTTGATCAAAAGATTCTTCTGGCAAAGGTTGGCAATTATGAATGATGGCAGGCAGCTAAACAATTATGTGATGCTGAATAATAAGGATGTAACCAATTGGTTCCACAGGGAAAGGATTGTTTTTCATGGAGAATTGTTTGAACTTATAAAAATTGATGGTTACAAGGCAATGAAAGGAATTTCCACCGGGTGTTTATTAAGGAAATGGGTTCCGATCACCGAGCGGGAAAGTAAAAACACCTATCCCAGTGAAAAAAGTATTCTTACTGATGCTGTTGAAGTCCTGACAGAACCAATAAGTAATTCAGACAACACAATAATAGACAAGGTTTTTGATACTCAATATAATCGCTTAATGTGTTTGTATACGGATATTCCTAGATAAAAATTTTAAACCAAAATATTGCAATTATTGCAATAAATATTAAATATTATGGCTAACATTACCAAGATTTACGAAATAAAACTTCAGGGACAAGGAGTTCTCCTTGAAGAAATGAAAAAGGTAAACAAGGAATTTGATGATTCCAGGAAAAAATGGAAGGAACTAAAAGACCTTATTTCAAAAGGGGGGCTTTCTTCTGCTGAAATGGCAAAATATAAGGAAGAAATGAATCAAGCGAAATTGGAGACTGAACGCTTGAGACAAGAGACCATAAGATTAAGGAATGAAAGTCTTGCATTAGGTAATGCCAACAAACAACAGGCTAATGATCAGAGAAAAGCCCGTGAAGAAGCCCGCCAAACAGCCGGGGAATATAAGCAATTATCCCGTGAACTTACCGAATTGCGAAACAAAGCAAAAGACACTGCTGTTAAATTTGGAACGGATTCAGGCGAATTCAAAAGGGCGCAAAATGAAGTTAATTTATTGGACCGCCGTTTAAAGGATATTGATGCACGTTTGGGACAATATCAACGAAATGTTGGTAATTATCCTGGGAATAATATGCTTCAAGGTCTTAATAAAAACACAATTCAATCTTTAAGCGGGGCGGGGCTTGGAAGTGTGATTGCATCCCAGATCAATGAAGCCAAAAACAAAGTTCGTGAACTTGATGTTGATCTTGAAGGATTAAAAAGAAGATTGAATACTGTTAGAACTTCCGGAACCGGGGATCTTGAAGCCATTCAAAGGGAGATTATTGAAAACAGGAATGCAGCTTCACAATTTACCCGTGAAATTGATCGTATTCAAACTGAATTGCGAAATACTGGAACAATCGGCGGTCAAGTCACCAACAATCTAAAAAACTATTTCCGAAATCTGAAAGGAGAAATCACCGGCTTTATGGTTGGTTTCTTCTCCTTTCAAACTGCTATGGCTAAAGGTCAAGAACTGATTGATAACACATATCAGTTAGCAGATGGGGTCTCAAGCATGGAAGTAGAATTGGAAAAGGCTGCGGGTGGTGCGCAAAAGTTAGTTGATAAACTTGCTGAACTTGATACCAGGACCAAACTTCCGGAATTGGTCAATATCGGAAACATAGCAATCAAAGCCGGGGTTGATGAATCAGAACTTGTTGGGGTTGTTTCTGGAATCGACAAAATTAAAACTGCATTCGGTAAAGATTTCGGCGATGTTGAAGAAGGCACGGAAAGCCTTGTTAAATTGATCAACGTTTTTGAAAACGGAAATGTTACGGAACAACAAATGCTGAAAACCGGGAACGCCGTTAGAACATTGGCAAATGAATCCGTTGCATCCGTTCCATTCTTAAATGATTTCGCTAAAAGGATGGCAGGTCTGAAGGGGATTTCAGACATAACCCTTCCTTCTGTTTTGGGATTAGCTTCCGGATTTGAACAATATGGTCAAAGTGCAGAAGTCTCATCCACTGCATTAGTGCGTATCATTCCCAAAATCGCAAGCGATACGGAAAAGTTTTCAAAGTTTGCTAAAATGACACAAAAGGACTTTTCAGACCTGATCAATTCAAATCCGGCTGAAGCCCTTATTCGTGTGGCTGAAGGAATCACAAAAGACAAAGTAAGTATTGAAGAATTGATTCAATCATTGGGCGATTCTGAACTTGCTAAAAAAGGAGGTGCGGGGATCGTTTCAGCATTAGGGGTATTGGGTAAAAATTCCGAAACCTTCAGAAAAAGCATCAAGAGTGCAGGAGAAGCGTATCAAGATACTTCCAATATAACTACAGCATTTGAAAGAAAGAATCAGAATTTATCTGCAAGTATGGATAAATTAAAGAAAAATTTCGTTGATGCTGCAAACAATCAAAATTTTCAAAACTTCCTTAAAGGTTCAATTGCACTCATTGGAATTTTAACTTCTGTAATTTCCGGGATCCCTTTATGGGCTTGGTATACCATTATTGGATTGCTAACATTGGCATATTATGAGAATATAAAGGCATTAGCAATTTCAATTTCTCAATCAATTGTATATGCTGCAAGGACCATAATCGGAAATGCATTGATTACGGCCTCTAATCTACTATTAAGGGCGCAAACTATAGCGTTATTGGCAACAAATACTGCTTGGAGAATTTTAAATGCTACTGTTTTATTCTTTTCAACGATAATTCCAGGTTTAAGAACCGCCTGGATTTCCTTAAATCTTACAATTCTGGCAACCCCAGTTGGTTGGATCATTGGCGGTTTGGCTGCAATTGGTGGGGCTATGGTATTAATGAGTTCTAGGGCTGAATCGAGTGCAGAAAGCTTGAAAAAACAAGGTAATGCAATCAAGCAATCAGCAACGGAAATGAAATTAAATGCTGAAATCACTAAAAAATCTACCGAAGCAACTGTTGACACGATTTCAAAAGTTGAAATTCTCACCCGTATTCTTAAAGACAATTCCGTTGCTTATGATACTAAGAAAAAAGCTATTCAGGAATTAATCAATTTGAATCCTAAACTTTTAAGTGCCTTAACATTAGAGAATATTAAGACGGCAGAAGGAACAAGAATTCTTGAAGAATACAGAAAGAAAATCCTTGAAGTTGCCCGGGCAAAAGCTGTTCAATCTCTTGTTGAAGAAAAGCAGAAAAGGCTTACCGAACTTGAAATGCAGGCGATTAATGACGCAAATAATAAGCTTGAAGCCGATAAGTATAAAAACGATGTTTTTGACAAACGTTCCTGGGGGGAATTCGCCCGTGGTGTGGGTGGTTTGGTTGGAATCGGTCCGGGTGATGCTGAAGATGTTTATAATAATAACTTAAAAGAAAGGATTTCACTCCAAAAAGAACTTAACGTTCTCACCAAAGAGCAGGTTCAAAATGTTGTTTCCGGAAAATCAACAGATTTCACAGGCGGTGGCGGTTCGGTATCTTCCAGAACTTTGGCGGCTTTGCGTGAAGAAATCCAGGCATTAACCGAAGAATTCAACCAAGCAGAAATTGGATCGAAACGTTATTATGAACTTCAAAAAGAGATTAAAAGCAAACAGGATTACCTTGATTCTCTTACGAAAACTGATAAACGAATTGATAAAGGTTCCCGTCTTACAGGAACTCAAAAAGATTATTTAAAGGATCTTGAAGCTAATAGGAATGATCAGTTGGCTATCATTGAAAAATCATTTGTTAAAGGTGAGATTTTAGAAGAAGAGTATATCAGAAAAAGCCTAGCCGTTAATGTATCTTATTTTGATAAAAAAATTGCCTACCTGAAGAAAGGGAATGCAGAAGAAAGAAAACAAGAATCTCAAGCCCAATTGGATAAAATTAAGGCGTACAGGGATGCGAATGATAAGCTGTATGCATTAAACAAAAAAAGGCTTGATGATGAATTGAAAAATGAAGAAGATTCCATTCAAAGGAAACGCGATCTGGTTTTAAATTCTCCATACTCAACGGGATTGGAAAAGTTGAATGCTGAAAAAAAATATTATGAAGAAAGCACAACAGCACAAATTTCCTACAACCAAAAAATGTTGGATCTACAAATTCAATATTCAAAAAATTCTGTTGAAGAAGTTAACGCTTTAATGAGACAACTCAAGGAAAAACTGGATGCTGAAAACAGAAACAAACTTGAATACACAATATATGTCAGAGTTGAAACATTCAATATTATCGACAAGGAATCAGAGAATTTGAAGAATATTAATTCAATTCAGGCTGCTTCAGATTCTAAACTTGTACTTCAGAATAAAGAGTTAAGCAACATTCAAAGAAAAATAGAACTTCAGAAAATTTCTGCCAGATTAGAGTTGCAAAATATTAATATAGAACTCGGTAATCTAAATGCTAAACTTAGATTTATGGATGCTGAAATCATGGCGGGGAAAGAATTAACTGAACAAGATTGGGAAAGATGGAATCTTTTAAGAAAACAAAAGGAGGAACTAGAGTTTCAAAAAGCACAAGCCGAAAACAATGTTGCGGTTTCAGGTGCAGCGGTTCCGGTCGGCGCCCCTGGATCCGGTGTTTCCGGTCTTGCTTCTTCTTTGGCAAACAGCTTAAAAGATGGAAACGGACAATTCCTTTTGGGTGGTAAGGATGTTTCTGAACAATTAGGATATGCCATTGCTCAATCTTTCGATATCGCTCAACAGGCTATGAATAGTTATTTCGACATGGAACGTCAAAGAGTTGAAGAAAGCAAACGATTGGCCTATGAAAGAATTGATTTGGAAGCAAAACAACTTGAAAGATTTGCACAGTCTTCAGCTGAACGAGAAAGTATCGAAAGACAAACAGCAGAAAAAAAGAAAAAAGCCGATAAGGAAGCAGGTGAAAGGCTTAAAAAAATTAAAAAGTCCGAAGCTAGAATTGCCTTCTTGTTAGAATTAGGGAATATTTGGTCAACCGCTATGCAATTGGGACCGATTGCCGGTCCTATTATGGGGGCGGTTTTATCAACTATTGCAACCGTGCGATTTGCTGCAACAATGGCAAACATTGATAAAGTTAAGTATAAAAGAGGGGGTAAATTTTTAGGAAGAGGGGGAAAACTAACTGGTCCTTCACACACAGAAGGGGGAATGCCTGTTTATGATCCAAATACAGGTAACAAAGTTGCTGAAATGGAAGGTATGGAAGGAATTATCAATGCTGATTCCATGAAAGATAAAAACACATATACCGTTTCCGGAACCCCTTCGCAAATTGCATCAAAAATAAATTCAATTAGCGGTGGTGTTGATTGGGATGGAGGCGCTACCATGAAGAAATTCATGAAAGGCGGAACATATCTTGGAAGCAACTTGCAACCACCGGTCTTCCGAAGCTATTACGAAAATCCAAGCTATTCCCAATCCGGAAGTGAAGGAAACAACGAACGTATGGAAAGAATTGAAAGAAGCATTGAAGAAATTGCAGCTATTCAGAAAAGGGAATCCATGAAAAAGGTTTATTTACCGCAACGTGATATTGATAATGCACAAAAAGAAAACAAACAAAGATCAGAAATTGGAACACTATGACATTTGAAGAATTAAAATTTGAAATACTTGACCGCCAAAGAAAAAAAGAAATAAGCAAGCTTTTTCACCTTTACGTTAAGGCTGAAACCTATCGTGATATTTTGGCAATTGTAAAATCTGAAGGAAACTTCCGTTGGATTTTAAAAAATGGATTCCGAGACCTCATACAATATTTCCCGGTTGAAGATCTGGAAATTGAGGGCTTTTACGATCGAGAAGTTGAATTGTCTGATATGTCAACAGATATAATCATTCTTTCTAATGGAATTTTAAATTTAAGCCAAACCGGAAATAAACGATGTAGGGTTATTTGTGATGGTGGGAGGCTAAATATTACCCAAAATGATTTTTCAATGGTGGAAATAGAATGTTATGAAAGATCTCTTGTTTACATGACAGCAAATTCTTATTCGTATGGCTATATTACCACAAGGGATCAATCCAGCGTATCAATAACCGGGAATGATAATACAACTTTTGTGTTGTATGGATTCGGAAATTCATATTCATCTGCTGAATTACAACCCAATTCATACGTTAATTACAAACTTGAAGATCAAGCCAGATTTAATTTTATAATATAAATTATGAGTGAAAAAGACACTAAACCAAAATTGAATTTTCAGGATAAACATGAAGCCCTTGATATGGCAATAAAAGATTTTGATCAGTTTTGCAGATATGCAGGTATTGACACCACTCAATTAAAAGTCTGCATTGAAAGAAACAAAGGGTTAACAATGGGACAGATCTCCCAAAAACTTAATGTTCCAAAATCAACAGTGAGAAATATTTGTGAACGCTGTTTTGATTAAAAAGTCGTGCCTTATTTTGGCACGAATTTATTGCAATTATTGAAATAAACAACTCTTTCAAAATACCTTTGTAATTGACAAATAAGGGTATGAAAGAGAATCCAATATTTTTTAATTATAAAGTTTCCAACAGTGGTGAAAGACTTGATGTTTTCATTGATGGAACCATTGTGGATGCAGAAACTCAAGAAATTTGGAAAGAGTGGTTCAATGATGATACTTCTGTATCATTTAAGTCTTTCCGAACTGAAATTCTTGATTCCGGTTTAAAAAATATCAGAATTACAATCAATTCTTTTGGCGGTCAAATTGGCGATGCTATGGCAATGCATGACTTCATTAAGCAACTTGAAAATGATGGTTATGCTGTTGAAACCATAGGAATGGGAATGATTTGTTCTGCTGCAACTTATCCATTATCTGCTGCGAAAAATTCAAAAATTTCTCCGAATTCTTGGTATATGATCCATAACGTTTCCGGTTTTGCCTGGGGTGATGTGAATGAAGTTGAGAAACAGGCTAAAAACTTGAGAAGTTTCAACAACAATATCCGTGATTTCTATGTGAATCTAACAGGTAAATCCAAAGAACAAATTGAAGAATGGATGAACAATGAAACCTGGTTCACTGGAACACAAGCGGTTGAAAATGGGTTTGTTAAAAGCACAACCGATCAGAAGGAAGAATTTAAGCCAATCAATGTAGCAAGTTGGAATTTTAAAAATAAAGCAGCTTTAACGGCTTTTAATTCCATCGCCAACGGATCCAAACCCCCTATTGAAAAACTCGAAAATTTAAATGAATACGATATGAACAAAATTGTTGATGCAATTGTTAATGCTTTCAAGTCCAAAAATTTGGTTGTAACTGAAGCCGGACAAAATGCCGAAACATTAACGGTGGAAAACCTTACAAGTGCCTTGAATGAGGCTTTTAAGGACTTTAATATTGAGCCAAAAGAACCAACTGAAGAGCAAATTAATAATGCGCTTACTAATTTCTTCAAGGAAGGTTTACCTGCTAATATGATCACACAGATCACTAATGCAGTGAAAGAAAATGTTAAGCCTGAAAACTTCAAAGATTCTGAAGAATTCAAAAATTTTGAAAACAGAATCAGCGATATTGAAGAGAAAGCGGCAAAAAATTTTGGTCAAGCAAGACCCAACAATAAGGGGGGTGGGGCTGAATCCAAATATGATGCTGAAGATGTAGGCTTTGAAGAATAATAAAAATTTAAAAATAATATGACTGGTTTTGAAAAGGATGTGCTGCAAAATCAACTTTGTGAAGGTTGTGAATGCACCGGCTTTGCTGCGAAACTGAATTATGCAGTTGATACAGAAGCCAAAACAGTAACAATCACCGATGCTTCTACCTTTGGGGCGGGCGATGATTTGAATGTTGCCAACGTCCATGTTTATGACAAGGACGGGAATGAAAAACACGAGCAAATTACCGCTGACGGTGGGAATGTTGTCTTGGATGTTTCAAGTTTGAATTTATCAAGTATTGACATTTTGGGGACCGTGATTTCCACAAAAGGTTGTAAGGCTGATTTAGGCATTTACAACATTGGAAGTGTCGCCCTTTCTGGATCACTTGGAAACAAAAACAATCAAGGAGTAAGAGACTAAAGAATTAAGCTATGAACGAAAGATTTTTAGTGGGACCAAAGAGCTACTACGAAATGTTAGTAAAACCACATTTCGCGGATCTTCTTCCTGATGGTTCCTTTAACGGAACTCTAAATGAGTTCACTGTGATGGATGATGTTTCCAGTAAAAGAAAAATTGTTGAGATTCTTGGAAATCAAAACATCTTGAAACGCAGGGATGCATCTTGTAACATCGTTTTCTCATCAGTTGGTAAAGCTTCCATCAGACAAATCGAAACAGATGAAATTTATGGAGCCACCAAGCATTGTGAAAACGAATTCTACAAAGGATGTTTGGAAGATTTCAGAAATAAGGATCCAAAATTCAGGGATTATATTATGGATTTCTTCATGAAAGCAATCAAGGTTGATATTACTTCCAATGCATATTTTGGAGATATTGACCGTGCGAGTGATGGAAACGGAATTTGGAGTTGGAACGTTTTTGATGGAATTTTTAAGCACTATGCAAAATTCATCAATGATGGAACAATAAAAGCTAATCAAACAACCGCTTTTGCAGAAGGTGAAATCACTCCAACAGATGGGAAAAATTATTTGGATTGGGCTTATAAAAATCAAGATATTTTCTTGAAGCATCTTCCGGATAATATGAAGGCTTTCTATGTTTCTCAATCTATTTTCGATGCGTATGAAGATTTCTTGATCCTAACAGGTGGTCAAAACAATATTGTTTTGTATCAAAACGGGTTCAAAAAACTGAAATACAAAAATATTGATGTTTTGGTAGAAACAACATGGGATCCAATCATGTTTGCTTTGAATGGTGGTGTTAAGGCTCATGCCTGCATTCTGACAATCAGAGGTAACTTCATTTTTGCAACTGATAAATCCTATGGAGAAGCAACACCGGCGGGTGTTAAAGCTTTATTGGTTTGGTATTCTAATGATGATTTAACTTGGAAGTACGCCAACTTCATGAGAGCCGGAACCGGAATTGCTTATCCAGAACATTCTGTTATTGGATTAACAAATATTGGATAAAAAAATTTAACAAAGAATATTGCATTTATTGCAATATTCTTTCCTTAACAATTTAAAATTTTTTAATTATGCTTTGTGTTACACTACAATCATATACAGCACCATGTTCAGCAACAACAGGCGGTGTTTCCGATATCTGGGTTTTTGATCCTTCGGATTTCAACTGGACGCAAGATGGTACTACAAAAAGCTATACCGCTGTTGCTTTAAGAACGGGGGCGGTTCAAGAAGAAGGAGCCAAAATGCACCAACTTAAATTCCAAAGAAAAGAAGCCGAATTCAAATTCAAGCATACTTTGAACGGGTGTTCAGTGAAATATGAATTTGATATTGATGCACAACTTCCAAATCTTTCCCAGGAATTAACCAATTACCTTGTAAGTCTTGATTCTGCCGGATGCTGCTGTGGATTGGGACTTATTGTAAGATTGAATTCCGGGAAAATATTTGTTCTTGGAGAAAGATACGTAAACGGAAGTACAATCCCTTATTTTGAGGTCGTAATGAACGGTACGGAAGGGGGGTCCGGAAGAAAGATGGAAGACTTCAACGGTGCTAAAGTCATGTTCAAGGCTGAATATGGCAGAATGGCAAACGAATTCACAGGGAATGTTTCTGTGATCGAGGCTTTTCAATAGGAGGTGATTCTCTTAAAAAAATCTTCGATGATACGTTTGACGATACATTTCAATAATCATGTTTTCAATAAAATCGAAATATAAAAACAAAGTGGTCGGGTTTAATGGCTCGGCTACTCCCCTCGGGGAACGTGATGATCTTGACATACTGGCAGAAATTGCAGTAAGAAGTCAAGATCCAACCTTGCTTGTTCTGTTTAGCAAAGTTCCAACAGAAGAAGACATCAAAAAATATAAGGCAAAAAATTTCTTAAAAGAAGAAGTCCCAAACAATGACTAGTTCTGTGAAAGATAAGAAGAATATTACTTCAAACGTTGCAACGCTTGATGCTAAAAACCCGATTCCCTTTGAACCTTCAGGGGAATCAAATGCATTTCATCTTAACAGGAGAACAAGGAGATATTTGCCTTTTCTTGAGCCAAAGGACAATTTCTTTCAATTATTATTAGAAGCAAAATTACTTTCTCCAACTAATAATTCATGCGTTAATTCCAAAACCAATTTTTGTATTGGAAAAGGACTTTATATCAAGGATAATGTTAAAAATAAAGATTTTGAAACATTTATTAAACGTGTCAACAAAAAAGGACAAAGCCTTGATAAATTAATTAAATCCGTTTTCAATAACCATTTCACGGTTGGAAACAATTTCGTTGAAGTTATTAGGGGAAAAATTGGAGAAAAAAAATTTGTTTGGCTAGTGAACCGTCCTTTTCTTGATTGCAGATTATCATATCCGAATGATGATGATATCTGCAAATCAGTTTTTATTTCTAAAGAATTCAGACGAAAAACAGCCTGGACTTTGGTTGATGATAAAACAGTGGAATTACCTGTTTATCGTGGTGATGAAGAAATGGCATGGTACAAAAGTGATTCAGGAACCGAACATTGTATTATTCATGTGAAAAATGATGTTCCAGGTTATGAATATTATGGAATGCCAGACAATATTGCGTCTTTGCCTTACCAGATTTTAGAATATAAAAATGTAAGATACAACCTTGATATCATTGACAATAACCTTGTTGCAGGGGGTGTTATCTTTTTAGAAGGAAATGTTACCCAGGAAGAAGGAAGAAAGGTTGGTCAAGATATTATATATTCTCACACAGGAGACGGGAAAAGAGGTCGTTGGACTGTTGTAACCGGCGGCAAAGGAATTACCAATTCAGCAATGCAACAATTTGATGTTAAAACTGATGGATCCTTTCTTAAACTTGATGAAAGTGTTGAAAATAAAATTGTGGATTCCAACAATTGGGACACTGCTTTATATGGTCAACACCAAAATTCCACTGGGTTAGGAAATGGAGGTTTTGCCTATTTATCGGCTGTTTTTGACACAAAAAATAAAACTGTAATTGAGCCAACACAAGAATTGATCTTCCAAGATTTAATTAAACCATTCTTTGAAATTTATGATAATTGGATGGGCACAGAATTCAGCGAACTTGATCTTGCATTTAGAGCCGTTTCACCTGCTTCATTTATTGGTGAAATTGATGTGAATTCTTGCTTAACCAAAGATGAAGGAAGGGAAATCCTGGGGAAACCTGCTATGGAAGATAAAAATAAAGGTTCAGAATTTATCACAACCTCAAAAAACAAAAAAGATGTACCGGCTTAATCACTTAAAAAGGGATGTATTAATTACCCCTGATGAAGTAATTTTTCACGCTCCAACTGATCAGGCAATTGATGAAAGACAAATTTTGCAAAATATTATTGTTGCAGAAGAACGTTGGATTGCCAACGCAATTTGTGATAAATTTTATGAAGACTTTATTACTAAAAAAAACATTAGGGTTACGGAAACCAATAAGGCTGACTTAACTATTAAAATTAACGCTTCTCTTGAGGCTGATGGTTTAAATCCAATCAAAGAATCTGATCTTAAAATTGGGATGATAATTAATTCAATTGAATTGGTTGATAACCCTTGGTATGTAAAACTTTGGGAAAGATTTCTTTGGAAAATTACTGCTGAATGTGTTGATGTCGCTGCAATTATTCCAACATGGTTACGACACACTTCATTAGGTCAGCAGTTGAATAATCCCAATGCAATCGGTGGGAATGGTGCTTCTTCTGCATCCGGTGGAGTTAAAGAAGTACAATTGAAACTAAATTCTGCTATTCAGGACAGAATTGATCCTTTGCTTGAAAGAATGCATTTGTGGATATGCCAAAATAAAGAGCATTTTCCCCTCTATTGTAAAGAGTGTGGGGGGTGCGGGTGTGATGGGGATTTAAAAGACGTTGACGGTGTTTCCCATATCAGAAAGACAAATTTTATTACAAACATTTATGAAGATTAAAAGCTATGAGTTACGAAACTATTCAAGAAAGATCCAACCAAATAAGAAATGAAACACAAGCGAAAGCCAATTCTAAATCCAGAATTGCTGATCAGTTTGATGATGTTGTAAATTATTTTGAAGAAAAGATAGAAGCAAAAGCTTCAGGATATAAAGGTTATTTGAGAATTTCAGATAACGAACCTGTTGGTGGATGGGAAATAGGGTTGTATAAATTATTAGAATTTGGAGAATATGACAATTTAACTCCTGCACAAGATGAAAATGGCAATCCAACTAACATTACAGCAGAAGAAGGAAAAATAAATGATGCTTTTTTCGATGGCACAGTTTGGAGAAATTCAAAAATTACTATTCCTCAAGCTGAAAATAAAATCGAAACTTGGGTTCCTGGAAATTATTCAACAGGTGATCAGCGAATAAATCCAGCAGATGAAACAATATATGAGGCCAATGATGTTGTGACAGCTTCAGATATTCCCGGAATTTCTCCAAAATGGTCAAAAAAAGTAGGCGGATTTTCTGAAGAAAAGTTTAATGAACTAGCAGAAGAGTTTAAAACCTATACTTTAGAATCTGCTGACGTGTCAGCAATCAATTTTACTCAGAATATCGCACCGGGCGCAGGATCTTCTATTTACATTGAAAAAATAACTGAGGCTAAACACATTGATAAGATTAGAATAAAAGTTCAGAGTAATGGTGTTGGGGATTTCACGCTTAAAAGAAGTGGTGTAAAAATAGAATTTGCTTCCAACATTCCGCTGGTAGCTGGATGGAATGAATTTGCGGTTGATTTAGATATTGAACCAAATGACAATATCGGATATAATACTGCCACTTCAACGGCAAGTCTTTATTTTAAGGATGGAGGCACCGGAAAATATATTGTAGATAGTGGTACAGAATTCCCAGGAAGTTTAGCCATTGAACTTTATTCAGCAGAAGGCCAAGTTAACACTTTTGAGCAAATCGTTAAAGCTGATTTGAGTGGAAATTCAGGTGAAACACTTGGTACATCTGCATTTAACGCTATCAATTCCTTAGCTAAGCCTAAATTAAGGGAAATTGACTATGGAGTTGTTTCTGCTTTCAATTTGCCGGATGAAACAGATTTATTAGGAAACAATAAAATCACAGTTACAGGCTCCTCAATAGCAGGAAATTTCCTTTATAATGATTATGCCTATACATTAGCTTTTACAGTAACTTTCCAGGCAAGATATACAACAACAAAGACAATTGCTAATATAAATCTTGGCACATATACATTGGATATTATTGCAGGAGGATCAGGGATATTCGGAAACATAGGGGCGCAGCAAAATGGTTTTAATTTAGCATATGAAAACTCTACTGTTAAGTTTGTCATTGTTGCAGATGCTTATTTTCTTAATATGTACGTTAACGGCACTCGTGTTGGTTTCCTTAACAAGAGTAAAAAGGCAACTCAGGTAAATTTTACTTTAAACAAACAAGACAGTAAGAGTTTTGGCAATATTTGCCTTTGGAATAGAGACATCTCAGAAGATCGAATCACACAGTGGAATTTGGATCAAAACCCATTCAATTTAAAAGGAATTAAGGATAAGCTTTTTCCGGCAAAAGGCTACCAAATCAGTGATCATTTATTGACAGGGAACCCATATTTTGAAATCCCTGCTGAACAATCAATTGTAAAATTCAAAGGAAAATATTTCTTGTATTTCACGGCTGCAAAATCTACACCGACAACTTTTATTGAATCTGGTATAGGTGTGGCAGTTTCAAACCGCCCTGATGGTGGATTTATGATGTACACTGACGATGTTGTTATAGGAGGAGATCGTAACAAGGCAGGCGTTACTAGGGCAATGGCTTCATGGGCAGGTGTTGTTGGGGATTATGTCTACATATTCGCTGCTATGGATTATACAGCATCAAATGCAGGAGGGAAAATATTTAAGTCTTCTGATGGTTTAAACTTTACATTAGTTGGTAATTTCATTACTTCTGGAATCTCATATTTAGCAAACATTTCTATATTCCCCGAAAAAAAGGGAAGTTATTATTATGGTATAGCTGAAGGTAAGCCGGGATCGACTTGGAAATCTTATCTGGTAAGATCACTAAATTTTGAATCCGGATGGGAAGTTGTACAAATGCTTACAAGCTTGGAAGTAACTTCAAATCAAATGTATGGTGGTCCTGAATTATTGAGATCAGCTAATGATGACCGCTGGATGTGTTTTTATCATGCAGCACATGAGCCGTCAAGTCCTTCAACTAATTCGCCTACTTCCCTATATTACGCAGAATGTTTCGACACCGAAGCACCTATCAACTGGGTAAACAAAAAGAAAGTATTAGATATAAATGATGAGTTGGATTTTTACGCTGCATATAACTGTGACCAGGTTGCAACACCTCAGTTATTTGAAGAGAATGGGAAATTATATCTTTCTTACGTTTTAGCTCAGAATGAACCAACACTTCACTGCCAGATTAGAGTAATTCAATTTGACGGAACAAAAGAAGAACTTGTTGGAGCTGTACCATTAGAATACGATAAAAACCCAGTTCTTAATCTGGGAAGCAAATTCAATTTATCCACGGTATCTGATACCAACTTACAATATCCTGAAGCGTTTACTAAAATTATTGCTTCGGGGACATCTATTACAAATGGAGTTGGCTCTGACGGTTCTACAGGAATTACTGAAGCAAATACTTGGAGATCTAAAATTCAAGCAACTCTTACAAGTTTTACGGGCAGGACAATTACGGTTGTCAATGGAGGTGTTAACGGTCAAAACACTACAGGCATGAAGAATAATCTGCCAGCTTTGCTTAGTGGAAATACTGGGCAAGTAGTAATTCTGGAAGGAGCTATTAACGATGCTCAGACAGCAGGCGTAGGTCTTCCGGTATCCACAACCATATCGAATTTAGGCTCTATGATTGAAATGGTGATCAATTCAGGTAATTACCCTGTATTGTCTACGCCGATGCCACTTGATTTTTCTAATTCTACAGTAGCAGCAGCCTACACAGTTCAGAAAAGAGATAATCTTGTACTCGCAGTACACATGTTGGCTAAGAGATATAAGATAAGATTAATAGACTTTGATAAAGCAGCAGAAAACAACGTGAGCTTGTTGGTTGATGGTATCCACCCGAATATCAATGGATATGCCTTCATGTCAGATTTAATAACTCCAGAATTAGTATAACCTTTTAAATATAATTTATGATTTTAGAGTTTTTAAAAGGCGACTATGCGGCGATAATCAACAAGCTAATTGTTGTTGGTATCTTATGGAGTGCTGTACTCCTAGCGATGATTATTGATTTTTATTTTGGTATTCGCAAAGCAAAACAAATTGGAGAAGTTAGAAGCTCAGAAGGCTATAAAAGATCTGTTTCCAAATTCAATCAGTATTTCGGAATGTTGCTTTACGCTTTCATTTTCGATGCTATTGTACCGATTTCATACTTTTTTGAATATCCTATTTCTGCCATTCCAGTAGTTTCATTATTAGCCACGGTAGCACTTGTATTCACAGAAGCAAAATCAGTTCATGAAAAGGCCGATGAAAAGCAACGTAGAAAGGTGAACGCTTCTATATTTCAAGTTTTAGAGCTTATTGAAAAAAAGGATGAAGTATTTAATGAATTATTAGAAAACTATAAAAAACAAAAAAATGAGAATAACAGCACTGATAATGGTGATACTCCTGCTAATGGGGTGCAAAACTAAAAGAGCTGTCAAAACTTTAGATATTTCAAGCGAAATTTCTAAAACTCAAATAAAAAAAGACAGTAGTAAAAATGTATCGAAAGTCCAGGAGAAAAATATTGCGAAAGAAAATTCTCATGTTGAAAAGAAAAAAGAAAATCAAACGGACATTGAAGTTACGGGCAAAGCTCAAACTGGTGTTCCAATTGAAATCTACAACATTGAGAACGGCGATACTCTACAAGCTATTAAAGTTACCGGGAATGCAGAAGTTCAAGTTCGATCCAAAACATCGAAATCGGACCATTTAAAAAAAGAAAATTCATCAGAATCAATTATTGATAAGTTAAAAGAGTTTTCTGAAACAATTGTAAATGAGAACAATGTAAAAGAAAGAGTTCAGAATGTCAAGAAAAAATCCAAAGAAGCTGTTACCCGGACCGGTACTCTTTGGAGTTTCGGACTTATTGGAGGGCTTGGGGCATTTGCCATGCTATTGATTGCATTATTTATTTACTTTAAAAATTACAGAAAGAAATGAAAATTTCACAAAAAGGTTTAAACCTCATCAAAGAATTTGAAAGTTTGCATGATGGTGATCTAAAGAAAATCGGCTTGCAGCCAAAAATGGATCCTGTGGGAATCTGGACCGAGGGTTGGGGGCATGCAATGCGAGATAATAAAGGGAACTTCATCAAAGGTCCAGAAAATAAAGTTCTTGCCGAAAAATCAGCAACAATCCACACCTTGGAAGAAGCAGACAATGCCTTGTCTGAAGATATTAAGTCGTTTGAATTGTTCGTTACTAGGAAATTAAAAGTTCCTGTCAACCAAAATCAATTTGATGCTCTGGTTTCTCACACTTATAACACAGGTGGTTCTTCTACCTTGTTTGATCTTATTAATAAAAAAGCCTCAAAAGAAGCAATTTATAATTGGTTTACAAAAAAATATATTACATCTAAAGGGATAAAATTAAAAGGCTTGATAAGAAGGCGAAAAGCTGAAGCGGATTTATTTTTTAGTTAAAACTTCACATTACGGAAAACCGTTTCTATAATTTAAGAATCCCCTTTAATTTTATTGAATGGATTACTTATTTATAGAAAAATTAATTATAAATTTTATTATTATTGATTATCTGAAGGATGGTTTAAGTCAACATGAAATTGCCGAAAGGCTTAAAGAAAATGATATTAAACCCAATAGTTTAAGTTCTATTGAAAAACGCATAAATCAAATTAAACATTATTATAATGCAAAATCTATGTTTCATTTAGCTTGTATTTTACATAATAAAAAAGTTTTATAAAGTACGGAATCCCGTAACTGTGAATAAAAATTATATTGTATATTGCATTATATTAGAAACTTACAAATGAAAAAGATTTTATATTCATTTTTATTATTTCCTGGTTTTGTTTTATTATCTGCTCAAAATAATAAAGCTGTAATGGAGGTTAATTACGAAACAAAAATGATTTCCGATAGTTTAAACAGGGATAAGGTAAATATTTACGCTTCAACGTTATTATGTAACAATGTAGAATCTGTTTATTTCAGTAGAGAAGCTAAAGCGTTTTATAATGGTACATCAAAAGAAACAATAAGTACAAGCGCGGGGGCTATCCCTAAATATCCAAAATCTGTTGGCAGCGTTTACAAGACGAAAGAAAATTTATCCGTTTCACTTCCTGTTGGGAAATATATATTTACTTATGAAGAACCAAAATTGAATTGGGAAATTTTGAATGATACCAAGGATATTAAAGGATTTAAAGCCCGATTAGCAAAAACAATAACCGATACCGGTGATACTTATTTTGCTTGGTTTACCAATGATATTACAATCCCTGATGGACCATTCCGTTTTAAAGGTCTTTCCGGATTGGTTCTTGAAGTCTACAATAAAAATAAGACAATCGAAATTTATGCAACTGATATAAAAAAGTCAGATGAACTGATTGAGCCACTGAATTACGGGAACGATGTGAAGACAAAATCTAAACAGCAATTTTTGGAAGCAAGAAAAAATTATACTGAAAACCCGTCAATGTATAATGGAAATTTAAAAGTTGTGGATTCAAATGGAAATGACAGAACAAAAATGATGTCAGACCGATTAAAAAAAATGAACACTTTCCTTGACTAACTTTAATATTTAATATAAAAATTTCAACTATGAAAAAATTACTTTTCGTGGGCGCATTAGCCCTTTCAACATTAACTTTTGCAAATACAAAAGAAGAAGTAAAACCAGAAGTTAAGCATGAAAAAACAACAGAGGTTAAGAAACTAACCCCAGAACAACAAAAGGCATTAGCATTATATTTTGCTTGGTGGTCCGTTTCTTATACAAATGCTTGTGGAACAACAAACACTGTGTTTTTTCAATCTGATAATCCAGACGGAAGCCAGGCATTTATTAGAGAATTGGCATTTGCAGTTAACTCAACTTATGATGTTTGCTAAATAGCAGCTAAAATGATGTAAAAAAGCACCTTTTAATGAGGTGCTTTTATTTTTATATACAAATGTCAATGTTTTTATTTTTTTCAACTTGTTGTTCCTCATAATCAACCGCATAATTCAATGTTGTTCTTTCGGTTGTATGTCCTGCAAGTTCCTTTCCTTTTGATAGTCCGTATAGATTCGTAACCATGTTAATATATGAGTGTTTTAAAGCATATCCCGTAATATTTAACCCAACCTTTCTTAAATATCTTGAAGCGATACGATATAAACTATTCGCAGTTACAGGTTCATCATGTGGCATTTGGTTAAAACTAAATAAATATTGATTAGGTTTGGCAATGTCATATAAAGTTTTCCAATAATTCCACGCGTGAAAATTGATAGGTCGCATTGCCCGTGTATGCATCCCACCTTTTTTTAAATTGATCCAAAAAATGCTTTTATCAATTTCAACATCTTCTTTTTTTACATGGACCATTTCTTCAAACCTACTTCCGCAATAAAAGAAAATATACAAAAAAACATAAACATTATAATTCAGTTCTTTTATTGAATGAAATTTTTTCCAATCTTCAGCCGTTCGGATAATTGCTTTTTTGGCGGATGTGTGTTGAAGTTTTGAAATTCCTTTTACAAAATTCACCTCGAAAATATCAAGATCCGTGAAAAACTTAAAACATGATGAAATGTGAGATTTTGTTTTGTTTACACGGTAATTGCTATGTCCGTCATTTGTCATTCGCAGCAACATTTGTTTTATATCCCCTTTTGTGATTTCTTTGATTGGCTTAACATGGATCCGCAGCATTTTCGCATATTTTGAAATATGCTTCATACTGTTTGTCATATCGTCAATATGAGATTGAACACCTGGATTATTGTCAATAGCGGACTGCATGGCAGCCAAAAACAGCGTTTTCCCGTTTATGATAGGTATTGCATTTGAAGAATCATATTCTTTGGTTTTGGGGTTATATCCGCGATCCAACATATAAATTTCTTCATCAATAAGGCGTTTTGTTTCAGAAACACGTTCTGCATGGTCCTTAATGTGATTCATTCCTTTGAATGATGTATCATGCTCGACACCTTTTTGATCTATAAAGGTATAACGAACAATCCAGTCTTTTGAGATTGATTTTTTTGAAGTTTCCCAATTTATGGGATAAACCTTCATGTTAGAATAAGATTTCATTTTTGCACGGTTTTTTGCACGATCTGAAATCTAACGAGAATAAAGAGAATTTTTTAATTTTTAAAAATCTCCGCAAATCCTTTGTGGAAGGGGATTTGCGGAGTAGTACCCCAGGCGGGACTTGAACCCGCACGCCAAAAGAGGCACAGGATTTTAAGTCCTGCGTGTCTACCAGTTCCACCACCAGGGCGTGGAATGGAGCGAAAAACGGGATTCGAACCCGCGACCCCAACCTTGGCAAGGTTGTGCTCTACCAGCTGAGCTATTTTCGCATCGAATAGTGCGGATGAAGGGACTCGAACCCCCACGCCTCACGGCACCAGATCCTAAGTCTGGCGTGGCTACCAATTACACCACATCCGCTGGTTTTGTATGTTTCTTTTAAAGAACTTCTTTCGTTTTTGTGAGTGCAAATATAGGGCAATTTTTTGTATTTGCAAGAGTTTTCAGAGAAAAAATTATTTTTTTCACAAAATTTGTTGGGGAGACATTTTATTACATTTCATTTTATTACTTTTACATCGTTAATATTTATGATATGGAATTACAAGGAACGGTAAAGAAACTTTTTGATGCTCAAACATTTGCGAGCGGATTTCAAAAAAGAGAAATGGTTATTTTAACCCAGGAACAGTATCCACAGCCAATTAGCATAGAATTTCTTTCTGATAAGATCAGTTTATTAGATAATGTGACTGAAGGAGAAAATGTGAAAGTAGGAATCAACATCAGAGGGAGAGAATGGACTTCTCCACAGGGGGAAACCAAATATTTCAACTCTATTACAGGATGGAGATTAGAAAAGGTTTTTGATAACGGTTCTGAACCTACACAAGCTGCTCCGTCACATTCTGCAGCACCGGCATCAAATGAAAATCCGTTTGCAGGAGACGATGATGATGATTTACCTTTTTAATTAAGATAAACAACGAAATATCAATCCTGCTTTTTAAGTGGGATTTTTTTCTGAAAAATGGTTCGATTAGACGAAAACGAAATTTCTTTCCCGGATCCCGAGCTTTATGACGGGCATGAAGGACTTATTGCATTTGGCGGCGATCTGTCTGTAGAAAGAATTTGGTTTGCCTATCAATTGGGAATTTTTCCCTGGTATAATCCCGGGGAAGAAATTCTTTGGTGGTGTCCGGACCCAAGATTCGTTTTGTTTCCTGATGAATTGAAGGTTTCAAAATCCATGAGGAAAATCTTAAACAAAAACGTTTTTACCTTCACGGAAAATCAAAACTTTAAGGGAGTGATCAAAAACTGTCAGAATGCCAACAGAAAAGGACAATCGGGAACCTGGCTTTCAGATGAACTGATGGAAGCTTTTATTAAGCTTCATTCATTTGGACTGGCAAAAAGCATCGAAGTGTGGCAAGGCGAAGAACTGGTGGGAGGATTTTATGGGTTGCAAATCGGGAATGTTTTTTGTGGCGAAAGTATGTTTGCCAAGGTAAGCAATGCTTCAAAGGCAGGTTTTATCCACTTTGTTGAAAGCTATAAAGATAACTTAGAGTTAATTGACTGTCAATCGCATACCGAACATCTGGAAAGTCTTGGCGCCAGAATGATTCCTAAAAAAGAATTTTTAAAAATTTTACACAAAAACAATGAACGCAGATAAAGAAAAATGGATTCTTTTAATTGTACTCACCATTATTTGGGGATCATCTTTTATTCTGATCAAGAAGTCACTGGAGCATTTTAATCCGTTTCAGGTAGGAGCTTTAAGGGTTCTTATTGCTGGAATAATTTTATTGCCAATAGCGATTTCCAAGTATAAACTGTTCCCGAAGAAACATTTAAAGTGGCTTCTTCTGGCTGCGTTTACGGGAAACTTTATTCCTATGTTCTTATTCCCTATTGCAGAAACTGAAGTAAGCAGCAGTATTGCGGGAATCATCAATTCTATGATGCCGATCTTTGTGATCATCGTCGGAGCTTTAGTCTGGAAATTTGAAACCACGAAAAAACAGATCGTAGGAACGCTGATCAGTTTCACAGGAGTTTGCCTACTGGCTTTTGGAGGTGGTGAAGGTGGTGAATTTAAGCTCGTTCCGATATTATTACTGCTTTTGGCAACATTATGTTACGCTGTGAGCACCACCACGGTAAAATCTAAATTGATGGAAGTTTCTTCCACTATTCTTTCGGCTTTTGTATTTTCTTTTGTTTTATTCTTCCCTTCTATTATTGCTTTAGCATTTACGGGGTTTTTCTCCACTTTCAGCTTTAATGAGGATAATATGATGGGATTGATGTTTGTAAGTCTATTGTCCGTTTTCGGAACAGGATTGGCCATGATGATGAATTATCGCTTACTAAAAGTCTCTTCTCCTCTTTTTGCCTCAACGGTAACTTTACTGATGCCCATTGTTGCTATTATCTGGGGTATTTTAGACGGTGAAAAACTCACTGTGATGCAATTCGTAGGAGCAGCAGTTATTATTGCCGGATTGATCTTCCTGAGAACAAACCCCAATGTGATAAAAAAATAAATCCTGCATTTCTGCAGGATTTTTATTTGTTCTGTCATTCAAATGACAAATGTTTTAATTTTTCTTTTTCACTCTGGCCTTAGCTTTCTTCACTCCATCTTTGATGAACGGATATTTCTTCTGCATATCCTGTACAAGAGAAGAGTCGAGTTCCAATGCCTTTTGTAAAGCTTCCGTCGCCTTCTCCTGATCCTTAAGATTGAAGTAACAGTTGCTGAGCTGATAATATAATTCTGCTCTTTCGTGCTTCTTCACGGCATTGATTAATACTGTAACAGCTTCTTCATACTCTCCCACAAGCATCAATACTTCGGAATATGCATACCAATTATAAAATCTTGACGGTTCAGCTTCAACCAGTTTTTTCAGGCAGGAAAGGCTTTCTTCAAACTTTCCGGAATCAATGAATAAAAAGGCTAATCTTTTCTGATAGTCGAGATTGTTTTCATTTAACTGAGTAGCTTCTTTGGCGAAGTGTAAAGCTTCCGTCATTCCCCCCATTTCCTCGTACAGGTATGACTGCTCCATCATCGAAAGATAAAACTGAGGGTCTTCTCTCAAAGATTTCTGGAAGGAATTAAGCGCTATGATCGGCTGCTTCAATGCTTTATAACAAAGTCCTATCTTATAAAAAGTAAATGCTTTAGTATATTCCAGCTCCAGCATTTCCTCGTATACTTCAATGGCTTTTTTATATTGTCCTAAAGCTTCGTAACAAGCTGCTTTATTTGCATATACTCCAACGGAATTTGAATTGATCGCCAACAGGTAATCATATCCTTTGATGGCTTCTTCGTAATTCTTTCTGTTGAAATAAAACTGTCCGTATTCAAACCAGGCGGTTTCGGAATAAGGAAATTCATCTAAATATTCATTCAGAAAGGCTATAGCCTCCTCACTCTTATTCAGGTCGCTGAAGCAAATCATACAGTTTTCCAGCGAGTATTCATCCGCCGGATCTTCTTTCAATGCTTTTTGGTAATGTTTAAGAGCGTTAAAGGGATCTCCCAGGTTCACATATTCATCCGCAATAAAGTTGTGAAGGAAGTTTTCTTCTTCCCCCAATTGTAATGCTTTTTTACAAATTTCAATGGATTTTCTCGGATTTCCCAGGTTCGAATAATACTTGGCGTAGCAAACCAAAAAGTCTGTGTTCTCCATGGAAGAACCTTTCAGCTCATCAATAAGCTCTTTTGCCGTATTATACTCTTCCCATTCCAGAAGAACTTCAAGTTTTTTAATCTTGATATCCAAAGAATTGGGATGGAGCTTAAGGCCATAATTCACTGCATTATCTGCGTAATTAAAATCTCCCAGCTCCAGGTAGTAAACGATAATGTCTTCTAATTCTTCTGTATCGAAATAGAATTCATCATGGTTTTCCATCATTTCTTCGAACTTTTTCACAAGTTCATTTCCAAAATACTCTTCCAATATAAACAAGTTTAAGATCTAAGACTTGAGATATGAGATATACAAATACTCGGTTCTGAAAATCTTAATACTATAAAGTTAATAATAATTCTTTTTTAAAATGATGAAAATGATGTTAAAATTTTTAGATCAGGCTATTAATTTTTTCGATCATTTCATCTGCTAACTGATCGGCTTCTTCCTGGGATTTTGCTTCTGTATAAATTCTGATGATCGGTTCTGTATTCGACTTCCGAAGATGAACCCAGTTGTTTTCAAAATCTATCTTTACACCATCCACCGTAGAGACCTCTTCTGTTTGATATTCTTTTTCCACTTTAGTTAAAAGAGCATCTACATTGATCTCCGGAGTCAGCTCAATTTTCTTTTTTCCCATAAAATAACTTGGGTATCCTGCTCTTAATTCGGAAACAGTCTTATTTTCTTTGGCCAAGTGGGTTAAAAATAAGGCTACTCCTACTAAAGAATCTCTTCCGTAATGCAGATCAGGGTAAATAATTCCTCCGTTTCCTTCCCCTCCGATTACTGCATTTTTTTCTTTCATTAAGGTAACCACGTTTACTTCACCAACGGCACTCGCAAAGTAGTCTGAGTTGTGAGAGCGGGCAACGTCTCTCAAAGCACGGCTCGAAGAAAGGTTGGAAATCGCTACACCGTTCTTATTCTTCAACAAATAATCGGCAACCGCTACCAACGTATACTCTTCGCCAAACATTTCCCCTTTTTCATCAATTAAAGCTAATCTGTCCACATCCGGATCTACCACTATTCCTAAGTCCGCATTCTCTTTTTTCACCAGTTCACAGATATCTCCCAGATGTTCTTTCAAAGGTTCCGGATTATGCGGGAAATGTCCGGTAGGTTCGCAATATAGCTTTACTGTTTCACAACCAAGTTTATCTAACAGCATTGGGATTGCGATTCCTCCTGTAGAATTCACAGCATCTAAAACCACTCTGAAGTTTTTGGATTTAATGGCTTCTACGTCTACCATTGGTAAATCAAGAATCTGCTGAATATGAATATCAAAAGCATCATCTCTGGTTTCATATTTTCCTAAATCATCCACTTCTGCATAGTTGAAGTCTTCACTTTCAGCCAAAGCAAGAACTTCTGCCCCGTTTTCTCCGCTGATGAACTCTCCTTTTTCATTTAATAATTTAAGAGCATTCCATTGTTTCGGGTTATGGGAAGCGGTAAGGATAATTCCTCCGTCTGCATTTAATTCGGGAACCATTACCTCAACAGTTGGTGTAGTAGAAAGCCCTAAATCAACTACATTGATTCCCAACCCTTGTAAGGTGGCCGTTACCAGAGAAGAAACCATTTGTCCTGAAATTCTGGCGTCTCTTCCGATGATTAATGTTAAATCCTTTTTATTTTTATTATTTTGAAGCCAGGTTCCGAATGCCGAAGCAAATTTTACTACATCAAGCGGCGTTAAGTTGTCGTTTACTTTTCCCCCAATAGTTCCACGGATTCCTGAAATCGATTTTATTAGCGACATTATATTTTGTATTTTTTAGTTGTTCGTTGTAAAATTTTGTGCAAAGATACTTATAAAATAGGAACCTGTTTTTGAATTTTATCATAAGTATTTTTTACGGCTTTGGGTGGTGCAAAACGATATCCGATATAGATTAATCCGTATGTATTATTATTTTCAACGATATAATTATCCCTTTGATCATAGGCCGTCGCATTAAAATTAAACTTTCCGCCGAATAAAAAACGGTCTGAATTGTACCCTATATGAAGTCCCCCCGAGCCTCTTACAGCCACATACTGGGCTTTTTCTTTCGGTCCTTTCGATCCGTCTTCCCGTGTATCTCTGAAATTGGTGAACTTTCCTCCAATCCCTCCCGTTAAATAGGGCGCAACGCTTACTTTACCAGCAATAACCCAATTATAAAAATAGCCGATATTCGCTCCAATATTATATTGATATTCTTTACCTTTCCTGCCGTCCAGAAGTTCCCGGAAAATGGTGAGGTCATAATCTAAAAAGGGAACAAAGCTTCCTCTGCTGTTTTTTTGCCATTCTCCTTGTGTGTAAATGCTTTTTAATGAAAATTCTTTCTTTAAAACATAAGAGGTGGAACCTCCGAAAGTCTGTACTCTTAAATCGGGAAACTGTATGTATTTGTCTCTGCCTTCCTGCCAGCCAGGAATCAGATCCTGCATATTTTCCACATAAAACCCTTTTACATTCTTATAATAGACTGTCTGGATAAATCTTCCAGGAAAAAACCTGAATCTGAAATCGGTGTAAGAACTCTTTCCTTTTAAGTCATTATCATTATTTCCGGGAAACAATTTCGGCATAAACGACACCGTAGCACTAATGTTTCTATAATCAACAGATAATGAGGCCCTTGTCTTATTATTAACGGAAACAACCATTTCTTTTATTACATCTTCCCCGTTTACTTCTGAGAAGGTAAAGTTTTCCAGGTTGGTATCAAGATTAGCCCGGATCATGATCTGGTTCACATAGGACTTGATGTTTGTACTGTCTGCTTGTCCTTGTACATGATTAAACATCAGAACCAGTAAAAAAACATATACTGCTTTTGGTTTCAAATGAATTGGTATTATTCCCAAAAATTATTTTTTAACAGATTTAAATCTATGAACAACCACAATCTTTGTCGCAATTCGTCCTTTTAGAACTGAATTTCTTCGGTGCAACGTTCTTCCTGATGATCCTGAATAAAGAATAACAGGCAAACGCCACAACGAGAAAGACAATGATGTACTGAAAAATTAATGATGCGCTCATTATTTTAAAATTTGATATACTAACATGGACACAAAATATGCCAAACCAGTCATCATCACTACCTGAAAAACTGTCCATTTCCAGCTTTTGGTTTCTCTGTAAACTACTGCCAATGTGGAAACACACTGCATTGCAAATGCATAAAACAAAAGGATGGAAACTCCTGTGGCAAAGCTGAACACTTTTTCGCCATTAGGTTTTACATCTCTTCTCATTTTATCAATTACTTTCACTTCGGGGGCGTCATCTTCCAGACTGTATAGTGTGGACATAGTTCCTACGAACACTTCTCTTGCAACGAAACTTGTCAAAATCCCAACTCCCATTTTCCAGTCGTAACCAAGGGGTTCAATCACCGGCTCAATTCCTTTTCCCATTTTAGCCAAATAGGAATGATCAAGATGAACGTCTGTGGCAACCCATTCGTTGGATTTCTGCCCGGGCCCGAAATAGCTTAGGAACCAAATGATAATGCTGACAATAAAAATAATTTTACCTGCTCCGGTAATGAAATCCCAAACTTTACCTAAAACCATTTTAAAATCGTATCCGAAAAGCGGTTTTTTGTAAGTAGGTAAGTCCATTACCAGATACGTTTTTCCTTTATTTTTAATAAATCTTTTAAGAATAGATGCTGAAAACAGGGCTACAAGGAATCCTAACAGATACATTCCCATCAATACCAATGCTTTGTATTTTATACCTAAAAAAGTTTCATCTGAAATAATCAGTCCTATGATGATACTGTATACGGGAAGCCTCGCAGAACACGTCATGAAAGGCGTTACCAAAATCGTTAACAGTCTTTCTTTGATATTTTCAATATTCCTTGTGGAGATCACGGCGGGAATAGCACATGCGGTTCCTGAAACCAATGGAACAATACTTTTTCCATTCAACCCGAACGGCCTTAGCATTCTATCCATTAAGAAAACAACTCTTGCCATATATCCCGAATCTTCGAGTAAGTAAAGGAAGTATAATAAAATCCCGATTTGTGGGGCAAAAACAACAATCCCTCCGATTCCGGGAATAATTCCGTTTGAAATGAGGGAGTTGACAGGCCCTTCCGGGAGATGTTCTCCTGTAAAAGCAGATAACCATGAGAAAAAATTCTCGATCCAGTTCATCGGATATTCTGCAAGGAAGAAAACGCTTTGGAATATGATCAGTAAAACCGCAAGAAATATCACATATCCCCAGAATTTATGAACTAAAATCTTATCCAGTCTTTCGGTAAGCAATTCTTTAAACTGAGGTTTCTTAGAAATAACATTGGCGAGGATTTTGTCCACATTCTGATATCTCCTTACCGTTTCCTGAACCTGCAATCTTTTCGGGACCAGACTTTTACTTTCTGGTTCATGGAGTAGCTTATGAATAGATTCTATTCTTCCCAGCTCTGCGCCTGAAGAAATAGACATCCATGCTTTATAGGGGTTATCGAATCCCTTTTGGGCGGCAAGCTTTTGAAGAAAATCTTTATGCTCGTTCGGGGTTTCGAAAGAAATGGTGTCTGCTTTTACAAACTCATTGTTGAAAACCGCCTCTTTCACCTCATCTATTCCAAGATGTTCTTTGGCGTTTGTCTGGATAATTTTAATTCCCAATGCTTCAGAAAACTGCTGAATATTGATATTGATCCCTCTTCTTTCTGCCTGGTCGATCTGGTTCACGATCAGGATCATCGGGATTCCCAAATCCTGAATCTGCTGGAATAAAAGAAGTCCTCTTTTTAAGCTTAATGCTTCAAGGATATAAATAACTCCGGCATAGCTTTTCTGCTCATCAATAAGAAATTTGGAAAAAATAGCTTCGTCTTCCGAACTTGGATAAATACTGTATGACCCTGGCAGGTCGATCACCTCCACATCCTCATTCTTGTACGTATAATTCCCCGAATGGCTTGCTACGGTAACACCGGCATAGTTCCCGGTTTTCTGCTTTTTGTTACAAAGCGTATTGAAAACCGTTGATTTTCCTACGTTAGGATTTCCGACTAAAAGTACTTTTTTTCTCTTATTGTTCTGCATCAATTCAATTCTTCAACAATGATATAGTCACCCTCTTCTTCGCGAAGGGCGATGCGGCTTTTTTCTTCTCCGAACTCCACATACATAGGCCCGTTGAAAGGCGCCTGGTATAAAATCCTGAAAACGGTTTCCGGCAAAAGCCCCATTTCGATGATTTTATTGGGCATCTTTAAATGATCATTGTCGTAGCCGAGGATCTTTCCCGTTTTGTTTTTGGGGAATCCGCTTAATTTATGTGCATCCTTTTCTTTCAAAAGCCTTTTTTTGTGAATGCAAATATACGCTATTTAAATTTAATCTAAATAATATCTGTGTGTAAAAAAATAAACCCAAATGCACTGATACATTTGGGTTTACCAATATAATTAGTTGATATGAAATGCTATTTTTTCTTTTTCTCTATTACCTGATCTTTCTCAATAGGATTATCATTGGCGTTATAGAAATCTTTGTATTGCTTCTCCTGCTTTTTCATCATGTCTCCAATAGTTCCGTCCATCCCCGGGATTGTTTTAGACATCATTTCCTGGGTCATCATCGGTCTTACGGAGGCAAAAGGGTCCTTTTTGAAATCATTGAACGTTTTTTCAAATTTATCTCTTGGCAGCTCTTTCACTTTTCCGCCTGTAGCCTGCATCAGGTTTTCGATGTATGAAAATTCAGAATAGTCTTTTACTTTTTTATTTCCCTGTAATACCCATGAATAGTTTTTCTCGTCATCTTCAATTTTAACGATCAGTCCCGGAAGTCCTGAAAACTTGTATGGCCCGTCTTGGAATGGTAAATCCGTACTAAACCAAGCCGTCCATTTTCTTCCTCCGAATTCTGTCGTCGCTTTCTGTGCATTGTATGCCCCAATTTTCTGTTTCTCATTCAAAATATTCCAGTTGAATTTCAAATCCTCACTGTAGCCGATGTTACTTGGCGTGAATCCGTTGGCTACTTTATCCACATACTGCACCTGCATCCCCGGATAAGTCTTATATATTCTTGCAGAAATTTTAGGAGTCTTAAGTGTTTTTGAAAGGTCTTTCATGATCCCTGCCTTCTGCATTGCCTCGATCTCCACTTTCATAATAGAGTCTTGTGCAATTACCGTATAATCCTGATAAATAGATCTGTTTTTATCTGTAATATCCAAAATGGTAATCACCTTATCCATTTTAGCGGAGTCTTTTTTAGGCTTAAAGGTAAGCTCATAGAAAAAGCGGTTAGCCGTTTCTTTAGAATCTTTGTCCTGCGCATTGGAAAAGACAAAAAGGGCAATAAAAAGTACTAAAAGGAATTTTTTCATTTTAACAATGTTTACTTAATTAGTTACTCATTGTCAGATTTTGTTACAGATTTTTCTGAATAATTTTTGATCTGCCTGTCGGAAGCCAAATTTTATGATTTCCTTACGATTTTCCCATGCTTTAAATTTTTAACTTTATGTACCTAAAAAAACAAAATATTATGGACACCTTATCTCAATTGAAATCCGAATTACAGGGAGAATATCAAACTACGAAAAAGTTTATTGAGCTGTTCCCTGAAGGGAAAAACGATTATGCTCCCCATGAGAAGAGTATGAAAATGATGCCTCTTGCTACCCATCTTGTAGAGGTTTTCGAATGGCCGAATACAATTTTAAATACTTCCGAGCTTGATTTTGCCAAAGGAGAATACAAACCATCTGTTCTTTCCACCAAAGGAGACCTGCTTAAAAAACTTGATGAAGATTACGAAGCCGGAAAAAAAGCATTGGAAAATGCACAGGAAGATGATTTGAATCCGAGCTGGACGATTAAAAACGACGGTCAGGAACTGGCAAGCTGGAGCAAGTATGGGGCCATAAGGCATGCTTTAAACCAGATCACTCATCACAGAGCGCAACTGGGAGTTTATTACCGGTTAAATAATATTCCTCTTCCCGGAAGCTACGGCCCGTCTGCGGATGTACCGAGCTTTTAAAGAATAAAATTAAATGATTAAATAAAAAAACCAATCTCGGTGAGATTGGTTTTTGTCATTATTTAAAGTTGAACTTTACAGTAAACATTACCTGGCTTGGACGAAGCTGATATCTTGTATAATTAATATTTGTCGTATTAATCTCGTATGTCTCAAATACTTTTTTATTGGCTATATTCATCCATTTCAGCTCGAAATCGATTTTCTTTTTTGACCAACTGAACTGATAGGAGAGATCATAGAATCCATTGTTATATTTCTGGTCTCCGGCATTGGTATTCACCTGATCCCAGTTGAATCCGATTGTATGATTTTCAATAGGATAGAAGAAAACCCCAAGATTATGAGTGAAGCCTTTTCTGGCAGCATTAGAGTTTACTCCTCCCTGGCTTGTCTGCTTTGTTCTTGAGATACTTGCATTATAATCAATACTCATCCAGCTGAAATAGGTATTATTGAATTTAATACCATATGACTGGCTATTGTTCTTATTGGTATAAGCAGCATTGTCTAAGAATGCATCTGATTTTGAAGTATTATTGCTATAACTTACAGAAGCGTTTGTTTTGAATTTTGGAAAATATTTTCCAACTTCTGCACTATAGCCGTTATTAATTACATTATTATCCTGTTCAATATATTTCATAATCGTATATCCTGCTTCATTGATCCTTGGATTGGAAATCAGGTTTCTTTTTGCATTTGAATATCTGTAGTTCACATTAAAGAATAAATTGTTCAATGGATTTCTATATTCCAATCTTGTTCCTGCCGATTTGTTATTGTTCTGAGGGATTGGATTTTGGGCATCCATTGCATTGATCCCGTTTGGTGAGGTCATTAAAAATCCGGAATAAGCAGAATTGATTTCACCAAAATTGTTATTGATATTGGCATTCACTGACGCTTTCCAGAAAGAAGCAAATGTATACTGAGCAAAAATGCTTGGCTCAAAAGTAACTTTGTTGACTTCTTTAGATACCTGTCTCGCCGGATCTTCTGCTTTAATATTATTTGAGTTTACCGGGAAATTGGCATATACCATCCATGCATCATTTTTATAATTTACTCCTACACTTCCATACGGGGTTGCCGTTGTATATTTAAGATCATTGCTATAGTCTGAAATCGAGGGTTCTTCATCATTAGGATCAGGAGTCGGAATGGCGCCAATATTGGATAAGTCTGAAACTAAATTCGTTGTTTTGAAATTAAATCCTACTTCCGGAGTAAAAGTCCATCCTTTAGCAGAAAAGCCAATGTTTGCAGAATGATTGGCTTCAAAAGTTTTTAATCTTAAATCTTGTCTGACCAAATTTGAATTGAGATCTGGTTTAAATCCTGGAATTTCCAGATAAGATGATGGAGATACTTCCAACGTTTGCTTATCTGTCTGATAATTAATGAATGACATTACATTGACCATTTTCTCTTTCCAGGGAATGATGGTACTCAATGAGTTTTGGAACGATGTGGTAGGAGATTCTATGGCTTCTTCCCCATATCTGTTGCCGGCTGTATCTGTTCGGTCTACCACCGCTCTGTCTGCATTCCAGAATTGAGAGAAGCTGGTTGTATTTTTAAAAAATCCTTTCTTAGCGTTTTTAGTAAAAATCAATTCTCCTTTTGCTTTATCCGTATAAAAGTTATTAAGAATGTTTATAATATTGGATGCGCCATTGAAATAATTGTTTTCAGTATAAGATTCTCTTTCTACTGCATTATTCGTATAATTGGCATTCGCTTTAAGTTCCCATTCCTTTTTCTTATCAATATTGGTAAGATAATTGGCAGATAAATAATGCACGTTATTCATCAAATACCTTTTCACGGGAAGATTCGGTGTGCTTGCGTTTTCCACATTCAGCCAGTCGTTTTGAGATGCATTGATTCTTCTTCCTTCAAACCTGCTTCCGAACGCTAAAATATTCCCTTCATTTTCCACCTGTTCTCCCATATTGTTGGTCTTATAATTAACCACCCACTGGCTTTTCTGTCCAAAAAACATTGGCGTTAATTTTACATTCCAAAGCCATGGTTCCCCGAAACCGGATCCTACTTCTCCTCTTCCGGTCATCGTTACGGAATTTTTCAGCTTGATATTAATAGCTGCCTGATCGGAAGGAACTTTATCCTGAAGTATTTTTACAGGTTGGTGATTTTCAAGGACTTCTACTTTCTGTACGGCATCTTTAGGCAGAGAGTTATTGATGGTTCCGTATCCACCCTCCATTAGGTCTTTCCCGTTGACATAAAATTTGTTGATGGCATTTCCCTGATAAAGAATACTTCCGTCTGCATTGACTTCTATTCCGGGAATTTTCTTCATCACATCCGCAAGAGTCCTGTCATTTTTGCTATCAAAAGCCTTAAGATCATAAGAAATAGTGTCGCCTCTCGCTGTGATCATCTTTGTTTTCAGCTGAACTTCTTTTATTTCCGTAGCTTCAGACTGCATTTTAAAGCTCAATGTCTGATCGCTATTGCTGATTTGCCTGGTTAATGGTTTTTGATTGAAAGCTTTTACCTTTAGATCCACATTGGATTCAGCAGAAGTAAAGGTAACCTTATATTCCCCTTTGGAGTTGGTAATTCCGTAAGCCAAAATTGCATCTTTTCCGGGCTCTTCTATGGTTACGCTTGCGCTGGGTATTGCCTGTCCGTCTTCATCAGTAATTTTTCCCGAAATGGTTTTTTGTGCCATGGTAAGCACGGAGAAAAAAATCATTATGAATACATAAATATTCCTTTTCATAATTTATTATTTGGCTTATTAGTTAGGGTTTGTAATTTTTTGTTACACACTATACAGATTCATTTTTTAAGAAAAAGTTAAAAACCGGCACTATCACTGTATTTATAGTGATATTTTTTTTCAAAATTATTTACTGTTTAAAATCCGGGCTTCAAGTCCGGTTTTCCTGTGCACAACAATTTTTAAAATTTTGTTTAGCGATTAGTGTGTATCAATTTGTTTTTCCCATAAATTTGACGAGGTGTTTTTATTTAGTCTAAATATTTAAAATAGTGATTTGAATCATAGATTAAAAAAAACTTAATCTCAGCTTCGTAAATATTTATTTAATAATTTTGTAACATAAAATTTATAAAATGGGAATTAATTTAAAGCCGATAGATATTGTAGATGATATTACTCAGGAAGAGTTCATTGAAAAATATCTAAAGCCGAGAAAGCCTGTTGTGATCAAAAACATGGCAAGAAAATGGCCAGCGTATCAGAAATGGACCATGGACTATATGAAAGAGGTTGTTGGAGATGTGGAAGTTCCGCTATATGATAGTTCAAAAGCTGATCCGGCTGCTCCCATCAATGCTTCTGCCGCTAAAATGAAGTTTGGAGATTATATAGATCTTATTGAAAGAGAGCCTACGGATCTGAGGATTTTTCTTTTTGACCCTATTAAATATGCTCCCAAACTGCTGGAAGATTACATTTCTCCCAAAGAGCTTATGGGAGGCTTTTTAGATAAATATCCGAATATGTTTTTCGGTGGAAAAGGTTCTGTAACCTTCCTCCACTTTGACATTGATATGGCGCACATTTTCCATACCCATTTTAACGGAAGAAAGCATGTTCTCCTTTTTGATTATAAATGGCGAGAAAGGCTATACCAGATTCCTTACGCTACCTATGCATTGGAAGATTATGATATAGAAAACCCGGATTTCACCAAATTCCCGGCATTGGACGGTGTGGAAGGCATCGAATGTTTCCTTGAACATGGAGATACTTTATTCATGCCTACCGGTTGGTGGCACTGGATGAAATATCTTGACGGCAGTTTCTCGATTTCCTTAAGAGCATGGGATAAATCATGGGCGGTGAAAGCTCATTCTTTGTGGAATCTTACCGTACAGCGTAAGTTTGATGATATCATGAAATCCAGCTTCAAGAAGAAATATATGGACTGGAAAGAAAAAGTAGCCATCAAACGAGCAGAGCTTGCTTTGAAAAGGGGCTTACCAAGATAGCAATCATTTTATCCAAAATAAAAGCGTGATCCTTTATCACGCTTTTTATTTTACCTGTAATAAAAGTTCTTCCATATTCCTGGTAACTTCATTGCACGAAAAGCAGGCTTGCTTTCCATCCTGATGAAACCATCTGCATTGTGTCCGGATAGGGCAATACGATAATTCTTTCGTCCTCTTCACAGAGCCCAGATCCTGTACTTTTTGAGATAAGGAGCATTTGGATTCTTCACTATTCCATTGGGCACATCCTTTTTCCACACATTTCCCCGTAAAGCGGAATCTTTGCTCAAGATTGCTTTTTCCTTTATTAAGCCTTAAAAATTCTTCCGTAACGGTGAGTGGTGTGATAAACTGCACCTTCCCTTCTTTGTTGACTACTCCAAAAAGCTGTGCCCCGGCTTTTCCTATATAACTGGGACACCTCTTTTTTGAATGCGAATCAGCCTCCATAACTTTTGATTTGTGACTGAAGGTCTTTAATCTGAGACTGGATGTCTATTCCCGGCTTGAAAATAATGATTCCCCAGGGAAACCAGTCTTTAATTCTTAAAGGTTTGGTAAGCCCTCTGAAGTCTCTTTGAGCGGCAAAAGATTGACTGTTATCAATTTTTGAAAGTTCGGAAAGCACGACGTTCTGGATTCCCTTGTCAATGCTTTTTAATTGTTCATCGGTAAGATCCACGCCTTCCAATGAAATGAAAAAATGCTTTTTGGTTGCCATGATTATTGCTTTTATGGGTTGTTACTTAACAAAGCTAGCTGTAACATCATAAAAACTCATCAGGGAAAAGCCCAAAACCAACGAGTTAAAATACGGTATTTTATTTCATAATCAATTAGTTACAATATCCTGTACACGGGATACTGCCTGAACGTTTTTTCTTCAAAATAAGGAGAATTCCTGTAAATCCAATCCAGCTGAGCCTGTCCGTCTTCAGCGAGTTTTTTATCCGTCTTTTTTTTATTTTCAAAAGCTTCTTTCAGTTTTTTGTCTTTCTTTAACAGTTCTGAAGCGGTATCTTCAAATATATAAGCTGAATAATATTCTTTCTGAGCTAAAATTCCGTCAAAAAAATTCCAGTTGAAGAAAGAATCCAGTGCTTCAGGTTCAAGGGTTTCAATGATATATTTTACACCTTCCTGTTGGGTTGGAATTAAGTAGTCTCCCGCTGAAAATATAACCTTCTTGTTGGTTTTATCCACTGTTGTTTCGTAATGAAGATAATGACCTTCATAAGGGTTTTTAACGGTTTTAAAATCGTTGATCTTATAAGATTCCACCAGAATGGTGCTGTCTTTCTGAAGGGGTTTCATCTGAACTTTATTTCTTTTGAATTCCTCTATTACCCTGTATTGGGATTGTGGAATGACATAATATTTTGGAATGGTAATATATCCGGTAGGAACAGCAGTTGTAAAGAGTTTTATATTCTTAGTAAAGGGTTTTGACCTGTCATAATACAATCTCGGCTTCCCGGAAATTTCACTGGGCTTATATTTCCCCTCATATCCTTTGAAATCCATAGTGGTAAATTGGGTGGAATCTATTTTCCAACGGATCCCGTATTGTTTTCCGGCTTGATATTGCTTTAGATTTTCCAAGCGAAGTTCTTTTATTCTTTTATAATCTTTATCTAGGTTTTGAATATTGACAAGCATATATTTATAAGTAGCATCTACTCTTTTATCATACGGTTTCAGCATATGTGTTTCGGGAACGGTTCCTAAAGAATTAAAGAGAGAAGTGTATCCTGTAGAATATCTCGGAGAATCTTCAAAAGCAGCAAAACCCACTTCAGGAACATCGCCATGAATATTCACATACGGAGTACTTTCATATCCCAATTTCTTTAAATCTTCAAGGTTTTTCGCCTGATAATTCTTGTAAAAATATTCTCCCAACACATTCCCTAAGCGCTCTTTAAAAGTTGAAATATAGGTAAAAGTGTATTGATAATCTGCACCGTTGCTTACATGATTGTCGATAAAAACATCAGGTTTCAGCCAATGATAGATTTCCTGAAAGCTTCTGGTATTCTTAGAATCTGCTTTGATAAAGTCCCTGTTCAGATCATAATTTCTGGCATTCCCTCTGAAGCCATAGTGTTCCGGTCCGTTTTGATTGGCCCTGGAATAGGAACCCCTGTTGAGCATTCCACTGACGTTATAAGCAGCAATAGCGGCAACAATAAAATTCTGCGGAGTTTTTATTTTTTTCGTGGCCAGATCTTTCATCAGCATCATAGTGGCATCAATCCCGTCCGGTTCGCCGGGGTGAATTCCGTTATTAATGAAAAGAACAGCTTTCTCTTTTCTGAGTTTTTCCAAATCTTTTTCAGGGAAAGGATTATATATTACCACATAAATGGGTTTCCCATTGTCGTCCTCTCCTTTTTTCAGGTATTGAATGGTATTAAAATTTTTAGACAGATCCTGATAATAGGCATTCATTTCATCATAGGTAACGGTGGTATTTCCGTTTCCTTTTTCAAATGGAGTCTGAAGGTTTTGAGCGAAAAAAAGGGTTGAACTCAGAGAAAGCAAGAACGTTTTCAGTTTCATGGATGTGATATTTCAGACTTTAAAATTACTTAAAGTTTTGAGAAAGGTGAATAACTGATGTTTTTTCTCTCGCAGATTGAGCTGATTTTGCAGAGGATTGTGGATGTTTTGTGTGTTACTTTTCCTAATTTTCAGTCCTGGTTTCTCCCTTTTTCGTCCGGATATAGGGAGGAAAGCGGATCGCTTTGCCAGACCTTTTTGGAATCTACATCCATCATTGATAAAGCTCCGGTAAATGCAGCACCCGTATCCATATTCCAGACATTGGCTTTGTTGAGAGGTTGATTAACCCCTAAATGTAATGTAGGAGTATGGCCAATGTAAATTTCATTGTATAAAAGCAGTCTCTTGGGATATAGTTCTGAGTTTTTGGCCAGCTTTTTATCCATCGCAACAGCCGTTTCCCAAAGGGTCCTGTCCCAACGATAATTGGAGGAATATACTTCTTTCTCAGGACCATGCATGGAAGAATATCCCGCATGGATATACAGCCGGTTTTCTTCATCTACATAATAGTTTTTCATTCTTTGGAAAAATTCCAGATGAAGCTCCAGCTCTTCCAATGGAAATCCTGTATAGCTTTCAACAGTGCTTCTTCCCCCATTGAAAAGCCACACATCCTCTCCTTTTCCAAAAGAAAGCCAGTCTTCACACCAAGCATCATTATTCCCTTTAATGAAAATGCATTCCTGCTTTTGTGAAAGTTCTATCAGAAATTGGATCACCTTTGAAGATTCACTCCACCCGTCAACATAATCTCCGAGAAAGATCAGCTTGTCATCGAGGGTAACTTTCGCCCGCTCAAAAACCTGTTTCAAAGCTTTAAATCCTCCGTGAATATCTCCTACTACTAAAGCTCTTTTCATTATTTCGAAATGTATTTTGCATCTACAAAATCCGTAAGCCAGACTCCGTTATCAGAAAGATAAAATTCTATTCCTTCTTGGAACATAAGACCGGTTCTTATGGTCAGAATCACAGGTTTTCCATGGCGCATTCCCACCTTGGTGGCGGTTTCTTTATCTGCGCTCAGATGAACATGCTGTCTACTTCTTTTTTGAATCCCATTTTCTAAAATGGAAGAGATATTGATTTCCGCTGTTCCATGGTAAAGAAACTCCGGTGGCTGTTGGGTTTTTAAGGCTAGATCAACATCAATAGAATGCCCCTGATTTGCCCTTATTCTGGTTTTATTTTCATTAAAGGCAAATCTTTTTTTGTTATTGGTTTCCACTACTTCATCCAATTCTTCAGAGGTAAAGTATATTTTGTTTTTTGCAGATTTAGCCATCAATTCATTAATATCCGCCCAACCGTTCTCATCCAATTCTAAGTTGATGGTTTCCGGCTGATGCCTCAAAATAAGGCTTAAAAATTTGCTTATTTTTTTCTTTTCTGTTTCGTTCATGATTTAATTATTTCATCAGTTTGTTTTCGAGTCTGATGCAAAGGTTTTCAATGTCATCTTTTCTTACGAGTTCTGAAATCCATTCCTGAGGGATATTTTCAAATCCATAATATATTCCGGCAATTCCTCCTGTAATAGCTCCTGTTGTGTCTGTATCCTCTCCCAGATTGACCGCTTTCAATACAGCTTCAGAATAGCTTTCTGAGTTCAGAAAACACCATAGTGATGCTTCTAATGAATTCAAAACATATCCGCCGCTTTGAATTTCATCTTCCTTGTAACTGGAAATATCATTTTTTAAAACCCTATAAAAAAGCTGTATTTCTTTTGGGTTAAACTCCTGGTTTTCTGCATGTCTCAAAGCAGTTTCCTGTATATAATCATACGCTTCTGATTTACTTTTCCCTTTTAACAGCTGTATTGCGAAAATCACATAAATGAAGCATGCAAAAACGGAACGGAAATGGCCGTGAGTAATTGCAGAAACTTCCTTCACAGTTTTGTATAGCTTATCAATATCTTCTTCATCTTTAAGGTAGAAAGCCAAAGGAAGAGTTCTCATTAAAGAGCCATTCCCGTTATCTTCTTCAAAAATATTTCCTGAAAATCTTGCGCTTTCTCCTTTGATCAATCTCGCAATAGAATGCCTTGTCGTTCCTCCTATATCAAAAAGTTTTCCATGAGCAGTCCAATGACCATATTTGTTCCATTTTACAAAACTTTGCCCGATTTTTTCCAAGTCATATCCTTTTGTGAGCTCTTCAGCAATGCATAATGTTAAGGAACTATCATCGCTCCAGGTTCCTTTAGGCTGATTCCAGGACATAAATTCCAAATACCCAGTCACCGGAAAACGTTTAAGAGTTTCTCTGGTTTTAAACTCCACCGGAACACCTAAAGCATCTCCAATACAAACACCAAAAATTCCCGCTTTTACTACATTTTCCATCATGCCATGTTTACTAATTTATCAAACAACAGCTTCATTCCCTTCGTTGCGGTTTCTTTAATCACTACCGCACGTTTTCCATAGCTCATCCTGTCATCGGGATTAATAACAATCAGCAAGCAATCATCTTTGATATCCTGTAACAATCCTGCTGCAGGATACACCTGCAATGAAGTTCCGATGACTAAAAAAATATCTGCCTCTTTGGTTATTTTCATGGCCTCAGTCATCATCGGAACATCTTCCCCGAACCATACGATGAATGGCCGAAGCTGTGCTCCGTCTTCTGCTTTATCGCCTAATTGTATATCTCCTTTTTGATCATAGATCAGACTTTTATTGTTACATGAACAGGATTTGAAGAGTTCTCCATGTAAGTGTAAAACATGGGAAGAGCCTGCTCTTTCATGCAGATCATCAATATTTTGGGTGATAATCTGTACCTCGAAATATTTTTCCAATTCAGCTAATAATTTATGAGCATCATTGGGCTGTACTTCATGAAGCTGACGACGTCTCTGGTTGTAAAAATCCAGTACCAACTCTCTGTTTTTTCTCCATCCTTCCGGGCTTGCTACCTCCGTCACGTCATGATTTTCCCAAAGACCATCACTGTCTCTGAATGTTTTTATTCCGCTTTCGGCGCTTATTCCGGCCCCGCTTAATATGGTGAGTTTTTTCATTTTTCTAATCGTTTTTTATAAATTTCTTCATTCTCATCATCAAAGCAAACAAAAATAATTTTCTGTATTGTTTCAGGCTGAAAATTCTGCACTTCCTGAATAGCAATCTCAGCCGCCAATTCTTTAGGGAATTTGTATATTCCCGTACTGATATTTGGGAAAGCTATAGTTTTAACCTGAAGATTTTCCGCCAATTTTAATGATCTCTTGTAGCAGTTAGCCAACAATTGTGAACATTTTTCTTCATCACCGTTCCAAATGGGACCGACTGTGTGAATAACATATTGTGCAGGCAAATTTCCGGCTGTGGTCACAACAGCTTCACCTGTCTTGCATTTTCCCTGTTTATTTCTGATCTGGATACATTCTTCTAATATTTTTGGCCCTCCTGCACGATGGATGGCTCCATCAACCCCTCCGCCGCCGAGTAAAGAAGAGTTGGCAGCATTTACAATTGCATCAGCATGAATTTTTGTGATGTCTCCTTTTGTTAATTCAATTGTAGGCTTCATTTAATTTTAATTTTTTATTCAATTCTTCATTTGCAAACCGTAATGGTTTTTCTTCTGGAAGAGTAAGATTTTCCATCTCATCATTTAAAACGAATTGACTTTGTTCTTTTACATAATCTGAAATATCTTCAATAAGAATAATATCTTCATTAGCAAAAGTATGGATGAATTCGTTTCTTAAGCCAATTTGAATTGCTCTTCTTTCTAGCTTTTTTCCAAAAGGGTCGTGATCCGGATCCCACTGGAGTCTTACTGAGGATGTTTTCACTTGTTCTTGCCATTCCTGTTTGGAAATCTCTAAACCTTCATTATATGATGAGTAAACAGCATTTTCCAGGTACCTTTCAAAAGCATCTATTTTCAGGTGAATAGCCAGAACACACTCTTGACCTTCTTTTGTTCCCCATCCATTTCGGTACATCATCCAGAGAAAGTTAGGTTTGATCCATGTCATTCTTTCAAAGCTAAAAGCTCCACCAAAATATTGATTATTAACCGCAAAATTTCCTATTTCTTTTTTGTATGACTGGTACACAATAATTTTTTCATCATCATATTGTGCCATGATGTGATATCCTTTTAATGGCCAGTTTTGTAATTGCTCTTTATATTTTTTTAATTTTATTTTCATTGTTTAGTTTTAATATCATGTTCTCAACTTCATCATTTCCGGGTCTTTTAAAGTTTTCACCTATAAAAACTTTTGTAACTATAATATTTCCTACAATAGCCTGATTAAAAGCTTCTAATTCTTCAGAAGGAACCCACAATTCATTATGATTTTTTGCTCCTACATTTTGAGATGGATATTTATTAACAATCTCTTCCAACACTTCAAACTGAGTTACAAAACCCAGATAATTTCCAGATTCATCCCTTGTATTCCATTTTTCAGCAATCTCGGAAGCATACTCTTCATCCAAAACAGGATAAAAAATAGGTTGCCATTCTAATCTTGGTGGAAATTCTTTGTAATTGCTTTCAATAATTAAAATCATTTCCTTTTCTCCCACCGGTCTGTAAAGTGTTTTTGTTTTCATTTTTTTTTAATTCATTACCAAAACCGCTTCCTCATCAGAAAACTTTATTTCTGCCGTTGCTCCACTGTTAAACTGCAGAAAATCCTGCTCAATTCCATCACTAAATATAAAGCCATTATTTGGCATTAAAGATTCTACAATCAGCTTATTTCCTTTTTTCAATTTACCTCCACAAATTTCTGTTTGTGTTCTGATGCTTTTAAAAGGTTCTCTTACTGCAAAATACAAATCTTCCTCCTTCATTGTAGGATATCCGAGTTTTATGGATCCTAAAATTCCGTAAGCCATATTAAAAATGGAGCTTAGCCATCCTGTACTTCCCGTTTTTGTAGAAACTATAATTCCACTGGAGGAATGGACTTCTTCTTTTCCGTTCAGCATAATTTTGTATCTCGCAGAACTATGGGAAGAAATTCCGATGAACAGATCATTAACAGCGAGTAATTTTTGTCCGTCATTCAAAACTGCTTCCGCAAACCTCATCTTTTTTACTTTACAACTTTCGTTAATCACCCCATTTACTCCATTTAAAAAGTTTTGTGGATTAAACGGAAGCAATACGCCATCATACCTTTCTTCGTCAGGATTAATTGCTATAATGGGAATATGCTTAGAATATTTGGCCACATTGGCGACCAATCCGTCCTGACCAATCACGATAATCATATTTTTTTCAGAGAAAATATAGGAAGGAACAAATTCTTTTTCCACCACTTTATTTTTGATCACTTTGGACAGTTTGGTCTGAACTTCCATGAAGGACTGATAAAATCTTTCATGCTCTTCCACATATTCCCGGAAATCTCCACCTGAACTTTCAATATAAAACCGGGCCTGAGCTTTGGTATTGAATCTTTCGATCAAAGATTCCAGTCTCGTTTTATTTTTAACAATGATGGCATATTCTGGTTTCACGAGATTATCTTTTCTGTTACTTTTCAGTGAGCAATGTTTCCAATAAGTCCGGACTGATGTTAAGTGTTCCTATTTTACCTGCGTTCTCCGCCAGTTCTCTAAAAGCTAAAGCAATACTTGATTTGGCATCCTGGTTACTGTTTAAAGCCGTTAAAACTCTCCAGTCCAATTCTTTATAAGGCTTCAACGCAGCTTCGAGAGCATATCCTTTGGTTTCCGCTTCTTTTCTGTCGTTTTCCGTTTTTTGATCAATCAGTTCTTTTCTTTGGTTTTCAACGGCAATATCTGCGGCAATCTTCATTTCTCTCAGGATTCTGCTGTTTTCTTCTTTCTGAACTTCCGCTTCCATTCTTTTTTCATCAATCTGCTTTTGTTTTTCTTCTACAGCGATTTCTGTGTTAAGCTCGGATTCCTTGATCTTTCTTTCTTGTTCTACCGCAAAATTCCTTCTTTCATATACTGCTTCATCTGCCTGTTGCTGTAGTTTTTCTCTTGTTTCTGTCTCCAATGCTCTTGCCATTTCAGGAGTGGCCTGTACCGCCAGAATACTCACTCCCAAAATTTCTATACCCATGGTTTGAACCGCTTCTGAAGCCATTAATCCTTCCAGGATATTTCCTTCTATATCTTTAGCGGAACGGATGGCGTCTTTTAAGTTCAGATCATGAATAAATGATGATGTGGAAGTTTGTGCAAGATTGATGATCCTTTGATTCAGTTTTTCAATATCATTTTTCTTATAAATTCCTTCTTCGTTTACCGTAAAATCCAAAGTATTGGAAAGCGCTTTCGGATCTGTGATCTTATAGCTGATCTGTCCCTGAATTTTTACCGTCTGATAATCGAACGTATTTTCATTGAAAATGAACGGCAGATCATTACTTCCCATCGGAATAGCAATGATGGAGCTGTTTGGAGCAAAATAGAAGAATGATAAACCTCTTCCTTCTCTTACGACCCCTCCATTTTTAAAATGAAGAACATAGGTCATTGAATCGAATTTGATGTGTCTGAAACCAAACATAGCTTTATGTTTTTAAATTGATATTTGTGTTATTTTTACGCTAATTGAAAATTGCATGAGAATCTTCTACTCTTTTGATACAATTTATTAATTGCGTTATTTTTACACAAATTTAATTAAAACAATTTTCCTGTCCAAATTTATTTGCGTTTATTTTACACTAATAAATTAAGTAATTGATTTTCAGTAATATTTTTTTTCTTTGAAAACTATTTTATTTCAAAATAAAATCCTTGCTCTTCAAGCTCTTTATACTTTTCCTGATTGAAAGTAAAAAGTTTACCCGGTCTGCCACTCCCTTCCTTTTTTACATTATTGGTTTCATTAAGGAGCCCATAACTCATAATTTTTTTACGGAAGTTTCTGCGGTCGATTTCCTGCCCTACAATGGTTTTATAAAGGTTTTCAAGGTCTGAAAAAGGAAATTCTTCATTGAGAAGATTAAAACCGATTGGCTGATATTGAATTTTGGTGCGCAATCTTTTAAGCGCAGTATCTATGATCTTTTTGTGATCGAAAGCTAGCTTCGGCAGTTTATTGACGCTGAACCATTGGGCATCCTCTGCATCAGAATCGGCAAACAATTCATGATAAGACGGGTTAACAAGCCCTAAATACGCTACAGAAACTACTCTGTTTCTTGGATCTCTTCCTACATCTCCGAAAGTATAAAGCTGTTCCAGAAAATCAGGTTGTATTCCTGCTTCTTCATATAATTCTCTCTTGACCGCATCATCCACACTTTCATCATCCATTACCAATCCGCCGGGAAGCGCCCATTCTCCTTTAAAAGGATCTATCTTTCTTTTGATTAAAAGAATTTGCAGGTCTTTTTTGTCAAAATAACCGAAAATAACTGCATCTACGGCAACTTTTATATTCTGCATAGCTTATTTGCGTTATGAATACACAAAATTACGATTTAGAAATTAATTGACAGGCATTAAAAAAGAATTTTGAATCAAAATAAATTTACTACATTTATAAACAACTTAAAACTAAACGATTATGAAAAATTTACTATTGGCTTTCAGTACTGTTTTTTTACTGATCGCCTGTGAGAAAGGAAAAACCGATACCACAAAAACTACTGGTAAAACAGATTCTGCAACAGCAAATACTGATTGGAAACCGGTAGATTCTGCCACGGCAACCAAAGCCTGGATGGAATTTGCTACTCCCGGAGATATGCACAAAATGTTAGCCAAGTCTGACGGCACCTGGACCGGCGAAAATACCATGTGGATGGAGGAAGGCGGACAACCTATGAAAAGTACTTCTGAGTGCATCAATAAAATGGTTTTCGGCGGACGCTACCAAATAAGTGAACATAAAGGTAGTTTTATGGGTATGCCTTTCGAAGGAATGAGTACGACAGGATATGATAACAGCAAGAAAAAATTCATAAGCACCTGGATCGACAATATGGGAACCGGCGTAATGTATATGGAAGGAGAATGGAATGCTGCTAACAAATCTATTGAGTTCAAAGGAAAAATGACGGATCCTGCCCGACCTGGTAAAGATTGTGATGTAAGGGAAGTTTATACATTCATTGATGATAATAACCAAAAACTGGAAATGTTCGGACCCGATTCCAAAACGGGAAAAGAGTTTAAAACAATGGAGATCAACTTTGTCCGCAAGAAGTAATGCTCTGTTTACAAATTACTTTCAGAAAAAATATATAACATAGATTTAAAAGTAAAAAGACCGATTATAATCGGTCTTTTTTTATATTAGTCGTTTAGCTTTAATACGGCCATAAATGCAGACTGTGGTACTTCTACCCTTCCAATCTGCTTCATTTTCTTTTTACCTTCTTTCTGCTTTTCCAATAGCTTACGTTTTCTGGAAATATCCCCTCCGTAACATTTTGCGGTAACATCTTTTCTTAAAGCTTTGATCGTTTCTCTCGCAATAACCTTCGTTCCCAAAGCCGCCTGAACAGCAATATCAAACTGTTGTCTCGGAATCAGCTCACGAAGCTTTTCACACATCTTTTTACCGATATGATAGGCATTACTGTCGTGAATTAATGAAGAAAGCGCATCCACCATATCTCCGTTGATCAGAATATCCATTTTTACGAGCTTGGAAGCTCTGAAACCGATCGGATGATAATCAAAAGAAGCATAACCTTTGGAAATGGATTTCAGCCTGTCATAAAAGTCAAAAACAACTTCTGCCAAAGGCATATTGAAGATCAGCTCTACCCTGTCTGATGTTAGGTAACTCTGATTAACAATTTCTCCTCTTTTTTCTATACACAACGTCATTACAGAACCTACGAAATCGGATTTTGTAATAATTGATGCCTTAATGTATGGTTCTTCTACTCTGTCAAGAATCGAAGGGTCCATCATTTCAGACGGATTGTTGATCAGTATAGGTGTTTCCGGTTCTTTTTTAGAATATCCGAAATAAGATACGTTCGGAACCGTGGTAATCACATTCATATTGAACTCTCTGTCAAGTCTTTCCTGAACAATTTCCATATGAAGCATTCCCAGGAATCCGCAACGGAAACCGAAACCAAGGGCAGCAGAGCTTTCAGGTTCGAAAACCAAAGAAGCATCATTCAATCTTAATTTTTCAAGAGAGAATCTTAATTCTTCGAAATCCTCAGAATCAATTGGATAAATACCAGCAAAAACCATTGGCTTTACTTCCTCAAACCCTTCAATAGGGGCTGATGCCGGTTTTTCAGCAGAAGTAATCGTATCTCCCACTTTTACTTCTCTGGCATCTTTGATTCCGGAAATAATATACCCCACGTCTCCTGTTAAAATCTCTTTTTTAGGAGCCTGTTTCAATTTCAATGTTCCTACTTCGTCAGCTTCATAGGTTTTATCTGTCGCCATGAACTTTACTTTCTCTCCTTTTCTTATGCTTCCATTCACTACTTTGAAGTAAGCCTCGATACCTCTGAACGGATTATAAACGGAGTCAAAGATCAATGCCTGAAGCGGTGCGTCCGGATCTCCAACCGGTGCGGGAATTCTTTCAACGATCTGTTCCAGCAAATTATGAACCCCTTCTCCTGTTTTCCCTGAAACTCTCAGTACATCTTCATATTCACAACCGATCAGGTTCATGATCTCATCTGTTACTTCTTCAGGATTGGCAGAAGGTAAATCAATTTTATTAAGAATCGGAATGATCGTCAAATCATTTTCCAGTGCTAAGTAAAGATTACTAATCGTCTGTGCCTGAATACTTTGCGCAGCATCCACAATAAGAAGCGCTCCTTCACAAGCCGCAATGGAACGGGAAACCTCGTAAGAAAAGTCCACGTGTCCCGGGGTATCAATAAGGTTTAAGATATATTTCTCTCCTTTGTATTCATAATCCATCTGGATTGCGTGAGACTTAATAGTGATCCCGCGTTCCTTTTCCAAATCCATATCATCTAAAGTCTGAGCCTGTAACTCTCTTTGAGAAACAGTATTTGTATATTCCAAAAGACGATCTGCCAAAGTACTCTTACCGTGGTCGATATGGGCGATTATGCAAAAATTTCGTATGTTTTTCATTTAAGAACCTTGTAATTGGCAAAGATAAAAAAAAGGAGGGACAATATCGTCTCTCCTGATTTTATAGTGTGAAATTAATTTTATGGATCCATAGGAAAATCATATTTCCTGGTTAACGGATCGATATATACTTTTCTTTAATCCTTCTATTTATATTTACGAAAACCTTCTGGTAAGATATATTCTCCTGTAAGCTTATCAATTCCTACTCTATGATAGGTTGCATTTTGCCTACGAATTTTTGCAGCAACAACATCCATTACAGCTCCAACTATCCCTCCTATTGCCCCGCCTGTTGCTGCTCCTACAATAGTTGATGTATTTTGCTGCGGAAAGATCTCTTCTTCGGATGCTATGATAAAATATCCGTCATTATCTTTTTCAACCTCAATAAGACTTGTCGGAGTTCTTTTATAAGCAATTCCATTATCTACAACTGCAAAAATTGCTTTAAAATTATCATAATCATCAATCCTTTTCACTCCTTTAATCTCACCATTTTTATTCTTTTTTACAACCAGCTCTTTATCCGGTTTTTGTTGTGCAAAAGATTCGTAATCTGTATAAACACCATCTATAAAAGGATTGGAACTAAAAATTGGCATTTTTTCTGATATAGCATTTTCGTAATTCTCAAGCTCGTTCTCAGAAATGGAGATATTCAATATAGGTTCTTTATACGATTCCTTAACAATATTCGTCATTTCTGATGATATCCTGGCTGCTATAGCTCTGGTAATATAGGCAAAATCTTTCTGCGTATAATCTTTTGAAATTTTGAATTTTTTTAAAAAATAATATTGTCATTTTTCCTTAAAAAAGTAGCCATTTGCATTTTTAAATGCCCCTTTACTGATTTTTCTGTTGGAATATCATGTACTTTTAATTCTTCCAGCATAAGAAAATATTCTTTGTTCCCTTGTTCTTTATTATCCTCTATAAACCAATCTGAGAATAATTTTTCAAGATCTTCTTTTTCAAATTTTACCTCATAGGGCTCGTCTCTGTGGGAAACAGTTCCTATGGCTTTATCTTCTCTTCTGTCAAGTAAAGTGAGGGACTTAGCCGAATGGCTTCTATCTTTAATGCTGTTTCTAAGCTCTATAAATTGTGTTTTTTGCCCAAAAATAAAATAGGGAAATAACAGGAATAGTAATTTTTTTATCATTGAGTCTTTAAATTTGAGTAAAATTAAGATAATCTTTCTTTACGTATAGTTTACTTCTCAAAGATATATAATCCTGTTAGTGAATCTACATAAACATTTGATAATGTAGTTGATCTAAAACCAATTGCGGGAATTGCACCTTTATTTTTTCCTGAATCAACAGCGGCTCCGATAAGCGCTCCCACAACTCCTCCGGCAATGGCTCCTACAAACATTCCTCCCGTTTGTGTTTGAGCAAAAAGATCTGTTCTGGATGCTACAATATAGAAGCCTTTATCATCTTTGGACATTTCCAGAAATCCTACAGGTGTTAAACGAAAAGCTTTCCCTGCTTCTACATATCCAAAAATCTGATCCAGGGGAATTTGCTCATCTTTATATTTTACTCTTACAACATCCCCTTTTCTATTTTTCTCCGTATAATACCCGAAAGCCGGTTCCTGCATTGAAAAGCTTTTAAAATCTTTATAAACACCGTCTTTTAATACGGAAGCATTATATGCCGTATTATTTTTAATTAAATAGGCATTATAATTATTGATCTCATTTTCAGGAATATACTGCCCTGAAACAGAGGCAGTAAAAGACGCTTTAATAATTTCAGTGATAATTTCAGAAATAGAATTGGCCAGGTATTTTGGCATATTGGCCGTTCTCAGTGGATCAGAGACAATTACATTATCGTAACGGTTAATGAAATAATATTTATCATTTCTCTTTAAAAAACTTGAAATTTTAATCTTAGCCTTCCCAAAAGCACGCTTCTGCCCATTATCCAGTTCATCATACACTTTAAGGTCTTCCAGCATCAAAACAATATCTGTACTTCCCTTTTCTTTATTATTTTCTGAAAACCATTTTTCTATATGGCTTTTTAAATCTTCATCATTGAAATGAACATTTACCATATTATCTTTAAAGGTTAATTGTCCTATTTTTTTATCCGGCCTGTTGTCTATCATTGTAAGAGACTTCACCATTCCTTTTTTGTCCTTTATATTTCCTTTAAGATCAATGGTTTCCGTTTTTTGCCCCAATATGGAAATAGAAAATAAAAAGAACAGTATAATTTTTTTCATATTTTATTTTTCGCAAAAATAGTAAACTTCTTATGATCCTTTAAAATTAAACGACTCTCGCAATAAAATTACAAGAGTCGTCCAACATTAAAAAAATAAACTATTATGGGTTTTGTCTGTTTTTTGAAGTTTTTCCGTGAGGTTTTCTTTCATTCATCTTATCTCTCATCATTCCCTCAGACTGGAATAGCTTCAAAACTTTTTGGCAAGGAATTACCTGCTGCATTTTATCAGCATATTTTTTTCTATTATCTAGCAGTTTTTGCCCTACTTCAAAGCTTTGCTGTAATTTTAGCTTGGCTTCTTCATCCGACAATGTTTCAGGGTTGAAGTTAGGATCAAACTGGCTTTTTATTTGTTTCTGGCTTTCCAGATATTCATTATAAACTGCCGTAAATTCAGCCTTATCTCCGGGATCAATATTCAGGTTATCCATCACCATATTGTTCCTGAACTTTGTTAAAAGTTCCTTTCTTTCCTCCGGAGAAAGATTATTTATTACTTCTTTTCTTTGTTTTGGATCCATTTTTTTCCAGTCATAATCCGTCCTTTGAGCGTTCAAGCCAAAACTATAGACTATAAAAAGTGTAAATAATATCTTTTTCATCTTCCTTTTAGTTATATAAATCCAAATAAACATCCTGGGTTGAATTATTTGCTAATTCCGAAATTTCAGAATTGGTAAATGAATCCAAATATTCGTTCATCTGAGTTTCTTCTTGTTTTGAAACTGCCTTTACTGTTGGAGCCACCTTTTCAGTGGGAGCTTTCTGCATATAGGCAGTATTCTTACTTTCTTGGTTTTCAATTGTTTGATTATTATTTTCAACAGAAGTTAAATCTGCCTTCAATGTTTCATAAGCCAGCTCGCTTTCCGTTTTAGCGGTTTGGTTATTGGCAGCATATGAATTCGCAGAATTGATATTTTCTGTTGAGCCATCGCTTGGGTTTACAACAAAAGTAATTCCAAAAATCAAAGCGATAGCAGCCGCAACAGCATATGCCCAATTCATTCTGATGATTGGTGCTTTTTTCTCCACTTTTACCTCGCTCATTACCTTTTCCTGAATGTTTTCAAACAATTGATCCGTAACTTTGTAAATATTCTTTCGTTCTAGCTTTTCTATATCGAACTCTTTCATCTCTTTGTTGTCAAAAATTATCTTTCGTAATTTTCCTTGATATATTCTTCTATTTTTTGTTTGGCGTAATGATAATTTGTTTTTAAAGTCCCTACAGACATATCCACAATTTTAGATATTTCCTCATAGGGCAAATCATCATAATACCTCATCATAAATACCAGTTTCTGTTTTTCGGGCAGGCTTTGTATAGCATTCTGTAATAATATTTGTATTTCTTCCGCATCATTTTCCGCATTGTCTGCTACGAGATTCTGCATGTGATATTCCGCATCTTCATCCGTTTTTTGCATCTTTTTAAGCTTATTGATCTGCTGTAACGCTTCGTTGGTAGCAATCCTGTACAGCCATGTATACAATTGGCTGTCATTTTTGAACTGATGAAAATTCTGATACGCCTTAATGAATGTTTCCTGCAAGGTATCTTCCGCAAGGGCACCATCCACAGTAATTCTTCTTATATGCCAATACAATCTACTCTGATAAGCATCCATCAGCGCACGCAACCCTTTGTCCTGGGTCCGTGGATTCTGCATGAGCGCAATAATCTCTGCGTCCTTAATCTTCATAAGATGCTTTCATTGTTTTGGATTACAAAAATATCTAAAAGTTAAATTAACTATTCAATTTTTAGTCCAAATATTTAAAATAATATCAGGTAGTTACATCATAAGCTTTACGTCGCAGACAATAGGCGGATTTTTCAAAAGCTCCGCTTTCCTTTCTCCCATCGTCTTTTCTAACTCAACGCAAAATATTATCTTTGTTATATGCAAACTGTAATTATCGGTTCCGGAAATGTTGCCTATCATCTGGCAAAAGCTTTTGTTCTGAACGGCATCCCTTTAGCTCAACTATTTGCGAGGAATGAAAAAGAGGTAAAGAAAATCTCTGATGAACTGAACATTCCTTATTCTGCAGAAAAACTGGACGAGGCAGATCTCTATATCATCTGTGTAAGTGATAATTCTGTGGAAAATGTTTCCAAACTCATCGATAAAAAGGATTGTCTTGTTGCGCATACTTCCGGCTCTTTGCCCAAAGAAGTTTTAACAGGGGAGTATAGAAAGGCAAGCTTTTATCCATTACAAACCTTTTCAAAGTCTAAAGAGCTGGACTATAAAAAAATTCCTTTTTTCATAGAAACAGAAAATGAGACAGACAAAGAACTGCTTTTTGAAATCGCATCCAAAATTTCGGAAAATATAATGGAAAGCTCCCATGAAAAGAGAAAATATATCCACCTTACAGCTGTTTTTGCCTGTAATTTTGTAAATCATCTTTTCTCAAGAGCTAAAGAAATTTCAGATTCGCAGCAAATTCCGTTCGATTATTTTTTGCCTTTGATTGATGAAACGGTTCAGAAGATCCATGAAATTGATCCGAAATCTGCACAAACAGGACCTGCTGTGAGAAACGATGCAAGGGTTCTGCAGTTGCATGAGCAGTTATTACAAGGGGAAAGCCTTGAAATTTATAAAACAATGAATCACTCTATTAAAAAAATGTATGAGTTATAAAGAGAAATTAAAAGATATTAAGGCATTTGTATTTGATGTGGATGGTGTTTTTACCGACGGAAGCGTTTATCTTCTTCCCGGAGGAAATATGTGCAGGGTTATGAATGTGCTTGATGGTTATGCGGTGGTTAAAGCTTTAAAAAACAATTATTTAATAGGAGTGATCACTGGCGGGAACGACGAAATGGTAAAGCACAGGATTAATTATCTTGGTATTCAGGATTATTATCCTAAATCTCATGATAAAATGGTTGATTTTGAAGACTTCAAGAAAAAATATAACCTAAAAAATGAGGAAATTTTAACGATGGGAGATGATCTTCCCGATCTTCATATCATGGAAAACTCAGCGATTGCTGCCTGTCCCGAAAATGCGGTCCCGGAAATCAAAGGAATTGCCCATTATATTTCTCCGAAACAGGGGGGAAGCGGTGCGGTACGCGATGTAATTGAGCAGGTGATGAAAGTTCAGGGAAATTGGCATGATGATAACACCCAATCTGTTTAATCCTCAAGAATGAAAATACTTTTAGCATCCCAGTCTCCCAGAAGAAAAGAACTGCTGTCTAGTTTAGGATTCAGTTTTGATGTGGTGAAGATAGACTGTGAGGAAATTATTCCGGAAAATATAACAATAGGAGAAGCGGCAGCATATCTTTCCCTATTAAAAGCAGAGGCGTACGGAAGTCTGAAAGAAGAGGAGGTTCTGCTAACGGCCGATACAGTGGTAGCCATTGATGATCGGATCTTAGGAAAACCTGCGGATGAAGCTGACGCCAAAGCTACACTGAAGGCTCTTTCAGGGAAAATCCACCAGGTATATACAGGAATTACTGTAAAAACTATGGATAAGACCATTACTGAAACAGATGTAGCAGACGTGGAGTTTGATAAAATTTCTGATGAAGAAATAGAATACTATATTCAAAATTATAAGCCTTTCGATAAAGCGGGAAGCTATGGCATTCAGGAATGGCTGGGTATGGCCAAGATCAAAAAAATGACAGGCAGCTTCTACACGATAATGGGGCTTCCTACCCATTTAGTTTACAAAATTCTGAAAGAAATATAATATTTTTCAATATAAAATTTTACTATTTTTACAAAATCATCAAACTGCTTATAATAAAAAGCAGATTAGCGAGTTATATTGAATAAATGAAAAAGAATATTTTATTCCTTTTAGCAACGTGCATCATTGTTTCCTGTGCTACCAAGACCAAAAAGCCGGAACAGCGATCTAAGTTCATGAAAGGGTTTTCCACATATTATAACACTCTTTTTAATGCCAAAGATGCATTAAACAGTGAATTTACGAGCCGGGATAAAGGTCATAAAGATAATTTTTATGCACCCTATATTCCTATTCTTACCCATGAAGACCAGCCTTTAGGAAGTGATTTGGGGCAATCTGCAGCTTTTGCCGAAAACTCTATGAAAATGGCGGAGATCAACAGGCCTTCCGAAAATAACAATAACGGCAGAACAGCCCCGGGAAAGCCACCCGGAATGCCCGGAACTCCAGGGATTCCTAATGAAGGTATCCTTACAGCTGACCCCAACCAGCCGGATGCGAAAGGAGCCACCCCTTTAGAAATTGCTGAAGCGAAAGCTTTAAAAGCGATCAATAAATACTCCGTTATCAAAAACGGTGAGGAGAAAAATAAAAAAATTTTTGATGCTTATATGATCCTTGTGCAATCAAGAATTTACCAGAATAAATCGCTGCAGGCATTGGATGCCTTGAATTATGTGTTTACTCACATGAAAGACGATAAAAGATTGCCATTGGCAAAAATTTATCAGGGTGTTGCCTATGCACAGCGTCAGGATTATCATAAAGCTAATGAAACTTTTGCCCGGCTGAAAAGCGAAGGAATGGATAAGAATTATGATAAATTATTAAGTATTTACAGTTCCGAAGCTCTTTTAGATGCCGGTAAGAAGGAAGATGCAGCCAGAGAACTCGCACGTGCTTTTGATCTGAATAACAACAGAAAACTAAAAAGCAGAATTGCTTATTTAAGAGGGCAGGTCTTATCTGAATTGGGTAAAAATGAAGAAGCGAGAGAAAGCTTTCTCGATGCTTACAAATATGCCAATGATTTTGAATTTGAAGTAAAATCCCAGATTGAAATTGCCAAAACATTCAATGGAAAAGGAGATTATAACGGAGCTAAAAAATATTTGGAGGATATCAGTAAAAAAGGAACTTATGGTTCCCGGAAGAACGAATTCTATTATGCTTTGGGTTTAATGGCCAATAAGGCAGGTAAAAAGGATGAAGCGCAGGAATTTTTCAGAAAATCTTTATTGGAGAAAGTTTCAGATCCACAGGTTCGTGGCCTTACTTATTATGAAATTGGAAAATCTTATCTTGAAAAGAATGATTATATCGGGGCCGGGAGCTATTATGACTCTGCACTCGTGGCAATGACTTATGAGCCGTCCAAGCTTCTGTTAAAGGATCAGGCTGAAAATATCAAGAAGATTTCCAAAAACTATTACCTGATCAAGAAAAACGACAGTATTCTTGCTTTAGCTAAGATGAATGATGCCCAAAGAAATGATTATTTCGCCAAGCATATTGAAAAATTGAAAGCCAAAGAAGCGAAGGAAGAGCTTGAAAGAAAACGTGCGGAAAGAGCCAAAGGTTTTGATACCGGAGATTACAGCGCCAATTCTATTTTCGCGAATAGTGGCGGGAATTCTTTTGAAGATTTCGGAACTACTACCAAAGGTTTTTATTTCGGCAATATGAACACGGTGAGCAAAGGATCTGCATCATTTAAACAAATATGGGGAGACCGGGCTCTTGCAGATAACTGGCGTTATTCTAAAAAAATGAGCTCTCTTGAAGATCTTAAAAACGAAGCTTTAGGAGTAACTTCCGCTCCTAATCCGAGACGTTATGAGCCGGCTTATTATATTGAGCAGATTCCAACAGATGCCGGAAAATTAGGACAGCTGAAAAAGGATAGGGATACGGCTTCATTAGGTCTTGGGATCATGTATCAGAATTACTTTACCAACACACCTTTAGCTACCAAAACGTTATATGACCTGGTAGATAACAAGCCTGAGGAAAAAGTGATGTTACAAGCATTGTATGAGATTTTCGCCATGAATTATGAAAAAAATCCACAGGCAGGAGAGAGGGCTAAACAAATCCTTCTAACGGATTATCCTTATACTTCTTATGCTGAATTTGCGAGAAATCCTAAGAACAATTCCTTTGTAAAGTCTTCCACAGATGTGGAAAACGAATATAAAAAAGCTTATGCCTTATTTGAGTCGGAAAAGTTTGAGGAAAGTAAGGCTGTGATAGACCAGGCCATTCAAACATATCCTAAAGACGCGCTGGTTCCTAAACTCTATCTGCTGAATGCTTTTAATGCCGGGAAATCGAGCGGGAAAGAGGTGATGATCTTACAACTGGAACAGATTGCCTTGAATTATGCCAAAACACCGGAAGGAATAAAAGCGAAGGAAATGCTGAATTACCTGAAAAGTGATCTTTCCTTCCAGGCTACAGACAATAAAGGAAATACAATTCCTCAGAATCCGGGAAATAATATGCCTTTGCAGCCTTCTCAGAATAACGGGAATATCGCTCCAAAAAATTCCCCCAGTAACCTTAGCGGACAGCCTATGAATGGTGTTCCTAATCAGACCCAACAAAAACCTGTCAATAAAAATCCGCAGCAACAGCAGCAGATGAACAAACCAAATAATACAATTCCTACGAAACCACAATAATAAAAAGCGAAGATGAAATCATCTTCGCTTTTTATATGTTGTTACTTATATTTAAATCATACAGAATCTGACGATTTCTTTTTCTTTACCCCATGGAAATCTTTTAAATAAAACGGTTCAAAATACGCAGTATCTTCAAACTCTTTTTTCTCTATTTTTTCCACCGTCCTTTTAATCAGATATTGCGCGGAAGGGTAGACGTCCTCATTAAACTCAGCGTTCGGAAGCTGTACAATCTCCTTTGTCTTTTTAGCTCCGTCGCCTACGAATAATACTTTTTTATCTTTTAATTCTTCAAAAGACTGCTCATTCAAAATTTTGGCTTCGGTCTCTGAGATCTCCTTGCCCGTTCCACCGTCATAAATGGCTGTATAAACCTCCATTCTTCTTGCATCGATCAAAGGAACTATATAATCATAGTTTTGTCCCAAAAAAGGCTCTATCATGCTTTCTAATGAATTTACAGCTATTAACGGAATTTTTAATCCGTAACAAAACCCTTTTGCAGAAGAAGCTCCTATTCTTAATCCTGTATAAGAACCGGGTCCTTTACCCAAAGACACCACTTCAATTTCCTGTAAAGAGATTCCTGCTCCCTCCAATGCCCATTCCACAAAAGTGTGAAGGCTTTCGGATTGTTTATAGTTTTCTGAAACTTCTTCACAAAGACATAATAGTTTTTCATCGTCCGAAATAGCTACTGAACAGTTTTTAGAAGAGGTTTCGAGGTATAAAATTTTCATTTTTTAAGCTAATTTGTAAAATAACGAAATAGAAATCGCTTTATTTCTTGCAAATTTATGGCTTTATTTCGACACTTTGCCGGCTCCATAATTTCCAGGCAGAATTCTTTTTCTTCCAGATTTCCAATAAGGCTAAGTTCAATTCAAAATCCTGGTTTTTATAACTCCCAAAAACCTTTTTGTTCTTCTGACACTGGCGATATTTTTATATCTTTTGATTTCGGAAATTTCCAATTGCCTGATTTGTTTATACACCACTTTCCTTGAAGAAAAGTCCTTTTTAAAATCTTCCAGGTTCTGAACCCATCCGTTGGAATGTCCGAAGGATACATCTGAACAAAGAATATCGGCAATATGATCGTCATTATTCTGCAAATAGCTGTCTAAAAGCTTTATGCTTTCAACTAGTTTTTCATCTTTGGGACTTGTCCGGATATTTTGACAGCTCCAGAAAGTGAATGAAAAGAGCAGAATAAAAAGTGATCCTTTTTTCATCCTATTTTCTGTAAATAGTTCTCGGTTCAGCCTGAGCCGCAGGATAAATAGTCATATCGGAAATACAGACATGTTTTGGAGCATTTACACAATAGGCGATTGAATCTGCTATATCTTCCGCTTTTAAAGCTTCATAGCCTGCATACACAGTAGCTGCTCTTTCACTGTCTCCTTTAAATCTTACCAAAGAAAAGTCCGTTTCTACTGCTCCGGGCTGAATATTGGTTACTTTGATTCCGAATTCCGTTAATTCAAGTCTCATTCCTTCGGAAATAACGTCTACTGCTTTTTTAGTAGCACAATAAACGACACCATTAGCATACGTTTGTCTGGCCGCTACGGAGCTGATGTTAACAATATGCCCGGAATTTCTTGCTTTCATTCCCGGAATAAGCATTTTGGATACGTATAAAACACCTTTTACATTTCCGTCGATCATAGAGTCCCAATCATCTGTTTTCCCTGCTGAGAGAGGGTCTAAACCATGCGCATTACCTGCATTATTAACCAGAACATCAATGCTTTTCCATTCTTCAGGGAGGCTGTTGATCGCATTTTCAACATCTTTCAGGTTTCTTACATCGAATTGTAAACTAAATATTTCAGTGAAGATGGAAAGTTCTGTTTTCAATGCATCTAAAGCTTCTCTTCTTCTTCCACAAATGATAATTCTGTTTCCTTGTCTGGCAAGTAATTCTGCAGTAGCTCTCCCTATTCCGGAAGTGGTTCCGGTAATTAATATTGTTTTCATAAAAATTATAAATTTTAATGTAAGAATCTATCAATGTAGCAGTTTATCAATTGTTACATTGTTATATTTTTAAATTGTTACATTAATTGGCATCGAATGCTTCAAAAGCATCAGTGATATGTTCAATACTTAAATTTCCTTTTTCATCGGGAAGTACAGAAATAATATCAAATCTGACTTCATTCTGTTTATTGAATTCTTCCATGTAGTGATTGGCTGCAGAAACAATTGACCGTATTTTAGTTTTGGTAACGGCTTCCTGCGGCAACATAAAAGCATCTGTAGATCGGGCCTTGACTTCAATAACTGCAATCCTGTTGTCTTTTTCTGCAATAATATCTATCTCAACTTTCCGGAAACGGAAGTTTCTCACAAGAATTGTATAGCCGTTTTTCAACAGATATTCTACAGCCTGATCCTCTGCTTTTTTTCCAAAATCATTGTGAATAGCCATTCTTACTAAAAATCAACCTTTACCTCATCCCCAACCTTCATCTTAACCTTTCCTCCGATAATTAATGGTCTGTTATCTTTGATATGCCCGTTTGGAAAGCTAAAGACAACAGGAAATTTATATTTGGAAAGCCTGTCTGAGATCAGCTGATAAGCAAATTCATCAAAGCTTTCTTCATAGTTTTTATTCTCCTTTTCGTCACCCATATTGGTCATTCCGCCTACAATAAGGCCACTGATTTTATTGAAAACTCCGGCCAGTTCAAGACTCATGATCATACGGTCTAATGCATAGAAGTTTTCACCGATGTCTTCAATGAATAAAATTTTATCTTTAAAATCAAACGAATATTTGGTTCCCAATAAGGCATAAATGAGGGCTAAATTGCCCCCAACGAGTTCTCCTTCACAATTACCCGGTTTATTCAATTCATTGGCTTGTAAAGTATATTTTGGCATTTTCCCTTTTAGAATATCAAATATAAGGTCATAGCTTTCATTCGTAACTCCAAAACTGGAAGTTTTAATGGTTTGACCATGAATCGAAGCAAACCCTTTTTTCAATAAATAGCTTTGAATAACCGTATTATCTGAATATCCTATATACCATTTCGGTTGTTCTTTAAACTTGTTAAGCTTTAAATGCTGAACCAGATGTTGGCATCCATATCCGCCTCTGGAAGCCCAGATCGCCGAGATTTCATTGTCATTTAAAGCCCAGTTGACATCTTGTATTCTTTCTTTTTCTGTTCCGGCGTAATTATAGCCGTTAGAAAATTTAGTATACAGATGTTCCCCTAAAACAGGTTCAAAACCTCTGCTTTTGATCATTTCTATTCCCTTTTCAAGCTGAGTGGTATCCACAGCTCCCGCAGGAGAAATAACCGCTATTTTATCACCTTTTTTCAGAGATTTCGGAAAAATATTTTTCATTATTGTGTCTTTTGATATTTTACTTCTTTTTTTTCTGCTTCTTCTAATTTCTTATCAAACTGATTGAACTTTTTAAAACTCTGCAAAAAGATGAAGAAACTGAAAATAATAAGAATTCCACCAACAACCCTTCTGATCTGGTTGGCCAGCTTTTGTGTTAATTTATAGTGAAATTGTTTTGCCAGGAATATTTTAGCAAGATCTATACACAGGTACGTAGCGATCACAATCCCGATGTAAAGAATGAAATTGCTGGTATCCGGATACTGATTCCTTACCGAGATCACCGTTACCAGCCAGAAGAGAATGACTCCTACATTTAAAAGATTAAAGAAAAAACCATTAATGAATGTCTTGAAATAATTCTGATTAATGATTCTTTCTTCACCAGGCATGTGCATTTTGGTCCTGGTGACCATCATAACGATACCATAGACAAATATAAGTATGGAGGTAATCCTGTAAAATCCGGGATGTTTGTCAATTAAAGTTACTATATCCGCACTTGCATAATAGGACGCCAAAATACATAATAAATCGGCGGAGATTACCCCCAGATCCAATGCTAGAGCATGTTTTGGTCCTCTTGAGAAGCTGGTTTCAATAAGCAGGAAAAATATAGGTCCTATGAAAACCAGGCTTAACATGAATCCTAATACAATAGCAGAAAGTATAAGTTCAAACATGTATAATTCTTTTAAAGATGAAAAACATCATCTCTTACAAAGTTATACTTTCTGATTTAATTAATCAACTATCTTAAAGTCCAGTTGTTTTTGAATTAGGTTGGCTTTTACCACTTTGATCTGAACCTGATCTCCCAGTTGATACTTATTCCCTGTTCTTGATCCGTAAACCGCATGGGTTTTAGCATCGAACATATAGGAATCGTCCACTAAATCTCTCAATTTAATCAATCCTTCCGCACCGTTTTCAGGAATTTCCACCCAGAAGCCAAATTCCGCTACTCCGGAAATCACTCCCGTGAAAATTTCTCCGATGTGTTTTTCCATAAATTTCACCTGCATGAACTTAATAGAGTCTCTTTCTGCATCAGCAGCTAATCTTTCCATAGAACTGCAGTGTTTGGCTTTTTCTTCCAATTCATGTTTACTCGGCGATTTTCCGCCATCCAGATAATGCTGAAGTAAACGATGGGCAATCAGATCGGGATATCGGCGGATAGGCGAGGTAAAATGGGTATAATATTCAAATCCCAAACCGTAGTGCCCGATAGGTTCTGTAGAATAAACCGCTTTGCTCATACTTCTCATGGCCAAAGTTTCAATCATATTTTCTTCTCCTTTTCCTTTGACATCATGAAGTAATTGATTCAAAGATTCAGCTACTTTTTTGGTGTTGGCCAAATTCATTTTATAACCGAAAGTGGACACAAAGTCTCTTAATGCTTCCAGTTTGGCAGGATCCGGGTCATCGTGAACCCTGTAAATGAAAGTATTATTGGTAATTTCTCCTTTTCTGGATAATGATACAAATTCAGAAACTTTTCGGTTCGCCAACAACATGAATTCTTCGATCAAATGATTGGAATCTTTACTTATTTTAAAATAAACTCCTACCGGTTCATTGTTTTCATCAAGATTGAATCTGACTTCACTTCTGTCGAATGTAATGGCTCCTTTTCGGATACGTTCTGCACGCATGATTTTGGCAAGCCTGTCCAACACAAGAATTTCTTCTGCCAGATCTCCCTGCCTGGTTTCAATCCGTTCCTGAGCTTCTTCGTACGTAAACCTTCTGTCTGAATGGATCACTGTTCTTCCAAACCACTGTTTCTGGATTTCAGCATTATCATTCAGTTCAAAAACGGCTGAAAATGTATATTTGTCTTCGTGTGGGCGAAGCGAACACACATCATTACTTAAAACTTCGGGCAACATCGGAACAACACGGTCGACCAAATAGACTGAAGTAGCTCTTTGATAAGCTTCATCATCTAAAATAGTTCCCGGAACCACATAATAAGAAACATCCGCAATGTGGACTCCGATTTCCCAATTTCCATTTTCCAGCTTTCTTATAGATAAGGCATCATCAAAGTCTTTGGCATCTTTTGGGTCTATAGTAAAAGTACAGATACCACGCATATCCCAACGTTTGGCTACTTCCTCATCGGTAATGTTTCTGTCTATTTTATCCGCATCTCTTTCCACTTCATGAGGAAACTCATAAGGTAAACCATATTCTGCTAGAATAGAGTGGATCTCCGTCTCATGTTCTCCCGGAGCTCCTAAAACCTGGATGATTTCCCCTTCCGGGTTTTTGTCACCCGGTTTCCATTCTGTCATTTTTACGATGACCTTATCACCGTTTTCAGCACCTCCAAACTTTGTTTTCGGGATAAAGATATCTGTATTGATAGTCTTTTTATCACACACCACAAATCCAAAATCTTTATGATTGATAACCTGGAATGTTCCTACAAATTCAGTTCGGGCTCTTTCCAGAACTTCCAAAACAGAACCTTCAAGCTTTTTACCTTTATAATGATAGGTTATAATTAATACTTTATCGCCTTGTAAAGCATCTTTTACATTTTTGGAATGGATAAAAATATCATCTTCCAGTCCTTCTACATTTACGTAGGCATTACCGCTCTGATTAAAATCTATAATCCCGGTTAATGTTCCGGCAATATTAAGATTGACAATATATTTCCCTTTTTCCGCTTCTTTAATCTTTTCAGAAGCTTGTAATCTGTGCAAAGCCTGGATCACCTGTTCCCTTTGTCTGGGGTTTTTATAATCTATTCCGTCTGCAATTTGCTTATAATTATAGATTTTAGACGGATTTTCGTTCATGAAACGCAGGATCAGTCTTCCGATCTCCTTCAGTTTCATATCATTTTTATGACTTATATATCTTCCTTTTTTCATTTTAGTTATTGTTTAATTCAACTACATCAATTTTCCTTCCATCTTTTTTACAATGGGTTAGTTTGTATAAATTTAATACAAAAAGTGGTGCGGATAGGGGGAGAAAACCTTTTTATTAATATTGAAGGTTTTTGGACGGGAATAAAAGAATGTGTTTCAACTTGACTTTGCAAAGATAAGTATTTAAAAATAAATAAGGCTTGCCAATTGACTGACAAGCCTTTATAAGTTTAGCAGTATGCTATTTTATCTACTCTGTTCTGGTGTCTTCCACCTTCAAAATCGGTGGAGAGAAACTTATTAACAATTTCTATGGCTACTTCTTTTGCAATGAATCTTGCCGGAATGGAAATCATATTTGCATCGTTATGTTGTCTTGCCAATTGAGCAATTTCAGGCATCCAGCAAAGGGCACAACGGATTTTCTGATGCTTGTTAGCTGTAATCTGCACGCCATTTCCGCTTCCACAGATCAAAATTCCCAATTCACTCTCTCCATTTTCCACAGATGTTGCTGCAGGGTGCACAAAATCAGGGTAATCTACACTGTCTGTAGAGTAGGTACCAAAATCCTGAACTTCAAACTGCTCTTCGAGATGCTTCTTAATGATCTCTTTATATTCGAAACCTGCATGATCAGCAGCTATAGCTATCTTTCTTTTCATAATTATAGTATTAGACTTATTAGATTTTCTTTCCCTGCAAAGTTAAGTATTCTATTCACAACTGTTAGCTTTTCATTAGTTAATTGTGAAAACTCATGTGAATAAGTGTGGAAAACTTTTGTGAACTCTGTGTTTTTAAATTAAAAAAAATGGTTATTGAAATTGGGCTTCAAAAATTTGATAAAGAATTTTCAAAATCTTTTTTCCAGATAATCTTTAGTTTTTCCATAGCTGAGAAATTAATAATAGTTGCTGTTTACAAGTTATCCATAATTGTTAATAACCATAAAAAATATCAGATTTACAGCCAGTTATATTGTTAATTAAATATGAATTGAAAACACATTTCATGTTATGAAATTTTTGAACAAAAGTTATCCCCGAAACTCACAATACTTAACAACAATCACCGACTTTCTTTTTTTAAAAAAAATAAAATTGTTGATTAGTGGATGATTGGGGTTGTGGGAAGTTTTTTGAAAACTTTTGTCAGGATGGGGGTTTTCAAAAAGTTTAAAATCTTACATTTGTGAAAAGAAAATTCAAAGCAATTTATGAAGACAATCAATGATTTCAATTTTAGAGATAAGAAAGCTCTGGTAAGAGTAGATTTCAATGTTCCGCAGGATGATCAGCTTAATGTAACAGATAATACAAGAATTGTTGCCGTAAAGCCAACTGTGGAGAAAATCCTTAAAGATGGAGGTTCTGTGATCTTGATGACGCATTTAGGGAGACCTAAAGGAGAAGTAAAAGATGAATTTTCTCTTAAACACATCATAAATGAAGTTTCTAATGTTCTTGGGCAGGAAGTTAAATTTGTAGAGGAATCAGTAGGGGAGAAGGCAGAACATGCTGCCTCAGTACTTCAGCCGGGTGAAATCTTATTATTAGAGAATCTTCGTTTTCATAATGAGGAGGAAAAAGGAGATGAAGAATTTGCTCAACAGCTATCTAAATTAGGTGATGCTTACGTGAACGATGCTTTCGGGACAGCTCACAGAGCACACGCTTCTACAGCAGTTATTGCTCGATATTTTCCTTCAACTAAATTTTTCGGTTTATTAATGGCAAAGGAATTACAAGCTATTGATAAAGTTTTAAAAAGCGGTGAAAAGCCTGTTACAGCTATATTGGGAGGATCTAAAGTTTCAACTAAAATTACCATTATAGAAAATATCTTACCTGCTGTAGATAATTTAATTATTGGTGGTGGAATGGCGTTTACATTCATTAAAGCTTTGGGAGGTAAGATCGGTAATTCTTTGGTGGAAGATGATAAACTTTCTTTGGCGATAGAGATTTTAGGAAAGGCAAAAGAACATAATGTTAAAGTATATCTTCCTTCTGATGTTATTATTGCTGAAAGTTTTAATAATGACGTAGAAAGAAAAGAAGTAGATATTTATGCCATCCCTGAAGGATGGATGGGATTGGATGCCGGTCAGAAATCAAGAGATCAGTTCAATGATGTCCTTTTAAATTCAAGAACTATTTTATGGAATGGCCCTATCGGAGTTTTTGAAATGTCAAACTTTGCTGCAGGAACGGTTGCATTAGGAGACAGTATAGCAGAAGCTACGAAACTAGGAGCTTTTTCACTAGTTGGGGGAGGAGATAGTGTTGCTTTCGTAAAACAATTCGGATACGGAGATAAAGTAAGCTATGTTTCTACCGGTGGAGGAGCAATGTTGGAAAGTCTGGAAGGTTTGGAACTTCCGGGAGTGGCTGCAATCAATAAATAATATTTTTAAAAATTATAAATTTAAGTCCGCTGATCCTTCAGTGGACTTTTTCATTTAATTATAAATTCAATTTTCCTCTAAGATGTTAAAAAATGACGTTTAGAAAATAGCTCTACAATTAAGATAGGTTTTTGATATTTTTAATTTAAGTGAAATTTTAAATTTTCAGAATTTTAGATTGATATAATTTTTTGATAAGTTAATTATATTTGGACTTTTTTATTCCTCACTTAAAAATAAAAACTCTGAAATTTTTCAGAGTTTTTTTAATTTTTTATTTAAAAATGCTAAAAATTAACCTTCAGAAATAGGTCAAAAATCGATTTTCTATTTTTTTTCGATAATATAGATCAAACTGGAAAATTCGTTGGAAAAAAGTGCCTTTATGTTAGAAATCGTTCCGTAGCACATTGCTTTTAGCCAAAAAAGTGGTGATTTTTGGTATTTTTCGCTTAACATGGAAATATAATAAGAATCTAAAATTAAAGGTTTGATTTTTCTCATTTTCCAATTAGGTTTGGATGAAATTAAATTTTCCATTCCCTTTTTTGAAAAATGATAGATATGTCTCGGTACATCATAAGCTGCCCAATATTCCTTATAATGTATAGCATCATAAGAAGTGGGGTTGGGAACGGCAATAATTAATAATCCTTTTTCTTTTAATTTTTGATGAAAAACGTAAAGCATTTCATCCTGATTTTCTATGTGTTCAAACACGTGCCATAAGGTAATAGCATCCAAACTTCCATCTTCAATTGAATGAAGATCATCAATTATTTTTGCTGTGGAGATCTTATTTTGTGCTGCTGTTCTTGCATCGGAATCAGGCTCAAAACCGAACGCTTCAAAATCATTTTCAATATATTTTACAAATTCTCCGGCACCGCAACCATAGTCTAAAACTCTTGAATTTTTCTTTATTCTGTCTACAAGAATATTTTTCTTGTATTGTAAATTAAAAGATTGTAAGAATTTATAAAGTTTTTCTTTCAAACTCCCGGAATCCTGATGATGGGAAATATAATCTTCACTTTCATAATATTTGGAAATATTGGATGGAATAGGAGAGGTCTTGAATACTCCTTTGGTTTCCGTTTCTTTAATTTCAAATATTTCCTGAGAAAGAAAATGATCTTTAATTTTCATATTTAATTAATTCAAAAATTAAAAGATTCAAAAATTAAAAGATTGATTAATTGGCTAATTTTTTAATTCTTGAATCTTTAATAAAAGTTGATGTTTCACGTGAAACATATAACAATTATCTTCCTAAATACACTAGTAAAACGTTGATATCGGCTGGTGAAACCCCACTTATTCTTCCTGCTTGTGCAATGGTTTTAGGTTTTACATTAGACATTTTTTGTTTAGCTTCAGCAGAAAGACTTGAAATCTTGGAATAATCAAAATCTTCAGGAATTTTAATGTTTTCCAGACGATTCAATTTAGCCACATTTTCCTTTTCTTTCTCTATATAGCCTCTATATTTGATATTGATCTCTGCCTGTTCTCTTACTTCATCGTCGTACTGAGAAGCTTTTTCCTTAATGGTTTCAATATTTTCAAGCTTTTCCAACGTCATATTAGGTCTTGTAAGTATCTGAGCGGCTCTGTAAGCCTGATCTACCGGACTGCTTTCTATACTTTCCAGGATAGGATTTATAGCGCCCGGTTTTAAAGAAATTTCTCGTAAAAAATTCTCAAGTTCTTCACTTTTAGCTACTTTTTCTTCCACTCTTCTTAATCTTTCTTCTTTAGCCAAACCTAAATTATATGCTCTTTCAGTAAGTCTGATATCTGCATTATCTTGTCTTAAAAGCAGCCTGTATTCTGCTCTTGAAGTGAACATTCTGTAAGGTTCTTCCGTTCCTTTTGTGATTAAATCATCAATTAAAACGCCGATATAGGCTTCATCTCTGTTTAAAGTGAATTCACCCTTGTCATGTACCTTATTATGGGCATTAATCCCCGCCATAAAGCCTTGTCCGGCAGCTTCTTCATATCCTGTAGTACCATTGATTTGGCCTGCAAAATATAAATTGTCAATAAGTTTTGTTTCTAATGTATGCTTTAATTGAGTAGGCGGAAAATAATCATATTCAATTGCATAGCCGGGACGGAATACTTTTACATTTTCAAATCCAGGGATATGTTTCATGGCTTTGATCTGAACATCTTCGGGTAGGGAAGAACTGAATCCGTTTACATAAATTTCCACTGTTTTCCAGCCTTCCGGTTCTACGAAAAGCTGATGTCTTGTTCTTTCTGCAAAACGGTTGATTTTATCTTCAATACTTGGACAATATCTTGGACCTAAGCTTTGAATAGTTCCATTAAACATAGGGCTTCTATCAAAGCCTTCTCTTAATATATCGTGTACTGTTTCGTTGGTATAAACGATATGACAGCTTAATTGTTTGGTTAACTTAGGAGTATCTAAATAGCTGAATTTTTGAGGGTTTTCATCTCCTTTTTGTTCTTCCATTTTGCTGTAATCCAAGCTTCTTCCGTCTACTCTAGGTGGAGTGCCGGTTTTCATTCTCCCTGCTTCGAAACCTAAGGATACAAGCTGTTCCGTGATTCCGAAAGCTCTTGGTTCACCCATTCTTCCACCTCCTAACTGCTTGTCTCCAACATGGATCAAACCATTAAGGAAAGTTCCATTTGTAAGAACTACGGATCTTCCTTTTATCTCAATTCCTAAAGAAGTGATAACGCCTGTAACCTTATTATTTTCGATAATAAGTTGTTTAACCATATCCTGAAAAAAATCAAGATTTGGAGTATTTTCTAATGCTAAACGCCATTCTTCTGCGAAGAGCATTCTGTCGTTCTGTGTTCTCGGAGACCACATTGCGGGACCTTTGGATAGATTAAGCATTTTGAACTGGATGGCTGATTTATCCGCTACAATTCCTGAATAGCCTCCCATAGCATCAATCTCTCTTACGATTTGCCCTTTTGCAATGCCTCCCATGGCGGGGTTGCAGCTCATCTGACCAATAGTTTGCATGTTCATAGTCACAAGCAAAGTTTTTGAGCCGAGATTAGCTGCTGCAGCTGCCGCTTCACATCCTGCGTGCCCTGCACCTACTACTATTACGTCGTATATTTCTGAAATCATTTTATCTCATATTTGGTTTTAAAATCAATGTTTTTATTTTGTAATGTTTCACGTGAAACATTGATTAAAAAACCGGCTTATAATGGTTGTTTCCGTTTATTTAATAATAGTTTTTAAAGATATGAATCTTTATATTTGGCTAAATAAACATCTTCTTTTCTTCGCATTTCTTTTTCCTCTTCTTCTGTTTTATCCTTATATCCGCAAAGATGAAGGATACCATGAGCTAAAACTCTTCTCAGTTCTTCTTCATAATTTTTAGACAGGGTAGAAGCGTTATCCGAAATGCGCTGCAAAGATACGAAAATCTCTCCGCTTATTGTTTTACCTTTTACATAATCGAAAGTAATAATGTCTGTATAATAATCATGCTGAAGATAATCCTGATTTACTTTCAACAAATATTCATCATCACAGAAGATATAATTGATTTCACCCAGTTTTTTTTCTTCTGAAATAATAAGATCTTCCAGCCATTGGGTGTATTCTGTATTGACAGATTCGGGCAAGTTTTCGTAGAAAAATTGTATCATTGTTTAAAACCAGTGTCCTAATATCACACTGAATATGCCTTTTTGATTATTTTTAAGTGAGTGACTGAAGTTGACTTTGATTTGGCCGAAAGGAGATTTATATCCTGCCGTAAGTCCTAAAGAGCTGTAATTTAATTTCACGGTATCTTCGAAACTGATGTCATCAGAAAGATTCGCTAAAGAAAAATTTCCACTGATGAAATAATTCTTATTGAATTTAAACTGGATATCATTAGAAATTAAAATAGTATTGTTAGTATTCAGCTGTGCAAAATAAAAACCTCCGAAGTTTTTAAAATTAATTACGTTTTGTTCAAAAATTCCTCCTAATCTGTATTGGTAGAATTCAGGCAGATTGTCACCAATGGTAATTCCACCATATAGATTAAGACGATAAGAGAACTGTTTGGCCAGAGGAATATTGATTCTGATATCAGCTTTTACCTGGACAATTCTTTTTTCCACTTCAGACTTTAATAAATCTATAACTTTTCCTTCGGCAGAGATATAAATACCCTTGGAAGGGAAGTCCTTGTCGTCCTGCGTATCACTTTTTAAGAATACATAAGGGTTCAAAAAACGTTTATATCTTTGATTGGTACCATTGGCCTCGGCTTCAAAGTAATCGTGGCTTATTCCGCCTCCTATTGCGAATTTATCTTTCCATATTGATTGGATATAGGCCTCGTTCCTCAGCCACATCCAGTTATCAATTTCATAATTGTTCTGGTCTTTGATGTCAAAGCTCATTCCTGATGAATAGATTCCAAATCCGGGGATGTAACCGTTATCGATAAAATAGTTGAGATAATATCTTGGTTTATCGCCTACAATAACATCTACGGAAAGATTTGTATTTTTGAACAAAAGACGCTTGGCAGAATAATTGACCAATAATCCTGTTTTGAAAACTTCATCGTAATGTAAACCGAATTTCAGGAAATGCCTTGTATCATCTTCCGTGACATATAATTTAAGATAATTGGCTTCATTTCCCGGGATAATATCATAATTGATAAAACGATAATTATTAGTAGCAACCAATTTATCAATCATCTTATTAATACTTCCATAGGTATGCATGGAGGGAAGCCTGAGTCCCATCTTTCCTAAAACATAGTTTTTGCCATATATTTTGCTTCCTTCTATATCAATGCTGTCAATCTTATAGACATTTGAATAAATAGGATTTACACGTTCTCTAAGACGGTCGAATGAGCGTTTTGGAAGCTGATCCAGAACGGCTGTATATTTTAAACCTTCAGCATAGCCACTATCAAGTATTTTCTTCTTTTCGTCATAGCTTGTGGCCGTCATGCCTTTCAGATTAGGCTTGATATTGATATCGGTGTATTTATACTGGCGTTTTGTATCTTTTTTGATCCCGAAATCAATAACCTGGTTAAGAATGGCTATAATGTTGTTTAAATCCTCTCTTTTGGATAGATCCTGATTCAGGTCCACCCCGATAACGATATCGATTCCTTTGTCCTTTAATGGCTTTGAAGGATAGTTTACCGACATTGCTCCGTCAATGTAAATGCTGTCTCCGATTTTTACGGGATCCATCAAGGAAGGAAATGCAGAGCTTGCCATAATGGATTGCACCAGATCTCCTTTCTCAAAAATTTCCATATTTCCGCTTTCCAGATTCGTCGCCACACACATGAAAGGAATAGGAAGCTTAGAAAAATCATCGATATTGGAAACGTTCTTGAAAAGCTCTTTCAGCAGGTAAACATTCTTTTGTCCTGTGCTAATGGAGGAGGGAAGGGTTATTTTACCATTTTTAAGAGGAATGGACAGCAGGTATTTATCGACGGATTTATTGTAAAAAGTGGCTTCTTTACGGGATTTAGGGTCCATAATTAAGGAATAAAAATCCGTATCCATCACGATTTTTTCTATTTCCTTTCCAGAGTATCCTGAGGCATATAACCCCCCAACAATGGCCCCCATACTGGTTCCGGCAATATAATCAACCTTGACTCCTAAGGAATCCAGTACTTTTAATACTCCGACGTGAGAGAACCCTTTAGCTCCGCCTCCGGCCAGGGACAGTCCAATTTTTGGATTTTTAGGAATCACCAGGTCTTTTTTTACCTGCGAATGAATCAAAAGGAGTTGAAGAGTAAATAAAAGTATCAGGAGCTTTCTCATAGCTAATCTTTGATATATATCCGCTTCACCCGGGGTGAAATGGAGGTTAATACTTCGTATGTGATGGTTTTGCAATAGCCTGCAAATTCTTTTAAACTAGGGTAAGCATTAAAAACAGTTACCGTATCACCTTCTTTTACATTCGGTATATTGTCTACATTAATCATCATCATATCCATACAAATATTGCCTACAATAGGTGCTAAAGTTTTATGTACCCCGACATTTCCTACCTGGTTTCCGATCAGTCTAGGAATTCCGTCCGCATAACCTACGGGAATTGTGGCGATTTTTGTCTTGTGATCCGTTTTATATTTTCTGCTGTATCCAACGGATTCTCCTTTTTCTACTAAAGAAATCTGTGAAATTACCGTTTTAAAACTCACCACAGACTGTAGCTGCTTTTGAATTTCAGGATTGGCAGATTCTCCAAGCATTCCAATACCGATTCTCACCATATCATACTGATGATCGGTATAACTTGTTATTCCTGAAGAATTTAGAATATGCCGAATAGGTTGATACCCTAATTTTTCAATTAAATAGGCTGAATTTTTATCGAAAGTCTCTAATTGGTTCAGTGTGAATTCTCTTTCCTCCGGTACATCTGAAGATGATAAATGACTGAAAATACTTTGAATTTTTAAATTCTTATGTTCTAAAACTTCACAAAGTTCGTCCAGTTCAAATCCTTTGAAACCAAGACGATGCATTCCCGTTTCCAGTTTAATGTGAATAGGGTACTTTTTATCATATCCGGATCTCTGAACGGCTTCATAAAATAATTCCAATACCCGGAAACTGTAAATTTCAGGCTCCAGATTATATTCGATAATAGCTTCATAGCTGTGTTGCTCAGGATTCATTACTACAATAGGAGTGGTAATTCCTTTTTTACGAAGCTCTACGCCTTCATCGGCAAATGCAACACCCAGATAATCAATATGATGGTGTTGTAAAAATTCTGAAATCTCATAACTTCCTAATCCATAGGAATTGGCTTTCACCATGGCCATCATTTTGGTTCCCGGCCTCAGTAGAGATTTATGGTAATTAATATTGTGCAAAATGGCATTCAGATTAATCTCTAATACTGTATCATGCTTTCTGAGCTCGAGAATATCTTTCAATTTTTCAATCTCAAATTTTCTGGCTCCTTTGAGAAGAATGATTTGATTTTCTATTTCTGTAAGATGTTTACTTTCAATAAGTTCATGAGTATTAATGAAAGTAAAAGTTTTTGCTTTAAAAAGATGGGAAAACCTGGTGATTTCATGACCGATCAGGAAAACAGAATCAAATTTCTGCTCGTTCACAAGATCAGAAACTTCTTCATACAGCTGTTGTGAATTGGAGCTTACTCCAACAATATCAGTCAGAACTAACGTTTTTTTAGGCTTTTTATATTCATTTAAAAACTGTAGAGCTGTTTTCAGAGAATCCAGGTCCAGATTGAAAGAATCATTGATAATGATATTGCTTTTAATACCCTCAATAGCTTCCAGTCTCATTTCAATAGCTTTCAGGGCATTAATTTTTTCAACCACTTTTTGGTTTTCTATACCCAACTCTTTTAAAACGGTGATCAAAGCTAAAGCATTTGTTAAAGTCGCCTCATCACGTTGATGAACAGGAAAGATAATCTCCTCGCCCAAATATTCAACGACTACATTTTCATCCTTAAAAATATCATTTTTAATGAAAACCTGATTCTCCTTTTTTAAGCCATATGATATTAATTTTTTACTTGAATATAAATCTTTTATCTTTTGATCAACCAGTAAGTTATCACCATTATAAATAACAACATCCGAATTCTTGAAAAGCAGTATTTTTTCATCAATTAATTCTTCCTCAGACCTGAAATTGGCAGCATGTGCAGACCCGATATGGGTAAGCAACCCGACTTGCGGATGGAAAATATTTTCCAATTTTTCCATTTCGTGGGGTTTGGAAATTCCCACTTCGAAAATCCCCAGCTCATGGGTATCATTAATTTGAAGCAAAGAAAGGGGCAACCCGATCTGGGAATTAAAGCTTTTAGGACTTTTCACGGTAGGAAATTCATTCCAGACACATTGGTACAGCCATTCTTTTAAGATAGTTTTTCCATTGCTTCCGGTAATCCCGATGGATTTTAAATGAGAATTTTCAAAATGATACTTGGCCAGTTTTTGGAGGAATTCCACTGAATTTTCCACAATAATCCAGGTGATATCTTCAAATTGCGGATTATGATGCTCGGAGATAATGATATTGATTCCTCTGTCTATAGCAGATTCAATGAATTTTTCTCCAGAGTTTTTTTTAGTATTGATAGCTACGAAGGCGGTATTCCTGGTAGAGTAAATAATCCTGCTGTCAAAAGCTATGTTTTTGACAAATAACTCATTATCCCCAATAACCTGTGCATTGGTGATGGTTGCAATTTCTTTTACTGTATAATTCATTTACTGACCCCTTCAACTTTATTATAAGCGAAGTTGCAAAACTCTGAGATTGCAAAATCGCAAACCGTAAAATTCTTTTTAACTGATCATAGTTTAGAATTTTACGATTACTTATTTCTAACGTATTTATTTTTTCTTTTTTGAAAGCACTTCATCAATAAAAACCCGTCGGCTTACGGCTTCATAACTTTCTGTTTCTCCTAATTCCACAAGATTATCTCCCTGAGAAGTCCTCATGGAGTAATTAGCAAGATTACCTGTTCTCTTGCAAATAGCGTGCACTTTTGTCACATACTCTGCAGTAGCCATTAAATTAGGCATCGGACCAAAAGGACGGCCAAGAAAATCCATATCCAGGCCTGCAATAACTACTCGTATTCCGCTGTTTGCCAGTTGATTGGCTATATCAACAATGCTTTCATCAAAAAACTGGGCTTCATCAATTCCTACGACATCACAATGAGAAGCCAGCAAAAGAATTTCACTAGGATTTTCTACTGCTGTACTGCGGATTTTATTCTGATTATGAGAAACCACATCTTCTTCAGAATATCTTGTATCCAGTTTCGGTTTAAAAATTTCCACATTTTGCCCCGCCATTTCAGCCCTTCTCAGTCTCCGGATCAACTCCTCAGTTTTACCCGAAAACATAGAGCCGCAAATAACTTCCATCCAGCCACTCTGTTTGGAATGATTAATTGTATTTTCTAAAAACATTTGTTAAATTAGCCGTATATTTTTAACATCAAAAGTAAGCAATTTTAACAAGAATCTTATATGCAGAATATCCAAGATTTAAAGGAAAAGATTTTTTTCGAATCCAGAAATATCATTGATATTTTAGAGAAAATCAACAATGTAGACGAATTACTTTCTAAGCAGGATCTTGTGGATGAGCTTGCTAACAGAATCTCATTTTTAAGATTGCTGGAGAAGAATATCGAGTATTTTATTAATGATAATTCAATACAATATTCAGAGAATCAATTTGTTGAGAGCCACTATTCTGAAGCTTCTGAATCAGGAAATGAAGTTACCGAGGAAGAAGCCATTTTCAATAATGAACTGAATGAAATAAATGAAAATTCTGAAAATAAGGAAGAAGAATCTTTCAGCAAAGGGATTACTGAGGAGGAAGCTATTTTCAATAACCAGCTGAATGAGATTGTAGAAAGCGAGTTTCATGAAGGCTTTGTTAACCTGGTTGAAGGAAGTCAAACCAAGAATGTTGAAATTCCGGATGAGTCTATTGAGGGAGAAGCTGTTTTTATGAGTCAGCTCAATGAAGTGGATGAAAATGAGCCGTCTGATTATCAGGAAAATGCTTTAAGCTTCGTTGATGAAGAAAGAATTCTTGCTAATGCGGAACCTGAAAATGATGAAGATATCCATGAAGACATGTTTGTGAATGAGATGACTGAGGAAGAGGCCATTTTCAATAATCAGCTTAATGAAATAGATGAATTTGAAAATCAAATTTCAGATTATCAGGATAATAACGAAGAGGGCTTTGAAGAGGAGGAAAAAATCCAGGATAATTTTGAATCTGAACTAAAGTCGGCGGAATACACAGAAACAATCCCAAGTATTTTTGACACCGAAATTTTAGAAGAAGAAGAGATCCTGATTGAAGAAACCGAAGACCAGTTTGTTACTTCACATATTGCTATTGAACAAGGTGAGATGATAACTGAAACATCCAATGTTGAAAATATTGTAAACGAAATAAAAAGCGAAGTACAGATAGAAGAAGAACAGGAAGAAAAAATAGCTTCCGAAGATGTTGACAGAAGGAAAATTATAGATATTGACAGACCTCTGCCGGAAATAGAGAAAGAAAAGCCTGCCTCTGATGAAAACTTTGAAAACCTGGATGCCTATCAACAGGAAAGAAAGATAAAATTAGCCAATATCAAAGGGTTGAAGGTAGTTCAGACTTTATTTGATGATGATCCTCTGGAAAGAGAAATTCCCAAAGAAAAAGAAGAGCCTGTTGTTAAAAAAGAAGAAACAGGCAGTATCTTAAAAACCAATATTCCAACAGATTATATGGAAGCTGAGAAGGCCAAACCTGAGTTCAGACTGGATCTGAATGACAGAATTGCCTTTTCAAAAGTGCTATTCGGAGGAAGCCAGTCGGAGCTTAATGAAACGGTGGCAGCATTAAACAGTTTCAAAACTTTAGATGAAGCAAAAGAATATCTGAGCGAGCTTTATTATGAGAAAAACTGGAAAAAAGTGGATGAGTATGCTCAACGCTTATGGGTATTGGTAGAAAATAAATTCTTATAATTTTGAGCGGTATTCTTTATTTTGTTCCTACTCCCGTGGGAAATCTGGAAGATATGACCTTCAGGGCAGTGAATGTCCTGAAAGAAGTAGATTATATTTTATGTGAGGATACCAGAACCTCAGGCATTCTTTTAAAGCATTTTGAGATTTCAAAACCCTTAAGATCTTACCACCTGCATAATGAACATCAGGCCACGGAAAAAGTGATCTTGGACCTTAAAAGCGGACAAAATATAGCACTAATTACGGATGCGGGAACTCCTGGAATATCAGATCCTGGTTATTTGTTGGCTAAAGCCGGTGCAGATCATCAGATCGAAATGATTTGTCTCCCGGGAGCAACAGCTTTTGTTCCAGCATTGGTGGTATCCGGATTACCTAACAACGAATTCCTTTTTGCAGGGTTTCTTCCACAAAAAAAAGGCAGACAGACTAAACTGAAACAGCTTGCGGAAGAGAAAAAAACAATTGTTCTATATGAAAGTCCGCATAAGATCAATACGACTTTAGAACAAATTAAAGAATTTTTCGGAGAAGAAACCAAAGCCAGCTTAAGCAGAGAGATTTCTAAGAAATTTGAAGAAACCAAGAGAGGGACAATCAATGAGTTAATTGAATTCTCTAAAAGCAAAACCTTAAAGGGAGAAATTGTTTTGATTGTTAATAATTCTATTTAAATAAAATCTAAGTTTTTAAAGACATCGTAATTATCATGTATTTGATGTAACAGTCAACTGCAGGATTTTGATGGAATGATAGACCATAGAAAGATATAAATATTCACTAATTTAATGATTTAAAATGTATTGAATAGTAAATTATAATATCTTTGCGGTTTATTATCTATTTTAGAAAACAAAAAAGCACCAAATAACACTAAGGATTAAAATGAATGGAAAAGGGAAATAATAATTAATAAAATATGAAAATATTAGAAGGAAAAGTAGCGTTGATTACTGGAGCTACAAGAGGAATCGGAAGAGGAATTGCTGAAGTTTTTGCTCAACAGGGAGCGAAAGTGGCATTTACTTATGCAGGTTCCGTTGACAAAGCAAAAGAATTAGAAGCCACTTTAAGTTCTGTAACTCAAATTAAAGGTTACCAATCTGATGCATCAGATTATGATGCTGCTCAGAAATTAGTAGACGAAGTGATGGCTGAGTTTGGCAATATAGATATTCTGATCAATAATGCAGGAATTACAAGAGATAATTTATTGCTGAGAATGTCTAAAGAAGATTGGGACACCATTATCAAGGTAAATTTAGATTCTGTATTCAACCTTACGAAAGCGGTGATCAAGCCAATGATGAAGGCAAGAGCAGGGTCTATCATCAATATGACATCCGTAGTTGGGATAAGCGGTAACGGGGGACAGGCAAATTATGCTGCATCAAAGGCCGGAGTTATCGGGTTTACTAAATCTGTGGCCTTGGAATTAGGATCCAGAAACATTCGTTGTAACGCTATTGCTCCAGGATTCATCGAAACTGAAATGACGGCATCTCTGGATGAGAAAACACTTCAGGCATGGAGAGACGGAATTCCGATGAAGAGAGGCGGGCAGCCGGAAGATATTGCCAATGCATGTGTATTCTTAGGAAGTGAAATGTCTTCATACATTACAGGACAAGTTCTGAATGTTGATGGAGGGATGTTAACATAGAAATGAAACCAGCACAGAATATAGTAGTATTCTTGTCAATCATTTTACTTATCGGTTTGACGTACATTTCTTTTTTTAATGTATATCAAACCGATGATTATATATATTCCTATTCGTCCCGGAATAATGGAATTTTCGGAAGCATGATCAATTATTATATGACATGGGGAGGAAGATATTTTGGATATTCAATGAATACCTTAATTCCTGTTTTTTACGATAAACAAGGAATTTTGCCTAAAATATACCCCATATTTTTATTTTTAGTTTTTCTCGGGACTCTGTATTTAAATTTCAGACACTATTTTAATTACCCTGTTCAAAAAGCGCTCCTGAAAAGCATCCTGTTATTTTTCTTTTATACCGCTCTTCTTATAAGCCTTCCGGAACACTATTTCTGGGTTACCGGATCCAATATTTACTTTTTGCCGGTCATTTTATCAGGGCTCTTGCTGTATTTTTTTGGAAAGTATCAAGAATCTAAGAAACAAATATGGTTTTGGCTATCTTTACTATTAGTAATCATTTTAATGGGCTCCAATGAAATCCTGGCATTGATTATTGAAGGGATGCTTATTGTTTTTTACTTTCAGAAAAGATCAAAAGAGGCAAAAGTATTACTGTTAACTGCAACAGTGTTTCTTTTAATAAGCTTTCTGGCACCGGGAAATTTTATCAGGCTTAACGAAACTGAAGGAGGTTTTATCCAATGGATGAAAAGAATAGGTGTAATAGGCGCCAATACACTTTATATCTCCATTAAAGCCATCCTATTGCTTCCTTTATTCATGAAAATCTTTGAGGAAGACATGGGAGCAATAAAAGAAAAAATCAGCCTTAAAAGTGCTTTATTGGTTTGGATCGTATCTTTCCTGCCATTATTATTTACGGGATACATTCTCAATACAATAGCCAGGCAATTTGAAAGTGTCATATTCTTTTATTTTATTTCTTCTTCTGCTGTTTTAATGTTTTTATATTCGAAAATTAAAAAACTCTGGTGGGCAAGCTTAATTATTATCTTCTTGCCGGAAACTCACTTTTTTTCTAAAAAGTATTCCAATTTTGATATTGATTTTAATATCCATAATATCATTAGGGAAGTTTTTCACACAAATATGAAAGCTTATGAAGAAGAAGTAAATACCAGAATGACTACAATTAAAAGCTCCCCAAAAGATTCAATAACTGTTGACAGAATTAAGAATGTGCCGGTTATTTTATATTTTGCTGAAATGGCATCTGAGAAAGAAGAAAAAACATATATAAATGGTCAGCTTGAGAAATATTTTAATAAAAAATACATTAGAACAAAAGAATAAAAGCTACTATTTTGCAGTTGTATCATACATTTTCTTTACCTGAAGATCTCCATATCCGTAGATTCCGAATTTCTGTTGAAACTTTTCGAAAACGGCATTAAAATCCGTAATGCCGGAATCAACCAGTTCTCTTATATAGATTTTAGGATTTGTCGAAGTTTGATTCTCCGGAAAAGTATTTAAATAGGCATCAACGACTGTTTTTAAAAGATTAAAACAGCCTGATTGAGTTTCAGATAAAAGTGTCAGGCAGCTCTTATCCTGATTTTGATAAGCCTTCCAAAGCCTTACACCCAGTTCAATATCTTTTCCTTTACATTCAACCCTTGATTGCAGCGCTTTTTTCAGATCTTCACTGTCTGATAAGGAAAAGCCTTTCCAGTGATCTTCGAGAGAGGGAACTTGAGGAAAGACCCTGTAAATTTTAATATTTTCTTTTTCCGACAATAAAAAGAGGCAAAACCACATATTGGTCTGACAGAATAGATCATCTTCAAACCAAAGGTTTACTTCCGCACCTTCAGGAATATCCAATATTTTCAGGAATTCGGAAACTGTTTTTTCGTAATATATTTCTTTTTCAATACTGTAATCCTTTGAAATGGATTCAGCTCTCAGTTCCCAGAAATCTCTTAGAGAGTCGGCTTTTACATCACCGGAAATCAGGGCCTCACGACAGATGATCACCTTGCCGTCTATTGAAGTTTCCTTTAATTGTACAGCAAGGCAGTCACCATTGAGTATATGAAATACCTTTTTCAAAAAATTAATCTTTAAAAACCTGGTTTTCCTGCTCCTGAACCCTGATAAATGTGGTTCTTTTGGAAAGTTCCTTTAACTTGGATGCCCCAACGTAGGTACAGGTGGAACGTACGCCGCCCAAAATATCCTTCACCGTTTCTGAAACAGGACCCTTATAAGCTACTTTTACGGTCTTACCTTCTGAAGCCCTATATTCTGCAACTCCTCCGGAATGTTTATCCATCGCTGTTTTAGAACTCATTCCGTAGAATAAACGGAATTTCTTGCCATTTTCTTCTATCATTTCACCACCACTTTCGTCATGGCCGGCAAACATTCCGCCAAGCATAACGAAATCAGCACCGCCACCAAAAGCTTTGGCAACGTCTCCAGGAACTTTACAGCCTCCATCCGCAATAATATGCCCTCCCAAACCATGCGCTGCATCCGCACATTCAATAATAGCGGAAAGCTGTGGATAACCGACACCGGTTTTTACACGGGTCGTACACACAGAACCCGGCCCGATTCCAACCTTAATGATATCTGCACCTACCAAAAGAAGCTCTTCCACCATTTCTCCGGTTACAACATTTCCCGCCATGATTATTTTATCCGGGAAATTAGCCCTTGCTTTCTTCACAAATTCCACAAAATGCTCGGAATATCCATTCGCTACATCTATGCAGAGAAACTCGATTTTTGGATGCTTTTCGAGAATCTGCCTGATTTTTTCTTCGTCTGCCTTCCCGGTACCTGTACTTAAGGCAATATATTGATGAATACTTTCCGGCTGATTTTGCAAAAACCGGCTCCATTCCTCTACGGAATAATGTTTATGAACCGCTGTGATAATTTTATCTTTAGCCAGCTCCACAGCCATTTCAAATGTTCCAACCGTATCCATATTGGCTGCAATAATGGGAGTTCCCCTCCATTTCTTTTTGGTATGCCTGAAAGTGAATTCTCTTTCCAAATCAACTTCGGAACGGGATTTTAGAGTGGAACGTTTAGGGCGGAACATCACATCCTTAAACCCCAGTTTTATGTCATATTCTATTCGCATTTTGGGTAATTGATTAAAATTGTTTATCAAATAAAATTAGCAAATAATCTTAAATGTATTACTTTTGAAAAGATGGATTTTCCTGTTACTTTTCAAATATTCGGTAAAACGGTTCTGGCACACCCTGTTTTTGAAACATTGGGGATATTTCTCGGGATCCGTTTTTATTATTATTCCAAAAGAAAATCTTCCGAAAAACTGTCATTTAATACTTCTGCCGCAGTGATTATTGGAGCAACGGCTGGTGCATTATTCGGATCTAAGCTTATTGGAAATCTCGAAAACCCATATACTTTTCAAAACTTTTCACTAAAGGAAATCTGGTCCAATAATACGATAGTAGGTGGGCTTGCTTTTGGATTGATGGGTGTCGAGCTGGCGAAAAAAATTGTTGGTCATAAAGAAAGCACAGGAGATTTAATCGTCTTTCCGTTGATTTTTGCGATCATTATAGGTCGAATAGGCTGTTTTTTAACCGGGATTTATGAAGAAACATATGGAATTCCCACCGATTCTGTTTTTGGAATGCATCTCGGAGATCAGTATTTAAGGCATCCGGTAGCTTTATATGAAATTATTTTTCTTGTTATTCTTTGGATATTCCTGAAAATCATTGCCGTGAAAAGAAAATATCCATCAGGGTTTTTATTCCAAATCTTTATGCTAAGTTATTTTTCCTTCAGGTTTTTCCTTGATTTTATCAAACCCAGAGTTGAAATTGTCGGAAATTTAGGAACGATTCAGCTTGTATGTATTTGTGTAATTATTTATTACATTTATAAAATTAAAAATACTGCTTTTATTACTACATTCACATTAAAATATTAAAAATGAAACCTTTAACACTTTTGGAAGTTGGTGATCTCGGAGGGTTATTCGTAATGATCATCCTTGTCATGCTATTTATCGGTTTAGCTGTTTCTGCTGTAGTGGCGGTTATTGCCAAAATCATCTATGAATGGAATAACGACAGGAAATTTTCCAGAAAGCAATTTATTCAGACGATGGTAATCAGTTTATTGGTTTGTGGTTTGATCAGCGGATATATTTGTGGAGGAGGACTTTAAAATGAAATTTATGCCAGTAAGAAACTATACTTATTACGATTATACGATAAGTCTTTGCCCGAAATGCTTGAAAAGGGTAGGAGCGAAGATCATTATAGAGGATGAAGCGGTTTTCATGACCAAAAGATGTCCTGATCACGGGTTTTTCAAAACAAAAATAGCTTCGGATGTTCCTTATTACAAAAATATCAGAAACTATAATAAAGCTTCGGAAATTCCCTTACATTTTGGAACGGATGTGGAATACGGCTGTCCTTATGACTGTGGATTATGCGTAGATCACGAACAACACAGCTGCCTTTCCATGTGGAAGTTACGGACCGATGTAATCTAACTTGTCCTACTTGTTATGCCATGTCCTCTCCTCATTATGGGAGTCACAGAAGCCTGGATGAAATTGAAGCCATGTTTGATATCATTGTGAAAAACGAAGGTGAGCCGGATGTGGTCCAGATCAGTGGCGGAGAGCCAACGATCCATCCTGAATTTTTCAAGATCATGGATATGGCCAAATCAAAGCAGATCAAGCATCTGATGCTGAATACCAACGGGGTGAGAATTGCCAATGATCCCGGTTTTGCGGAGAAGTTAGCTACGTATGCCCCGGAATTTGAAATCTATCTTCAGTTTGATTCCTTTAAACCGGAAGTTTTAGAAGACTTCAGAGGAAAAGATCTTACCGATGTCCGGATAAAAGCGCTGGAGAAATTGAATGCGCTCAACCTTTCTACAACCCTTGTAGTGGTTTTGCAACAAGAAAAGAATATAGATGAGATAGGAAAGATCATAGAATTTGCTTTAAAACAGAAATGTGTACGAGGGATCACCTTCCAGCCGGTAGAAATTGCCGGAAGAAACCGTGAAGATTCTGTGCATAAAAAAATTACCCTAACGGAAGTACGCCAGGAAATTCTCAACCAGTTTCCGCTTTTGAATGATGACGATATCATTCCGGTCCCGTGTAATCCGGATGCTCTTGCGATGGGATATATATTGAAACTTCAGGGCGAAACTATTCCTTTAACACGATACATCAATCCTGCTGATCTGCTGAATAATGAATCCAGAAACACGATAGTCTATGAACAGGATGCCGGACTTCATATGCAACTTTTGGATATTTTCAGTACCGGGATTTCAGTAGATAAAGTAAAACCTAAAGTGAACCAGCTACTTTGTTGTTTACCCGAAGTTTGTGCTCCGAATTTAGATTATGATAACCTGTTCAGGATTATCATTATGAATTTTATGGACGCCCATGATTTTGACGTAAGGGCTGTCAAAAAATCCTGTGTTCATATCGTAAATAAGGATTTAAAGCTCATTCCGTTTGAAACAATGAATCTTTTTTACAGGGATGAAAAAAGGAAATATCTGGAAGAGCTTAGAAAAGAAGATAAAGTATTATTTTAATAAAAATGAGGTGTGAATTATTTCTTCACGCTCCATAAATTTATTTTTCCTCTATGATCAAAACCTAATTTCTCATAGAGCTTTTTTGCTCCAAAATTGCTTTCCGCTACATGCAGAAACGGAGTTTTACCATCATCAAAGATTTTATCACATACAAAAGCAACAAGCTGTTTGGCAAATCCTTTTCCAAAATAATTGGAATCTGTAATGACGGCACTTACCTCTGTCATATCACTCATCTGCATTCTTTCACCAGTAACGGCGACAAGTTTATGGTCTTTAAATATGCCAAAATAACGACCTAATTCAGGAGTTCTGCTTTTAAAATAATGAGGGTAAAACTTTTTTACAAAATCTAATAGTTCTTCACGATTCTCATCGGTTAAAGAAACAATATCTTCCGTAATGTCAAGATCAATCCTGTTTTCCAGAATATACTGATCACAAACAAGCTGAGATAAATCCGTTTTGAAATTTCCCAGATCAGGCTTTGCTCCGAATACAAGAAAATCATCACAGATCTTAGCATATTCTGTAATATCTGTCTCTTGGACAGCATCAAGCGAACCACCGAAAGAGGCCACTTCCGGATGATAAAATTTAGAATTTCCAAAGTTTAAGCAGAACTCCTGGTGAAATTCATTAAGTGAATGATAGACAGGATTATCTAGTTTCCCGAACATTGTCAAAAGTCATTACTTCTTCCAATTGCTTCATGTATTCATATGCCGTTAAATCGAACTTTACAGGAACGATGGAAATATATCCGTTGGCTAAAGCCGTTTCATCAGCATCTTCAGACTCATCCATATTATTGAAATATCCTGTTAACCAATAATATTTTTTTCCATGTGGATTCACTCTCTCGTCGAAGCTTTCTTCCCATTTGGCATGAGCCTGCTTGCAGACTTTGATCCCTTTAATCTCCTCTGCAGTCAGCTTAGGAATATTGACGTTCAGTACGATTCCTTTCGGCATTGGATTTTCCAGAGTTCTTTTAACGATACGCTGAATATATTCTTTGGCTTGGGTGAAATCTGCTTCCCAACTGAAATCAAGCAAAGAAAACCCAATCGCAGGAAGTCCTTCCACTCCGGCTTCCACCGCTGCAGACATCGTCCCCGAATAAATAACATTAATAGAAGAGTTCGCTCCGTGATTGATCCCTGAAACAACAATATCCGGTCTTCTTGGCAGAATTTTATCCAGAGCCATTTTTACACAGTCAACAGGAGTTCCGCTGCAGGAGAAATCCCTTTGCGGACCATCCAGATGAACCTCTTCATAACTTAGGGTAGAATTGATGGTAATGGCATGACCTTTTCCACTTTGAGGAGAATTAGGTGCTACCACCACAACTTCCCCGATTTCATTCATAAAACTTACAAGATTTCTGACTCCTGGCGCAGTAATTCCATCATCATTGGTAACCAGAATAAGTGGTCTTTCCATAAAAAAAATTAATTTTAACAAAAATACTCAAAAGTATTCGATAATTGTAAATAAGGTATTAAATTTGATAGTTTGTAACAGAAAATAGTTTGTTACTACTTATTACAATAATAATTTAAAAGAAATTTAATAAATACAGACAGTTTATGTGGAAAAACTTTAAACTAAATAAATTTTTACTCCTTATTCCATTAACAAGTCTTATGTTTTGCTTCAACTCACCTAAGAATGACGATGAGAAAATGCAGACGATAATGGTGAGCGTAAAAAATACACTTTCCTATCTTCATTATAGCCCAAAACCTATCAATGATGCCTATTCAAAAGACGTTTATAAGCATTATTTCGAATTGGTGGATCCGGCAAAAAGATACTTTCTTCAATCTGATATGGATGAGTTCAGCAAGCATGAATCCAAGCTTGATGATTATCTGAATGTGGGAGATCTTACTTTCTATAAGCTTACGATCGACAGATTGTATCAGAGAGTGGATGAAATAGACAAAATTACTCAGGATATCTTCAGCAAGCCGATCAATCTTGAAGAAGATGAAACATTAACCCTGGAGCCGAAGCTTAAAAAAGCGCCAACAACAAAACAGGAACAGTATAACGAATGGAGAAAGTTCATCAAATACAATATCCTTCAGGAAATTGAATCAATGAACAGCAAAGAGGAAGCTCAAAAAGAGAAAAAAGACTCTGTTCAGAAATATAAGCTTAAAGATACCATTAAGCTGCAGATTCTGACTCCTGAGCAAAAAAGAGTAAAGGCAACCGATGAGGTAAAAGATCTTGTAAAAGAAACATTTACAAGGTTTAAGAAAAGAAAGAAAATGGATTGGTTCACGGTATACATGAACGCATACACTGAAGTTTTCGATCCGCATACCAACTATTATTCTCCAAAAGATAAAGAAGATTTTGATACGAATTTCACCGGAAAAGTAATCGGAATCGGCGCTATTATCCAGGAGAAAAAAGGAAACCTTTACTTAGGTGCTTTAACGATTGGTGCTCCGGCATGGAAATCAAAACAGCTTTCGGAAGGGGATAAGATTTTAAAAGTAAAATCCAAACCGAAAGAAGACGCCGTAAATGTAGTAGGAATGCTTTCTGATGAAGCTGTAAGACTGATCAGAGGCGAGAAAGGAACACCTGTAACGTTAACGGTTCAGAAGAAAGACGGAACCATCAAAGATGTAACAATGATCCGTGAGGAAGTAGCGATTGAAGATACTTTTGCAAGAAGTATTATCGTTAATAATCCAAATGGTAAAAAATACGGCTTTATTAACCTGCCTAGCTTCAATGCGGATTTTGAGGATTCTAAAGGAAGAAACGCTTCGGATGACATCAAAAACGAGATCATTAAGCTTAAATCCCAGAATATTGAGGGAATCGTTTTAGACCTTAGAAATAACGGCGGCGGTTCTTTAACTGAAGTTGGTGATATTATGGGACTTTTTATGAACGCAGGACCCTATGTGCAGGTAAAAGACGGGAACGGTAAAATTCAGACCCTGAAAAATAAAAATGAAGCTCCGATCTGGACAGGACCACTGGTAATCATGCAGAACGAGCTTTCTGCTTCTGCTTCTGAGATCCTTGCCGGAGCCATGCAGGATTATGGAAGAGCTATGGTGATCGGTTCTCCTCAGTCGTTCGGAAAAGGAACAGTACAGACTTTTGTGGATCTTAACAGATTCTTAAACACAGAAGATGACTTCGGTTCTTTAAAATTGACGATTCAGAAATTCTACAGAATTACAGGTGAATCTACTCAGAGAAAAGGAATTGTTTCCGATATCCAGATGAAAGATTTCTTTACCTATGCTGAAATTGGAGAAAGATATGATGACTTTGCTTTGGCATGGGATAAAATTCCGAGCACCAACTTCCAAAAGCTTAGCTATTTTGATATTAAAGCACTGGAAAAAGCCAGCTCAGACAGAATGGCTAAGAACGCCAATTATCAATTGTTGCTAGAATCTGCCCAATGGAGAGAAAACCTGGATAAAGAAGAAAGCATCACCTTGAACATCAATAAATTCAATGAGCTGATGAAGCAGAGAAAAGCCCAGATCGAAAAATTCAAAGCTCTGAGTAAATTTGAAAACGGACTTCAGTTCACCATGTACCCTGGTGAAATAGAAAGAGAGAAAAAAGATGAGGCTTTCAAAAAGAAATCCGAAATCTGGATCAAGAATCTTAAAAAAGACTCATATCTTCAGGAAGCCATGAATATCCTTACCGATATGAGAGCAAAATCTTAGAAAATAAAAAACCGCTAGAAATAGCGGTTTTTTATTTTTAACGGAATTGTTATTTAATTTCTACACATCCTACCCTTCCGCCTGCATTTCCTGTTGGCTGAGTGTGAAAGTCATCTGCAGCGGCATGCACAATAAGTCCTTTTCCAATAATATTTTTAGACTCATCAGTACAACCAAGGCACCATTTATCTGTCTTAAAAGTTAATGTTGCATTTCCGTTCTGATCTGCAGTTAAATTTCCGATATCTCCCATGTGGAAATGCTCAGCACCCCATTTTCCATGATCGTCCTTTGCCGGATTCCAGTGTCCCCCTGTTGAGGTTGCGTCAGCAGCAGAACAATCTCCTTTTTCATGAATATGTACAGCATGAATACCCGGAGTAAGGTTGGTAACATTCAGGGTCATTACAACCTCATTCCCTTTTTCCGTGAACTTCGCCGTTCCTCCCGTCTGAGTACCGCTCTTAGCGTTGATGGAGTATGTTTTAGATGTTCCGCACGAAACAGCAAATAAAGCACACCCTGCTAATAATGCTAATGTTTGTCCTTTCATTGTCAATGATTTTAAGTGATTTTTTCAAAAGTCTTATAAATTTAAAAAAGATTTTCAAAACACTTTATGATTTTAGTTCTTTTTTATGTTAAATGGTTTTTACGGTTCGGGGAACAAGTTTTACGATTCAGACAGAAAAAATTGAATGAAGGCTAATTTTCATCTTATTTTTGAAGCAAATTATAACCATGAAGACATTGGGACAAAAGCTATTCCTTCTGACTACCTTTCTCACATTTACCTGGAGCTACTCTCAGGTGAAGATTACCGGGAAGGTCACCTTTAAGAATAAAGGAGTAGGAGAGGTAAATGTAACGCTTAAAGATACCTATGACGGAGCCACTACAGACCTCAACGGTAATTTCTCTTTTGAAACCTCAGAAAAAGGGAATCATTTCTTAACCTTTACTCACCCGAATTATAATGATATTGAAAAACCTGTGGTTATTGACAATCAGGATACTTCAATACATGTGGAATTGACAGAGCAGATCAGTGAGATCAATGCCGTTGTAGTTTCCGCAGGATCTATTGAGGCAAGTGATAAAAAAAGAGCCACTGCCTTATTGACACCAATAGATATTTATACCACTGCCGGAGCGGACGGACAGATTTCTTCTGCATTAAATTTCCTTCCCGGCGTACAGAAAGTAGGGGAAACAGAAGGACTTTTCATCCGTGGCGGAACAGGTACGGAATCTAAAATCTTTATGGACGGAAGTTTAATCAATAATTATTTTTCCAATTCCGTTCCGGGAATTGCCGGAAGAGACAGATTCAATACATCTCTTTTTAAAGGAAACGTTTTTTCAAGTGGTGGTTATTCAGCGTTGTACGGACAGGCTCTTTCCGGAGCTTTAATGCTGGAAAGTGTTGATCTTCCGGATCAAAGCTCTTATGATTTCGGGATCTCTCCTATCTTTTTGAGCGCAGGATTTCAAAGATTAAGCCAGGACAAAAACCATTCTTATGGGGCTACTTTAGGATATTCCATGCTGAATGTCATGCAGGAGGTTTTTAATTTCAACACAGATTTTACAGATGCTCCTCAAGGATTAAACGGCGATTTTAATTTCAGGATTAAAACAAAATCAGGCGGATTTCTGAAATATTACGGGATGTATGACAGCAATAAAATGGGTGTGAAAACAGAAAGTCTGGAGCCGGAAGATTATGATTTTTCCTTAGTAAGGCTAAAAGGGAAGAATACTTATCACAACTTGTCTTTCAGACAAAAATTCGGCAAATATTTGCTGAATGCCGGAATATCTTATTCATTCAACAGGTCTGACCTTAACCTTTCAACAGAGACAGCAGATGTAGAATCCGTTAAAACACGCTTGCTGACAGATGGGAATTATATCAATTTCAAAACGGTTTTGGAAAGAAAAGTAAACAAAATCAGTGCGGTAAGGGGCGGATTTGAGTTGAACAGTACCGATGAAAAACTGAATCTTGAAGAAGTGAACAAGCATTATAAAGATCTCATTTCCTCTGTATTTGTGGAAACAGATTTGGGTTTCAGCAATCAGTTATCAGCTAAAATCGGACTAAGAGCAGAGCATTCATCTTATCTTGGAAAAAGTAATATTGCGCCCCGCTTTGCTTTGGCGTACCGGTTAGCGCAGGATTGGACCACTTCTTTTGCGTACGGGCTTTTTTACCAGAATCCGGAAAGCAAATACATCAACAGCCCGGCAAGTCTTGATTTTCAAAAGGCACAGCATTATATTTTTCAATTGCAACGTGCTTCAGAAGGGAGAAGCTTGAGATTTGAAGCCTTTTATAAAAAATATGACCAGCTGATTAAATTCAAAAGCATTGAATATATTGATAATCAGAACCAGTATGTGCAAACGGCAGATAATAACAACGGGTATGGCTTTGCGAAAGGATTAGAGGTTTTCTGGAGAGATAAAAAAACGTTCCAAAATATAGATTACTGGATCAGTTACTCTTTCCTGGATTCAAAACGGAATTTCATGAATTATCCCGTAAGTTTAAAACCGAACTTCGCTTCGGAGCATACCATTTCAGCAGTTGCTAAAAGATTCATCCCGGAGTGGAAAGCGGGAGTTAATATTTCTTATACGTATGCAAAAGGGAGGCCTTATTATGATATTGCCTCACAGAACACCAATGGACAAACGATCAATTACATCAGACATGAAGGGAGGCTAAAAGACTATAATGCCTTAAATCTTAGCTTTAATTATCTGCCGAATCTGGGAAAAAAAGAGGCTAAAGCATTTACTGTTTTCGTTTTGAGCATTTCCAATGTATTAGGATCGAAGAATGTATATGGATATAACTTCTCTATGGACGGAACAAGAAATACTGCAGTGGTTCCGCCTGTAAACACTTTTGTCTTTGTTGGGGCCTTTATAAGTTTTGGAGCAGATAAAACCCAGGATGCGATCAATAATAATTTATAAACCAATCAATAATTTTAATAATTTCACGAACAACAGGAAATTAAAGTATATAACCGTTAAAATTTTGAATAATGAAAAAATATCTATTAAGTTTTGCTCTGACTTTGTGTAGCTTAACTGCTTTCGCCCAAACGGCGTACGAAAAAATAATGACTGAAAAAATTGCCAAGCTGGAAGCCTGCAAAACGCCGGAAGAATTCCAGACTTTGGCTAATGATTTCCAAAGAATTTCTGAAAAAGAAAAAGATAAATGGCAACCGCTTTATTATGCTGCTTTTTCATTCATCCAGAAAGGAAGGGTACAAATGAGAGACGGTAAAATGCAGGACCTGGATGCCTCCGCAGATCAGGCTATGAAGTACTTAGCCTCTGCAGAAAGTATCGCAGATAATGCAGAAATCAGGTTATTGAAAAAAATGGCCTATTCTTTAAGGATGATGGTAAATCCTGCGCAAAGATATATGACAGACGGAGCAAAAGCGTCTGCAGAACTTACGGCAGCGGAAAAACTAGATCCGGATAATCCCAGAATTGCCCTGATCAAAGCTGAAGATATGTACTTCACTCCGGAACAGTATGGCGGAAGCAAAACAAAAGGACTGGAAATGTTTAAGACGGCCTTGGTAAAATTCAATTCTTATAAGCCCAAAACACTTCTGGATCCCAACTGGGGAAAGACCGAGGCTGAATATTTTATCAGCCAGCCAACAAAATAAGGGATAAAAATAAAGAATATGCCTTCCGGAATCTCGGAAGGTTTTTTTATGCCGTTCAGTCGTCAAAATGAGCCATTCGGTTAGAAATAATTTTTGGTACCTTTAAGATCAGCTAAATTTGACCAGAAAATACTCCATGAAACGTAAAGACCTCATTATATTATTTTGGATATCATTGGGAACATCATTGTTTTTTTTCCTGTTTTTTACAGATGAACGGAGTCTGAAAAATTTTATGCTTACCCTTCTTATTTCCTCCATGTATTCCTTTTTCATAGGAATAGGAAATGGTTTTATTAATGATTTTCTCAACAAAAAATTTCCCTGGTCCGAAGCAACCACAAAAAGAGCCGTTATAAGTATTGCTGCTATTCTTGTGGTTAATTTTATAATCGTTTATTTCTGTAACTATATCAATTTTGTGGTCTTTCAGAAAGAAGCCACTCCAGAACAGTTTTTTTCAGGCAAATATAATTTTATCAATTGGTTTATGATCAATATTGCCTTATTGATCTCTGCTTTTCTTCACGCCAAAGGCTTTATGGAAGAACTGAAAAAAAACACCAGAAAAGAAGTTGTGGAGCAGAAGCTCATTGCTAAATCTGCAAATGCGCAGTTTGAAACCCTCAAAAACCAGCTGGATCCTCACTTTCTTTTTAATTCATTGAATGTATTAAGTTCGCTGATCGATGAAAATCCGGGGCAAGCCCAAAAGTTTACGGCTTCGATGTCAAAGATTTACCGGTATGTACTTGAACAAAAAGATAAAGAGCTTGTCACCGTTGAAGACGAAATCGAATTTGCCAAAACCTATTGTGAATTGTTAAAAACAAGATTCGAAAACAGTGTGGATTTTGTTTTTGATGTTCAAAAGGAAGATTACAGAAGATATGTGGTTCCGCTTTCCCTGCAATTGCTATTGGAAAACTGCATTAAGCATAATTTTGCCACATCATCGAAGCCATTGATCATTAAAGTGTTCTCTGAAAATGATACGCTATGCATTGAAAATAATCTTCAGGTAAGAGAGCAAATGAAAGAAAGTGCCGGAATAGGACTGGCAAATATTGTTCAGCGTTATTCATTGCTTACTAAGCGGAATGTCTTTATCGAAAAGTCAGAAGATTATTTTAAAGTAAAGCTTCCGATACTTTTACAAAAGCCCAACGTTATCAATGTACGATCTGATAATAGCAATGAGGCTTATGAGAAAGCCCAGAAACGGGTGAAAGAAATTAAAAGCTTCTACAGCAACCTGATTTCCTATTGCATTATCATTCCGTTTTTGGCGATCATCAACCTTACGACCTCTCCCAAAAATATTTGGTTTTATTTTCCGATGTTGGGGTGGGGAATAGGATTGGTAGCTCACGGAATGAGTGTTTTTGCCATAGGAAAAAATTGGGAAGACAAAAAGATCAGAGAAATTTTAGAAAAGCAAAATAAACAATAAAAATACACCGACCATGGAAAATATGAATGAAAATGATATCCGTTATAAAGAAGCGGCAAGAAGAGTAAAAAGAATAAAAAATTTTTATGTCTTTACTTTTGTGTATGCTGCAGTAAACTTGTTTATCCTGTTTCTGAATTATAAAGAGCTGGAGCCTGGTGAAACCATCTGGAAAGCTAAATACTTTATGCTGCCTTTCTTCTGGGGAATAGGCCTGATAGGATATGGAATGAGCGTCTTTTTACCGGGATTCATCCTGGGAAATAAATGGGAGGAAAAAAAGATTAAAGAATTGATGGATAAAAACAAATAAAATGGAAGCTCTGAATATTATTTTTTATATTTCGATGGCTGTCTGGCTCTTGAGTGAAATCATTTATAAAAGAAAATTAAGATCGGAAGAAAAAGACCAGAAAAAAGACAGTTCCACACTCAGTATATTGTGGATTGTTATTATTCTGTCCATAGCAGCAGCTGTCAGCATTTCTTATATTTTTAAGTTTCCCATTACCCCAAAAAGCTGGATTTTCTACACAGGAGAAGCTTTTATTCTTTTAGGAATTATTTTCAGACTGATCATTATCCGGTCTTTAGGAAGATATTTTACCGTTGATGTTGCGATAAGAGAAAACCATAAAATAAAAAAAGAGGGGTTTTACAAATACTTAAGGCATCCTTCGTATGCTTTTTCACTGCTTACTTTTCTTGGATTGGGGTTATTTCTTAATAACTGGCTTTCCCTTGTCTTTGCATTTGTACCGCCTTTCTTGGCCTTTAACTACAGAATGAAAGTGGAAGAGGAGGCCCTCATTGATGAATTCGGCGATGAATATATTCAGTACCGAAGATCTACGAAAAAGATTCTGCCTTTTATTTATTGATGATTCTGTTCAACTGAATCGGGAATTTTGCTATTCAGGATCCGTTTTTTACCATTCGGTAAGATAAAATTGATCAGAGGGGTCTTCCCGTAGTACATTTGACTCAAGAAAAATCAGCGAATTTAAATTTAAAAAAATAATATGGAAACAACATCATTCAACAAAGAAGCAATGGCATACGAGAAAGCGGCAAGAAGAGTAAAAGAATTAAAAGGATTTTACGGGAATCTTACTTCCTATTGCCTTGTTATCCCGTTTTTATGTATTCTGAATCTTTTAACGGCTCCAGGTCATTTATGGTTTTACTGGCCAATGTTGGGATGGGGGATAGGGCTTGCAGCACATGCCGTTAATGTTTTTGGAATAGGGAAAGACTGGGAAGAGAAAAAAATTAAAGAGCTGATGGAAAAAGAGGGTAAAAAACCAATAGATTTTTAATAATTGGCTACTTTTACCTAATTTTATTTTCAGATTTTCTAATAAAAAGCTTTTAACCAATGATCAAAACCGTCATTATTGAAGACGAAAAACCCGCGTCAAGGAAATTGGAAAGAATGTTAAGCCTTTTCCCTGAAATACAGATTGTTGCCAAAATAGAATCTGTAGAGGAGGGCGTGGAGTGGTTTTCACAAAATGAGCATCCGCAACTTATTTTTTCGGATATCGTTCTGGGGGACGGGCTTTCCTTTGATATTTTCGAGAAAGTTCCCACCAAAGGATTTGTCATCTATACAACCGCTTTTGATCAATATACCCTGAAAGCTTTCAAATTAAACAGCATTGATTATTTATTAAAACCCATTCTGGAAGATGATCTTGCAGGAGCTATAGAAAAATTTAAGTCATTCATTCCTTCAGATAAATCCGTAAGCTCACAGGAAATTAAAGACTTAATCAAAAAAGATAAGACCACACTTTCCAGAGTTCTGGTAAAGATCGGATATAACCTTAAGATTGTTCAGACTCAGGAAGTCAGTTGTTTTTTTAGTGAGAATAAGATTGTCTATCTTCAGACGAGTGAAAGGATTTACCCCTCAGATTTTACGCTGGATGAACTGGAAGATGTGCTGGATGAGAAGAAATTTTTCCGTGTCAACAGACAGTTCATCATCCATGCTGATTATATTAAAAATATTCACACATCTCCATATTATAAAGTTGATCTTGAATTTCAACCACAGGATGAAATTACAGTAAGCAGAGACCGTGTGAAAGATTTTAAGGATTGGTTGGTGAGTTAGAAGTTTCGAGATACGAGTTGTTGAGATCCGCAGTTATATCATAACTCGAATCCCGAACCCGTATCTCCATCTACTTATAATCAATCCTGTTAGCCTCGGTATCTTCAAGCTGTTTTATAATGGATGCCGGAATTTCATCACTGTCAATCGGGAAACTGATGGAATCGGGGACAAAATTTTTTCTGTCCGCCTTTTGAAAGATTTCGAATAGAGCGATCGGCTCTTGATTAAAACTAATACATGTACTTATAAAATGCAATTCATGGAGCTTGTATTCTGGATTCTTAAGCTTTTCTTTGATATCTTTTATCCTTGAAATAAAATGCCTTTGCCGGATAAACGTATTGCTGTTCATAATGATGAACACATAATCCGAATACGCCGTCACTTTTCCAAAATATTTGTGGTGATCTCCGCCGCTTCGTTCTATATAATACTCCCCGGAAGTTTCTGATTTATAGATTTCCATGGCAGAACGCCAGATCCGGTCGTCTTTGGCTTCTAAAGGATTATCTGGTAAATTTCTGTTGTACGAATACCAACAGCCGACCAGCTTGTCTAAAAGCACCGTATTTTGTTTAATATTATCCATATCAATCCGCAAATCATTAAAGTTGAATGTTCCGGTATGAGAATTAATAAAATCAATATAGTTGGAGTATCCTAAAACCTTGACGATCAAACTTAGTTTGGCCAGATTGGGCTTGCTCAAAACCGCATTTTCGTTTTGATGATATTTCTTTAGTTTGTTGATTATCAGATGCTCATAAAGGTAATTGGAACCTATGAGGTCAGCTTCTTTTTTTATACCTTTTTCAGCCCGATCCTGCACGATGAGGTCATTAAGTTCAGCCACGATATATGACCACTCGGTTTTGGTAACATTTTCCCAATGATTCTTTTTTAAAAAATGAAGGCTTAAGAAATTCATCAGTTTCTCTAAATGCAGAATGTCTTCTTTTTTCATTTCACAATTTTATAAGACTAATTTAAGGCTTTTTTAATTCCAAAAAAGATTCTTGTGAGATTTTTATATTTTGAAATCAATGGAAATTTGATAAGAAATAAAACAATAACACAACTAAAAACAAAGAATATGGAAACGAAATTGGTATTAAAAAATGAATCGCTCTGGAATAGGATCCGGCAGTTTTCCTTAGATGCTCCCGATGCAGATTTCCCTTTTTCAAAAAAACTTGCAAAAGAAGAAAACTGGAGCTTAGAGTTTACTAAAAAAGCGATAGAAGAGTATAAAAAATTTGTTTACCTCTGCTGTATTCTGCCTAAAGGAGCTTCTCCCAGCGAAACTGTAGATAAAGTGTGGCATATGCATCTTATTTACACCCAAAACTACTGGGAAGAATTCTGCCCGAATATTTTGCAGAGAAAGCTGCATCATCATCCTTCGAAGGGAGGTACTGTGGAAAGAGAGAAACATCAGAACTGGTTTACGGATACTTTGAATAGCTACCGGGAAGTATTCCACCACGAAGCTCCTGCTGAAATCTGGAACATGAAGAAAGAAAAATCCAAAATGAAATTGTGGTTAAAAAGAATAGCAATCTTTTCACCTGTCCTTGTTTTGTTTTTATTATACTCCTGTACGGAAGGGGACGATTTTATGGGACTGCTTATCAATGTTATAGTATTGGGATTCATTTTTATTGTGGCGATAATAAGATCGCTGTTTGAAAATAATGAAATCTCTGATCCTCAACAAAAGAACAAGGGAAATGACGGAGGAGGAAGTTGTGGTGGCGATGGCGGGTCGGGTTGCAGTGGAGGTGGATGCGGAGGCGGCTGTGGTGGTTGTGGTGGATGCGGAGGATGTGGCGGATAAATAAATAACGTATGAAAAATCTAATATTTCACTCCGTTTCAATAGGAATAAGCATGTTTTGGTTGGTTTCCGAACATCATATCTACAATCCTATTTTACTAAAAGGCCCCGATTTTTTAAAATTTTATCTTATTCTGTTGGCTTTATTTTATACACCTATCTTTACTCTGAAATTTTTCAAAGAGAGGATTGCAAAAATGACATTGCTTTTTATGATTTTCATTTGGGCCCTGGGGAGCATCAAACTCATAAGAGGACTAATATTAGGAAAGCCCGTTGGTTATCTTATACTGATTTTAATACTGGAAATGACTGTTATGGCATTTCTTACAATACCTAAAATAAATCATAAGATTAACTAATGTTTTTCCAATCCAAACAAACCCGAAATATGCCACTTCGGGTTTATTATTTAAATTTTTAACTTTCTTTAATGGCTTTGTTGTATTTGATAATAAGCGTAACGGCTATTCCGGAGAAAAGAAGAATCTGTGCAAAACCCGGACTTTTAAGATGGGCAATGATTTTATAAAGATTAAATCCTAAAAGAAAGGCTGCTAACAAAATAAGTATCAGGCCGGCCTGTACGGAATAATTTTTTAACGAAGATTTCATTGTATGCTTTTTTGTGTTGCTACAAAGTTAGCATAAATCAGAATTCGTTTACATAAAACTTTTTATAAATTATGAAATAACTCCGCTTCCCAGTAATTCTTCGCCCGCATACCAGGATGCAAACTGCCCTTCTGCAATAGCAGATTGAGCTTCCTCAAACTCAATATAAAAAGCATCTTCAAACTGATAAAGAGTCGCTTTTTGCAATGGTTGTCTGTATCTGATTCTTGCCAGAACTTCCATAGATTCGCCATTTTTTAATGCCAGATCTTCCCGAACCCAGTGCACTTCGGAATTGTCAATTTTTAGAGCTTTTCTGTATAGTCCCGGGAAATTGTGACCTTCTCCTACAAAAAGGATGTTGTTCTCCATATCCCTGGAAATGATAAAGCAGCTTTCTTTATGTCCGCCGATTCCTAGCCCTTTGCTTTGCCCGATCGTGAAAAACTGAGCGCCCTGATGTTTTCCGATTACTTTTCCGTCAGACTTTTTATAATGAATTTTCTGAGATAAAAATTTCAATTCTTCCTGCTTTGAAGAAAATTCAGGGGTTTCCTGTGCAAAAACAGGAGAATCTCTGAAGATTTCAACGATTTCTCCTTCTTTGGGCACTAATTGCTGTTGTAAAAATTGAGGAAGGCTCACTTTACCGATAAAGCATAGTCCCTGAGAGTCTTTTTTATCTGCAGTTACCAAACCGATCTCTTTGGCAATTTCCCTTACTTCAGGCTTAGTCAGTTCACCGATAGGAAATAACGCTTTTGACAGCTGGTCCTGGCTCAATTGACAAAGAAAATAAGACTGATCTTTATTGTTATCCTTTCCTGCTAAAAGGTGAAAAATTTCTTTTCCGTTTTCATCAAAAGTAGAAGTTACTCTCGCATAATGCCCTGTTGCTACCTTATCTGCACCCAGAGACATGGCCGTCTTCATAAAAACATCAAATTTTACTTCCCTGTTACATAATACGTCCGGATTGGGAGTTCTCCCCTTTTCATATTCCTCGAACATATAATCAACGATACGCTCCTTATAGAGCTCACTCATATCGATCACCTGAAAAGGGATTCCAAGCTTTTGAGCAACCATCAGTGCATCATTACTGTCCTCAATCCATGGACATTCGTCTTCCAACGTTACCGAAGCATCATTCCAGTTTCTCATAAATAAGGCCACCACTTCATGGCCCTGCTGTTGCAGCAAATACGCTGTAACACTGGAGTCTACCCCTCCGGATAATCCTACAACTACTTTCATTTTATTCAATTTTACGAAACTCTTAACGGGAGTTCTTAGTTTGACGCGACAAAAATACAACTAAAAAATTCGCAAAAAAACCATAATTTTAGACATCGATAAAAACAATATTAATATGAAAAAATTTATTTTCCCTTTGATGCTCACAATCTCCGGAGCAGTATTTTCACAGGTTTCCATAGGAACGACAGATCAAAACAACAATAAATGGACTTTCGGAGGAGGAATAGGATTGGGTTTTGGAAGCCAGAGCTCATTCTACTTACAGGCTTCACCAAGAGTAGGATACAGAATCACAGATGATCTGGAAGGCGGAGTAATGGGAAGTGTTTCCTGGCAGACTTCAGATTATTACAGATCAACGATGTTTGGAGTAGGCCCTTTTGCCAACTATTATTTTGCCAGGTCTTTTTATGTAGGAGCCAATCTTCAGCATTATTTCATCAACTTTAAAGATAAATACTACGACTATAAGGTCAACGACGAAGAAACCGCTTTATATCTCGGAGGTGGGTATATGCAGAGAATAGGGAACAATTCTTTTATGCAGATCGGAGTAATGTATAACGTGCTTTGGAAAGAAAATGAGAGTGTGTTTTCCAGTGGATTAGTTCCAAATATTGGATTTGTGGTGGGGCTTTAAAGCTTTATGCCTAAAAAAGACATTGAGCAGATTTATATAAAAATTACCTTTTGATAAAAAATGAATTAATACATTTATGATATACGATTGATAATTGTTTAATATAAATAAAAGAAAACCAAATGATAAATATTAAACCCAATTTCGTTTATATTGCTATATGCAGTGCCTTTTTCTTTTCTTGTACTTCAAAAAAGAATTTGGTGGCAACAGAAACAAATGCCTTTCCTGAAAAAACAGATTCACTTTATATACAAATCCAAAAAATCGGGTTGGAATATACTCAAAAAAGTAATATTCCCGGAGTGGCTGTTGCTGTGATTAAAAATGGAAAAATTGCATGGACGCAATGCATAGGATATGCTGATGTAGAAAATAAAAAACCGGTGACAACCGAGACAATTTTCAATGTTGGGTCTGTTTCAAAATTAGTAGCTGCATGGGGATTCATGCAGTTGACAGAAAAAGGACTGGTGAAATTAGATGATCCTGTTAATCAGTATTTAACCCGCTGGAAATTACCTCAATCTTCATTTGATAATTCAAAAGTTACACTTAGACGGATTCTAAGCCACACTGCAGGACTTTCCGTACATGGGTATGGCGGTTCGGAACAGGGAGCCAAACTCCTGTCTGTGGAAGAGTCTCTTTCCGGCAAAACAAAAAGGAATAGAGAAAGCGTGAGTGTTATTATGGAACCCGGAACAAAATGGAAATATTCGGGGGGCGGTTATACACTTGCACAATTACTGCTTGAAGAGAGAACTAAAGAAAACTTCAATGAGTATATGAAGAAAAATGTTTTTCATCCATTGGGATTAAATCACAGTAATTATGAATGGACAGAGGAAATGAAAGCAAATTCTGCCATTGCTTATGATACCTTAAGGAAGCCTATAAAAAATAGAATATTTACCGAGCAGGCAGCAGCAGGATTACAAACAACAATTTTAGATCTTGCCCATTTTGTTGAATTATCTATCACAGCAGATTCTAAACAATTGCATAATGTTTTAAAGCCGGAAACCATACGATTAATGCAACAACGTGTTCTGACCATTTCTAATGAAGGGGAAAACGGTCTCGGATACAGATTCTTTAATTTTGAAAATCTCCTGACGGTTGGACATACCGGTGAGAATGAAGGGTGGTGTGCTTCTGTGTTTTTACATATGCCTACTAAAAGTGGTTTAGTGATTCTTTGCAATGGTTCCAGCTGGAAATATGATGTAAGAAACCCTATTTATAGTGTTTGGGCAAAATCCGTCTTAAAAAAACAGAAATAAAAAGCGGCGAGTGAAACTCGCCGCTTTTTTATTTTTTTATGTTCAGTTTAAAGCTTTTTAGAACATTTTTATTGATTGTGCTTACAGATAGAATATAATTGCCATTAACAAGCTTATCGGTAAGATCAAATGCTTCTTCAGGCTTTTTTTCTATTTTCTTTGAATAAATAAGCCTTCCCGTTGTGTCTGTAATCGTGATTAAATGTGCATCTGTTTCCAGTATTTTGCCTTTTATGGTAAAGGAACCATTGTTTGGATTATTAAATAACTGGAGACTTTCCGAAAGATGAATATCGGAAACAGATAAGGAAACAGGGCTGAATTTAGCAATATAACCAATAGAGCCTTCGGCTGTTCCGGAGGGTAATATAATGTTTTGTTGATGAGCGTTGGCAGTCGCATAACCCGTAGGTGAAGAAGTTGTTCCATACAGATAAAAAGCATTGGAATTGGCAGAGAATTGACAGTTAATTACAGGCAGATAATTAGCATTAGTACTGCTTACAGAAATAGGCCCTCCATAATAAGAAGTAAATAGATGTGAGCCGGACGTATTGAACATAGAGAAAAAGATGTCCAGAATATTACTGCTGCTTGGTTTCACATCCTGAAAAGTACCATGAGTCGCAATATTCTGATTTCCGAAGGTACTTCCGGAAACGATAATCTTATCGTCTTTTACATCGATATTATGAGAGCTTTCCAGGATCATTTCAATGCCGGAAGTTCCTAAATAAGTTGTCCAGTCTCTCGCGCCAAGGTCATCAAATTTTGTAATAAATAGATCCCAACCTTCTGTAGTGCTTGCTTTAAATGCACCTTCCTCCCCGTAATAAGAACCTGGAGTTGTAGTGGTCCCCAAAATATAGATTCCTGTCGAAGTAACTTTTATATTTCTAATCGTTCCGTGGCTTAAATTGGTAGGGGAGCCATAATAAGTTCCCCAGATTCTCTCGCCGGAATTTCCGTTTATTTTAATGATAGAGTTAATGGCTTTAGCCTGCTGAAAAGTACCGGCTGTAGATAAGGCCGCTGTAGAGCTGTTAACATCATCACCTGCAGCAATGTACACATTGTTGCCAAACAGATCAATATCTGCAATAGTTTTGGTAGGAATATAAGTCGCCCATATTTTTTGACCCTGCGAATTAAGTTTTACCAGATAAGAATTGGAAGTCGGTGATCCGTTGGTTGAAGGAACCAGCGTAAATGCAGGTTCGTAAGTACCGGGATCTCCTAAATTCTGCCATTTTGTGGTTCCTGCGATGTATATATTGCCTGAGGCATCCGTTTTAATAAAGAATTTGGAATCTGAATTCTCGGGAACATAGGTCTTCCAGACTAAATTTCCAGCGGAATCATATTTTGAAAGGATGGAATCATCGGAAGTTATTTGAGTAGAATTCCATGTTCCATTGGGTAATGCAGGAAATTGTATAAGGTTGGATTCTATATCGTATCTATTTCCAGATACATCTCTAAAGGCAGGAAAACTCTTATTGGAATACGAATTTTTGTATGGAGTATATTCTGCCATCAATAAGCTTCCGGTCGCAGAAAAATTCCCGCCGAAATTATTTTCTGAAAATAATGTTCCGGGAGTGAAAAAATGGCTGCTGGAAAGCACAAACTGATTGTAATAGCTTTCAGGAACCTGCGCTGTAGAAGTAGGGTATGAAGAGACTGCATCTACAAAAAGGTCTGAAGAACTTTTTTCATAAATCGTCTTGATCCATGTCGTGTTACCTCCAAAATAAGTTCCCCAACTTCTTTCATAGTTAAAAGATTGAGAAAATAAAAAAGGTGAAAATAAGATAAAAAGTAAATTTTTTGATTTCATATTTTATCAATACGTGGTGATTATTGTGGTAAAGATAAAAAAAATAAAATATGATTGTGTTTTAAGCAAAAAAAGCATCGGATTCCCGATGCTTTTTTATATTGATATTTTAAATTATTTTACTGTTGAGACTTTTCAGCCTTCTTCGGTTTCTGTGTTTTCCCGATCAAAGCATCTTTCGGTTCATTAAGATCCAAGACTACCGTTTCTCCTTCAGATAATTGCTTGTTTACCAGCATTTCGGCTAATAAATCTTCAATATACTTCTGGATCGCTCGTTTCAATGGTCTTGCTCCGAAATCTTTATCCCAACCTTTTTCGGAAATAAAGTCTTTCGCTTCTTCAGTTAATTCAACTTTATATCCTAATTTTTCAAGTCTGTTGTAAAGCTTATTCAGCTCAAGATCAATGATTTTCTTGATGTCTGTCTGCTCAAGAGAGTTGAAGATAATAATATCATCAATTCTGTTTAAGAACTCAGGAGCAAATGCTTTTTTAAGGGCATTTTCAATGGTACTTCTTGCTCTAGTATCTGAACTTGACTTCTTCGCTGAGGTACCGAAACCTACACCATCTCCGAAATCTTTAAGATCTCTTGTTCCGATATTGGAGGTCAGGATGATAATTGTATTTCTGAAATCGATTTTTCTGCCTAAACTATCGGTAACATGGCCTTCATCCAGGATCTGTAGCAAGATATTGAATACATCCGGGTGAGCTTTTTCAATCTCATCCAAAAGAACTACAGCATAAGGTTTTCTTCTTACCGCTTCAGTCAATTGTCCCCCTTCTTCGTATCCTACGTACCCCGGAGGCGCACCCACCAATCTTGAAACCGCAAATTTCTCCATGTATTCACTCATGTCAATTCTGATCAAAGCTTCATCAGAATCGAAGAGCTCTCTTGCCATTACTTTCGCAAGCTCTGTTTTACCAACTCCGGTTGTTCCTAAGAAGATAAACGTACCGATTGGACGGTTTGGATCTTTAAGGCCGGCTCTGTTTCTTTGGATAGCCTTAACCACTTTCTTCACAGCATCTTCCTGCCCGATCACTTTTCCGTTCAGCTTATCGTCCATCTGAGCTAATTTATCCAGCTCATTTTTACCAACTTTAGTTACAGGAACACCACTCATCATGGAAACCACCTCCGCTACATTCTCTTCCGTTACGGTTTCTTTTTTCTCTTTTACATTTTTATCCCACTGTTCCTGAGCAGCATTAAGCTCCATCTGAAGGCGTTCTTCCTCATCTTTCAGCTTTCTTGCTTCAAGATAATCCTGCGCTTTTACAGCTTTTTGTTTCAGTTCCTTGATGTCTTCGATTTTCTTTTCGAATTCAATGATCTCCGTAGGAACTTTCATGTTTTTAATATAAACACGGGAACCTGCTTCATCCATCGCATCGATGGCCTTATCCGGTAAGAAACGGTCTGTAATATATCTTGATGTCAAATTGACACACGCTGCAATGGCTTCAGGAGTATAAATTACATTGTGGTGCTCTTCATACTTATCCTTGATCTGATTCAGAATCTGGATGGTTTCATCAATAGAAGTCGGTTCCACCATTACTTTCTGGAATCTCCTTTCCAAAGCTCCGTCTTTTTCAATGTATTGACGGTACTCATCCAGAGTCGTTGCTCCGATGCATTGAATTTCACCTCTTGCCAAAGCTGGTTTGAACATATTGGAGGCATCTAAGCTTCCTGTAGAACTTCCCGCCCCTACAATTGTGTGAAGCTCATCAATGAATAAGATCACATCCCTGTTTTTCTCCAGCTCAGTCATGATCGCCTTCATTCTTTCCTCAAACTGACCACGGTATTTGGTTCCGGCTACTAAACTCGCCAGATCCAGTGTGATCACTCTTTTACCGTAAAGCACTCTTGAAACCTTTTTCTGCTGAATTCTTAAAGCCAGACCTTCGGCGATCGCAGATTTACCAACTCCCGGCTCTCCGATAAGAAGAGGATTGTTTTTCTTTCTACGCGATAAGATCTGGGAAACTCTTTCGATTTCCTTTTCACGTCCGATCACAGGATCCAATTTCCCGTCTCTTGCCAAAGAAGTAAGGTCTCTACCAAAATTATCCAATGTAGGCGTTTTGCTTTTTGCAGAACCTAAATTTCCTGTCGGCTTTCTCATCTGCTCAAATTCCTCTCTTTCTTCATCGTCATCATACGCACTCATTTGTGGTGCTTGTCCGGAATTTTTAAGCATCGTCTGATATTCTCTTGAAACTCCCTCATAGTCAATATCATAAGCTCCCAGAATATTCGAAGTAGGATCTTCATATTTATAAAGAATACCTAAAAGCAGGTGAACGGTATTAATTTCATTGCTTTTATATTGTCGGCATTCTAACTCTGCACGTTTAACGGCGTGATCCGCCATCTTAGTGAAAGAAATATTGGTAACCTCTTCAGAAATAGGATTTAGACTTGCTGTATTTAAAGTTTCAATTTTTCTTCTGATTTGTGTTAAATCCGCATTAAGGTTTTGAAGGATTTCTTTTGCAGAGTTTTCCGTTTTTATAATACCTAAAAGAAGGTGTTCTGTATTAAGAAATTCACTTTTCAGCCTTTTCGCTTCATTCTTGCTCTGTTTGAACACTTGGCTCAAACCTTGTGAAAACTTATAATCCATAATATATCTCAATTAGAATAAAGATAAAATCATCTCTATTCATTATCTAAATTACAAATATTTTACCAAAAATCAATTAATGACTTTATGTCATAAAAAATTTTATTATCTTATTGAAAATGACTAAGTTTGTTTCCCTTTAAAAAAATTGCATGAGCCCCGAAATTGCTACATATATAGGATATGCCGCTTCTTTTTTTATTGTTCTGAGTTTTGCCTTAAAAAATTTAAGAAAAATCCGGATCGTGAATATGATTGGCTGTATCTGTTTTGTTATTTATGGCATTTTCAGTGGAATGCTTTGGCCGGTGATCATTCCCAATGCTTTACTTTGCTTCGTACAGGTGTATCATTTGATGGCAGGAAAGAAAAAGTGATGAAACGGAAAAAAATCATTACCTCCGCTTTCAGCAACCTGTATACTGATCAGCGGATTGAGAAGGCCTGTAAGACATTGTATGAAAACGGGTATGAGATTGAATTGATAGGAAATAACTGGAGTGGAGCAGAAAAAATGGAACGTCCTTATCCTTTTTCCAGAATTACATTACTCTCCAAAAGTCTAAAAACTGCTTATTTTGAATTCAATTGGAAACTATATCATGAATTGAAAAGAAAAGCAGATCAGGATACAATTCTCCATGCCAATGATGTAGATGTATTGCTGCCCAACTATCTTATTTCCAAAAAGCTAAACATTCCGTTGGTTTTTGACAGTCATGAAATATTTTCCGAAATGCCTGCCATTCAGGGCAAAATGTCACAAAAAATATGGCGGTATCTTGAAAAAAAAGTAATTCCTAGGTTAAAATTCATGATAACGGCAAGCGGAAGCTACGCCCAATGGTTTCAAAAAAAATATGGAATACAACCTGTTGTTGTACAAAATGCACCTCGAAAAACAGATTTCCTTATAGAAATTCCGGAGAATATTCCCAAAGTAGTTTTATATCAGGGAGCAATCAATCCTTTTCGCGGAATTGATAAGGCTATTCTGGCTATGCATTATCTTAATAATGCTGTTTTAAAGATTGCAGGAGATGGTCCGAAGAAGAAAGAATATGAAAATTTGGTATTGGAGGAAGGCCTTCAAAACAAAGTACAATTCTTAGGAAAATTAAAGCCTGAAGATTTAAGAAAAATAACGATCATCGCAGATGTAGGATTAAGTCTTGAAGAAAATGGAGGTGAAAGTTATTTATATTCTCTACCTAATAAAGTTCTGGATTATATTCAGGCGAGAGTTCCGTTGGTTTTAGCCCCTCTTCCCGAAATGCAGAACATTAAGAATCAATTTGATATTGGGGAAGTGATAGAGGATCATCAGCCGGAAAATATTGCTGAAGCCATCCGTTTCGTATTATACAGAAGCAGAAAGAATTATCAAGACGAATTGGAGAAAGCAGCAGAAGTGTATTGTTGGGAAAATGAAGAGGCAAAACTATTGGATGTTTTTGAAAAAGCATCATCATAATATTCTTTACAAATTGGTTATCTTTGCATAAAGAAATTGTTAACATGACCATTAAGGAGAAACAGCAGGAAATTATCGACGAATTTGCCTTTCTTGAAGACTGGGAGCAGAAGTATGAATATATTATCGATCTTGGAAAAGAGTTGAAAGGGCTTCCTGAAGATAAAAAAACAGAAGAAAACCTGATCAAAGGCTGCCAAAGTAAAGTTTGGATCGACGCTGAGTTCAAAGATGGTAAATTGTTTTTCAATGCAGATTCTGACGGGATTCTGCCGAAAGGAATCGTTTCTTTACTGGTAAGTATTTACAGTGGACATACTACACAGGAAATTTTAGATTCGGATTTTGATTTTATTTCAGAGATCGGGTTACAGGAATTTCTTTCCCCATCCAGAGCCAATGGTTTAATGGCTATGACCAAACAGATCAAATTTTACGCAGTCGCCTATCAACTTAAGTCGTGACCAGGATATTAGCATATCGCTTTTCAGCTTTTGGTGATGTTGCGATGACAGCACCGGTTTTCCGGGAATTCCTGGAACAAAATCCGGAGGTGGAAATCGTCATGGTTTCAAGGAAAAATTTTGAAAGCCTATTCTCTGATATTCCGAACGTTATATTCAAAGGCGTAAACCTGGATGATTATAAAGGTTTCTTTGGATTGAACAGACTTGCCAATGAGCTTTTAAACGAATTCCACCCGGATATGATTGCCAATCTGCATGATGTAATCCGGACAAAGATTTTAGATAAAATTTGCAGAAGAAAGGGACTAAAGGTTTATAAAATAGATAAAGGCAAGGAGGAAAAAGAAAGATTAACGGATATCTGGAACTTGGATAAAGTACAGTTGAAGACAACAGTGGAACGTTATGCAGATGTTTTTCGTGAAATGGGGTTTGAAGTGAAACTTTCTCATCAGTTAAAACCAGGCTCAAAACAAAAATCAGGAATAGGTTTCGCACCCTTTGCCCAGCATAAGGGTAAAATGCTTCCTTTGGAAAAATCTTACGAATTAGCCCGTATTTTAGCACAAAAACAGACATTATACTTTTTCGGTGGCGGAAAAAAGGAAACCGAGACCTTAGAACAATGGGAAAAAGAAATTCCCAATACCAAGAGTCTGGCAGGTAAATTAAGCCTCACAGAAGAACTCGAGAAAATCTCAGAGCTGGAACTAATGATCTCTATGGATTCTGCGAATATGCATTTGGCGAGTCTTATGGGAACAAAATGTGTCTCTATCTGGGGATCCACTCATCCTTATGCGGGTTTTCTGGGGTTCGGACAAAGTGAGGATAATGTGGTACAGGTAAAAGATCTAAGTTGCAGGCCGTGTTCAGTATTTGGTGATAAAGAATGTTATAGAGGAGATTGGGCATGTCTTGAAGAGCTTAATATTCAGAAGGTTATAGATAAGGTTAACCTGCATGAAAAAGAGAGTTAAATTTAAATTGGCATAATATTTTAATAAGCATATTAAAAATACGATTATGAAATTAATGAAAAAAATAGGAGCAATAGCTCTGATTGGATTGTTTGTAGCCTCTTGTGCTCCTTTGAAACCTAACGGAAATCATGGGCTTCCTCCGGGACAGGTAAAAAAAGTAACGGGAGCCAAATCGGCAAAACATTATGCACCCGGACAATATAAGAAATAGCAATTCACGCTAATATATTAGAACCACGACAATTTGTTGTGGTTTTTCTTTTATGATCACAGTCATAATTTCAATAATGAAAAGTTTATTATTTTTAAAGTGAAATCAATCCATTCTATTTTCATCTTTAACAACGACGATCTTTCTAAACTTCTCTTTAAAAAAGGGAAGTTTTTTATTGAATATACATGTAGAAAATATATGAATAAAAAAAACCACAACAGAATGTTGCGGTTTTTCTGTGGGTCCTGAGGGATTCGAACCCCCGACCCTCTGGGTGTAAACCAGATGCTCTGAACCAACTGAGCTAAGAACCCGAATTTTTTTGAAAGGTTTCGTTTCCTTTTCTGTGGGTCCTGAGGGATTCGAACCCCCGACCCTCTGGGTGTAAACCAGATGCTCTGAACCAACTGAGCTAAGAACCCTCTATACTTGTTTTCTCGTTTAGAGTGGTGCAAATATACGACTTATCTGGAAATCTCCAAATTTTTTTCTAAAAATTCTCCGACAACAAAGTTGCTGCCGCCGATGAAAATCATTTCATCCGTTGTACATAGTTGTTTTGCAGAAAGATAAGCATCCTGTACGGAATCCGAAATTGTATAATTTATTTTTGCTTTTTGCAGGAGATCTTCATATTCTTTTGGGTCTCTTCCTCTGTTGATGGCTGGTTTGGCAAAATAAAAATCGGAATTTTCAGGCAATAAGCTCATGACTTCATCTATTTTTTTGTCATTCACAAACCCTAAGATGACATGTTTATGCTTGTTGATGGAATTCAGCTGGGCAAAAACCTGTTCCAGCCCCGCCTGATTGTGTGCGGTGTCACAAATCGTCAATGGATCATTTGAAAACTCAAACCACCGTCCGATGAAATGGGTGTTGTTGTGAACATGTAATAAGCCTTTTTCCAGATCATGATCTGAAATTGTGATGTCAAGCTTTCTTAATTCATCAACCAAAGCAACAGCTACGCGGATATTTTTTTCCTGGTAATTTCCTTTTAGATCTGATCGTAAGTCTGTTTTCAATAAACTTGCATCAATAAACGGGGCATTTTCCTGATCTGCTTTTTCTTTGATGATATTTTTAACAGCTTCACTCTCATCTCCGGAAATGATAGGAGTATTGTTTTTAATGATTCCTGCTTTTTCTCCCGCAATTTCTTCAATGGTATTTCCTAAAATGTTCTGATGATCCAGCTGAACATTCGTAATGGCGGAAACCAAAGGCTTAATGATATTGGTGGAATCAAGTCTTCCCCCTAAACCGACTTCAATAATGGCAAAATCAACCTGTTGCTGGTAAAAATATTCAAAAGCCATAATGGTGGTGAATTCAAAGAAGGAAGGACGGATGTCTGCCGGAAGATTTTTAAGTTTCTGGATAAAATTAAAAACGAATTCCTTATCGCAGTTGCTGCCGTTTACTTTGATACGTTCCGTAAAATCAATAAGATGAGGCGAGTTATATAAACCAACTTTATAACCCGATTCCTGGAGCACCGAAGCCAGCATATTGCTGGTAGATCCTTTTCCGTTGGTTCCTCCGATATGGATACATTGTATCTTTTCCTGCGGATTGCCAAAGAAATTACACAGCCTGGTGATATTATCCAACCCCGGCTTATATGCTTTTTGCCCATCGATCTGGTAATTGGGGGCCTGCACAAAAAGCCATTCTACGGCTTGTTGATATTGTTCATTAGTCATGCTGCAAAATTCTCAAAAGTTTTTTAAATAAAATATTAATTTTTTAGAACTGTAACTTTTTTATATTTGGTTCGTCTAATATCACTAAAGATTAATTAATATGAAAAAAGTTTGGATCATCGTTTTTGGATTAGCTTGTTTGGGTGTCAACGCCCAGAAAAAATGGTCCTTAAGAGAATGTGTGGATTATGCTGTAAAACATAATCTTCAGGTTATCCAAAATGAATATTCAAAACAGGTGCAGGATACGAATCTTAAAATGGCAAGAAAAGAATATCTGCCTTCCGTATCCGGAAACATGAGCAATAATGTGAGTTTCGGGCAAACATCCTTCGGAACGGGAAGTTTGAGGAACGACAGATTCAGCAATAGTGCTAATCTGGGAGCAGATATTTTACTGTATAATAATGGAAGATTAGAGAAAAACATCAGAAAAGTTCAGTATGATGTGGAAGCGAGCCAGTATGATGTGGAAACGATTAAAAACGACATTTCCCTACAGATTGCCCAACAATATTTAACGACACTTTTAAATAAAGAAATTGTAAAAATTTCTCAGAGTGCAGTAGAAAATGCACAAAAACAATATGACAGAGCCAAAATAACTACTAAAGTAGGAACTACCGCACAAACCGTTCTTGCAGAAGCAGAAGCAGGATTGGCAAGGGAAAAACAAAACCTTAAAACCGCTGAAATCAATGTAGGAAGGAGTTTGTTTGCTTTGGCTCAGCTTTTACAGTTGCAGGATTATAAAGGCTTTGATGTAGAAGACGTGAACGTTCCGGATCAGTTGGAAGCCCAATTAAAATCCGTTGATGAGGTTTTAAATACAGCTTACGAAACACAACCACAGGTTAAAGCGGCAGAAAGCAGAATCAGAGCGGCGGAAGCACAGACAGAAGTGTCAAAAACAGCATTTTGGCCTACCATAACGGCAAGTGCAGGAATTGGAAGCTTCTATAACAACTTATTAAATAAAAGTTACGATCAGTTCGGTAACCTGGTGAATGATCCGTCTTTCTTCCAGCAGTATAAAGATAATTTCGGACAGCAGGTAGGAGTATCCATCAATGTTCCTATTTTCAATAAAGGAATTACCAAATTGCAGGTAGAGCAATCAAAAATCAATGAAAATATTGCTAAAAACACGCTGGAACAGCAGAAGCAGACGGTAAGGCAAAATGTTCAGAAAGCCCAGTTTGATGTGGATGCGAATTATGAAACCTATTTGTCAGCAGTAGAAACAGCGAAGAGTACGAAATTAGCGCTGGACTTTGCTGATAAAAGCTATGCTGCGGGAAGATCTACGATCTATGACGTGAATGTGGCAAGAAACAATTATGCAAATGCACAAGGTTCTGTGGCACAGGCGAAATTTAATTATCTTTTCAGTCTTAAATTGTTGAATTTCTATGCAGGAATTCCATTAAGTTTGTAAAATGTCTATCCAAGCCTTAGAAAAATATTTACCCCTACATACGCTTCAATATTTAAAAATCTGGTTTTCAGATTACTATATTCATATAAAAATTACAAGGAACAGGGATTCCAAACTGGGAGATTACAGAAAACTTCCGGATAATTCCCATGAAATAACTATTAATTCCACACTGGCTCCACAGCTTTTCTTCTTTGTGCTGACTCATGAGCTGGCTCATCTTATTGCGTTCGAGAAGTACGGAAGAAAGATTTCTCCTCACGGGCAGGAATGGAAGGAAACTTTCAGGCAGATGCTTTTGCAGAGTATTGAAGTCTATGAAGACGATTTGAAGCCCATTATTGTGAAATTTTCAAAATCTCCAAAGGCCAATTTCATGTCGAGCCCGGAACTTGTGAAATATTTTCATATTGAGAAACAGGATGATAAGCTTCAGTTTATTCAGGAATTAGAAAAAGGAGAATATTTTATATACCGCAGAGAAAAGTATTTATTAGAAGGTCTGATTAAAAAGAACTATCTTTGTAAGAACCTGGCTACTGGAAGAAAATATTCTTTCAAACCTTTGGCAAGGGTAGAAAAATGCACTTAAGTATGTCAAAATCAGATAAATACTGTGTTATTATGGCAGGGGGAATCGGAAGCAGGTTCTGGCCGCTGAGTACACAGAAATTTCCAAAGCAATTTCAGGATATTTTAGGAGTTGGGCGTACCATGATTCAGCAGACTTACGACAGAATCAGCAAGATCATTCCTAACGAAAATATATTCGTTATTACCAATAAAGAATATGTAGGCCTTTCTCATCAGCAATTGCCGGAAATTCCGGAGCAGAATATTGTGGGAGAGCCCATGATCAAAAATACGGCTGCCTGTAATCTGTACATGGCGAATAAAATTGCAGAGATCAATCCTGATGCTACGATGATCGTTTTGCCGGCGGATCATCTGATCCTTAAAGAAGATGTTTTCCTGGAAAAAATGGAGCTGGCTTTTGATCTGGCTTCTAAGAACGAATATCTTGTGACTCTGGGAATCACTCCTACGAGGCCGGATACGGGATATGGATATATCCAGTTTGTAGAAAAGAAAGGATCAGAATATTTTAAAGTAAAGACCTTTACGGAAAAACCCATTTTAGAAATTGCCCAAAGCTTCCTGGAAAGTGGAGATTTCCTTTGGAATGCGGGAATATTTATATGGAACGTGAAAGCCATTCATCATGCTTTTGAAGCTTTCCTTCCTGAAATGACGCAGCATTTTATGGCCTGCGAATACAATTCTGAAAATGAAAACAGCTGCATTGAAACCATTTATCCGAAAGTACAGAAGATTTCCATTGATAACGGGATTCTGGAAAAAGCGAAGAATGTATATGTGATTCCTTCGGATCTGGGATGGAGCGACTTGGGAACATGGACGTCGGTGTATGAAAATACTGAAAAAGACGAGAATAGAAATGCCGTAAAACAAAAGCATATTTTAACGTATAATACGAAAGGCAACATCATTCATGTCAAAAACAACAATAAAGCAGTTGTTATAGACGGCCTGAAAGATTATATTGTTGTAGACACGGAAAAAGTATTGCTGATCTGTCCGAGAGATCATGATCAGCTGATCAAAGACTATGTTCTGGACCTGAAAAACTTCAAAAAAGGAGAAAAGTTCATGTAAAACGATTGGCATACTTTCTGCCGGGATTTGAGCTATGAAAAAGATAACATCCAAAATCATATTATTTGCCTTTTTGCTTTCAGGAATATGGATGTATTCTCAAAGCAAGAAAAAATTTACCAGCATTCCGGGGATTCTGCAAAGGATGATTCCTAATAACAGGGTAGATTTTTGGGTGTTGGTGCATAACAGCTATGGAAAAGACCAGGAAATCAAAATTTCAGGAACGAAGAAATCTTATACTCCGCAATTTTCCGGCTTTGATATTTTCCCTGAAGAAGACAGCTTCTATTATATTGCCTATTCATCGGCAGGAAAGATGGATTATGTAACCGATTTAACCACTCTTAAAAGCTTTATAGGAAGTATTGATAATGCGGAAGAAGCAGCCATTGCAGCAACGATAGAAGGCTATATGGTGGATGAAGAGTTTGAAGATGTAGCAGGAAATTATTATGAAGACCAATCCAATTATTACCTGGATCTGGGAAAGCTGACTTCAACAGAATGCCCCTATCAGAAAAACCATTATACTTTAACGGTAAGTAAAGCTACCGGAACAATTACCAATGTAAAAGATAATGGGACCTATATTGAGCTTTACAATAAAAAATGTAAAAATAACCCACGGCTTTTAAAGCTTGAAAAAAAAGAAGAACCTAAAGATGAGCCTAAAAAATCAACCGGATCAACCAAACGAAAATAGCTTTTACGAAACAGAAAGACTGCTTATCCGCCCCATGACTGTAGAGGATTCAGCTTTTATATTCGAGCTTTACAACAGCCCGAAGTTCATTAAATATATCGGGGATCGCAATATTAAAACCATTTTTGATGCTGAGAACTATATCAGAAACAAATTCCTTCCGCAGTTTGAAAAGCTGGGCTATGGAAATTATATCATGATCACCAAAGAAGGGAATGAAAAGATTGGCGGGGTAGGAATCTTCGAAAGAGAAGGTCTTGATGTGGTAGACATAGGCTTCTCCATGCTGGAAGGTTTTGAAGGGAAAGGATATGCGTACGAAGGGGCTGTAAAGGTCAAATCTATCGGAATGGATGATTATGGTTTGAAGAAAATTTCAGCGATCACCTCAAAAGACAACTTTTCTTCCCAAAAATTAATTGAAAGGTTAGGATTAAAATTTCAAAAATATGTCACACTTCCTGGTGAAACGGAAGAACTGTTGTACTACGAAACAGAATAAAGTATTTGTTGTCTGTCATTCTGAGCAAAGCGAAGAATCTCATTTTCAATCAATAAGGTTGATTTAGGAAGCGATCTCTTATTCGACAAATGTTTGCCTCCACTGCTAACTTAAAATAATACAACAGTTACATCAGAGCTTTGCGTTAAAAAGCTATCCTTCCAGAATCTGCTCAGCAGCAGTTTTAGACGTTACTTTCTCAATCACTCTCGTACAGATCCCGTTTTCATCAAAAATAAAAGTCGTTCTCACAATTCCCATATACGTTTTTCCGAAAGTGGTTTTCTGTTGCCAAACCCCGAATTTTTCTACCAAATCACGGTTTTCATCAGCAATCAGATCATAAGGGAACGCAAACTTATTGTGGAAGTTTTTCTGCTTCTTTACGGAATCGGCGCTTACGCCTAATAGTTGAAATCCCGCCTTTTTCAGCTTCGAATAATTGTCGCTGAGGTTACAGGCTTCCACCGTACAGGTCGGAGTATTTGCTTGAGGATAAAAGAATACAATCAGTTTCTTTCCGACTAGTTTAGATGATTTTATGACTTTTCCATCTTGATTGATTCCTTCAAATTCCGGTAATTGGTCTCCAACTTGTAGCATAATGTTTAAATTTGTTCAAATTTAAGGGTTACATGACAAAAAAGCAAAGAGCAGAGCTTATCCAAGCCGAATTAGAAAAACTATATCCCGAAGTTCCTATTCCTCTGGATCATGTGGATGCATATACGTTAATGGTTGCCGTAGCGCTTTCCGCACAAACGACCGATAAAAAAGTGAATCAGGTAACGCCGAAGCTTTTCGAAGTGGCCGGAACCCCTGAAAAAATGGCCCAATTGGAAGTAGAGGAGATCCGGGAACTGATCAAAGAGATCGGGCTTTCCAATACAAAGGCTAAAAACCTGAAAAGAATGGCTGAGCTCCTGCTGGAAAGACATAATGGAGTGGTTCCGCAAACCTATGAAGAATTAGAAGCTTTGCCGGGAGTGGGTCACAAGACCGCTTCTGTAGTGATGAGTCAGGGTTTTGGTTATCCCGCCTTTCCGGTGGATACCCATATTCATAGACTGATGACGCAATGGCAGCTTACTTCAGGAAAAAATGTAGTGGAAACAGAAAAAGACGCCAAAAAGATTTTCCCTGAAAGCGTATGGAACAAGCTTCACCTTCAAATCATTTTCTATGGAAGAGAATATTCTCCGGCACGAGGAAAAGGAGATAAGGATTTTATTACGAAAATGATGTTCGAGAAAAGTAAATAGCAAAAAATTCCCCTTCCTTGGAGGGGTGGCAAATCAAAGATTTGACGGGGTGGTTAAAAAATGTTAAACATCCAATAATCTTCTGTGGTAATTAATCTGTCCCAAATGATAATCCAGATGAGAAAGCAGGTGGATTAAGAAATATTCTGTGGTCATGGCATTTTCAAAGACAACAAGTGGATATTCTTTCTTCAGATCGTCTTCATGAAGCTGACCGAGCGTTTTAACCACGACGGCTAAAGTTCTTTCCACTTGGTCAATCAATTCTGCTCTTGGAACATTTTTTAAAGAGAATTCGAGATCCCTGTTTCTAATATATCCTGATTTCCCAAGTATGGCACCTATAAAATGGTTTAAGTTTCCCACCAGGTGAAGGCACAGGTTTCCGCCGGAATTGAAAATGTCTTTATCCACTTTCCATATAGTTCCTTCATTTTTATAAGATCCTATTTCTGTTTTTAATTTATTGAGATCTCTTGTATACAGAGACTTCAGGCTTTCTGTAATCATTGTTTAAATCTATTCAATTAAAGTTTTAAAATATCCTCTAAACCGCTTTGCCACACAAGTATCAATATTGGCACTGTAGTCTACAAAACCGTAAATACTGTCATTCTTTTTAAATATTCTTTTATTGAGAATGACTTGTTGGTAAAAAGGTTCTGATTCTATGAATTTCACTTTATTCCTTAATGTTTTCGGATCGATGTCTTTTATTAAAAACCGGTCATCAAAGACCTGGATCAAAATACCATTGCCGAAATACCCGTTATTGTTATTCAGCCAAATACTGATAGTGTCGTTCTTATAGACGGCTTTGCATTTATAATTATCAAATTCGACGGTTCTCACACGGATGCCGTCATGAAAACTTGCCGTTTGGATAATATAAGCGGTTCTGCTTTTGTGGCCTACTTTTTCACTATTAAACAAAACCAATTCCGGGTATTTTGAAAGAAGTTGGATCGTATCATTATCAACTATTTTTTCATCGACAATAACCTTTTCAAACTTCTTTTTTTCTGTTTCGCAGCATACAAACAATAAAAGAATAAGAAGGAGGCAGGATCTCATTATCCTACTTCTGTTTCTTCGCCCAAAGCTCCATCTTTCTATTCAGAACGTCCAAAGGAAGACAACCCTGGCTTAATACTTCATCATGGAAACTTGCCAAGTTGAATTTATTGCCTAATTGCTTCTGATACTGGTCTCTCAATTCACGAATTCTCAAGGAACCGATTTTATACCCTAGAGCCTGACCCGGCATGGCCATATATCTTTCCACTTCTGCGGTGGCACTCGCTTCATCATAAGAAATATTGCTTAGGAAATATTTGATCGCTTCCTCTCTGGTCATTTTTCCGGTATGTAATCCTGTATCAACAACCAGTCTTACCGCTCTTAACATTTGGTCGCTTAAATAGCCCATTTTCTGATAAGGATCTGTATATAAACCGAATTCCGGGCCTAATGTTTCACAATAATGTGCCCATCCTTCTCCATACGCCCCGAACCATCCGAATCTCATGAATTTAGGAAGCTTAGTATTTTCCTGTTGTAAAGAAACCTGATAATGGTGTCCCGGAATAGCTTCATGAAGGAAAAGAGACTCCATTCCTGAAGTGACATTAAATTTGGAAGGATCAGGAAGGGGAACATAGAAAATACCCGGTCTTTTTCCGTCCGGAGTCCCCTGGATATATTCTGCGCTCGCACTTGCTTCCCTGAATTTTTCCGTCTGTCTGATCTCAAACTTGGTTTTTGGGGTTACACTGAACATTGTTTTCAGCTTCGGAGTAATTTTAGCCAGAATTCCATTAAAGCTATCTAACACCTCTTTGGAAGTCTTGTATGGCATCGCCTTAGGATCTGTTTTCACAAAATTGATAAATTCTTCCAGTGTTCCTGTGAAACCAACCTGCTGTTTTACCTTTTCCATTTCGGAACGAAGCATGGCCACCTGCTGAAGCCCGATCTTGTTGATCTCTTCCGGGGATTTATCGGTGGTAGTCCAGCTTTTCACATAATATTTATAAATGTCGTTTCCTTTAGGCAAGCTGTTGTAACCATCTGTTTCTCTGGCCTTAGGCAGGTATTCTGTCTGAAGGAAATTCCCCATTTTCGTATACGCGGGAATGATCTTTTTAGATATAGCTTCCTTGTAAAGCGTGGTGTATTTATCTTTTTGGTCTGGGGTAAAATCTTTCGGAAAACTTTTAATAGGACCATAGAAAATATTCTTTTCAAAATCAGGCGTTGTGATCTCTTCCGATTTCATTTGAGGAATCATTTTAATTACCAGTTTTTTAGGAAGAACCACTTTATTGTTGATCCCTTCACGGAAATTTTCGATAGCGGCATCCATCCATTCCGGGAATTTTTCCATTCTTTTCAGCCAGTCATCATAATCTTTTGCTGTTTTGAATGGCTGACTTCCCTGTCCGCTTCCATATAAAGGAAATGTAAGCGGAAGTCCGCCAAATTGGGTGAAAGGAATATATTCCGGATGATATGCGTAAGCTTCAATTTTATCTTTCAACGTATAATCCAGAACATCATATACCACTTTGTCTTCATCCGATAAGCTTTTGTAATCCACCTGATCCAGTTGCTTCTGAACAGAATTATAAAAAGCGATTTCCCCTGAAATAAAATCCTTATCAATGTTGATCGGTAATTGGTCATTGTATCTTGTATCTCCCTGTGATGTAGCATCTAAAGGATATAATTTAAGATACTGCTCGTAGTAGTTGGACGCAATGGAATCCAGATTGGTCGGCGTCACCTTCGTTAAAGGTGAATCGGTTTTTTTACAAGAAACTAAACTTATGGCGAGACCAATGCCGAGGATACTTTTAGATAAAATATTTTTCATTTTTTCGGGATCTTTATGATAACAAAAGTAAGTAATATTCAAATACGGGAAGAGTTGTCATGCGGATTTTGAAAATTATTTTTTCAAAATATTTTTCACATTCGCTCATTTTTTTATCTTTGTCGAAAACGTTTAACACTCATACTATTACAGTTCTTTTTTTAAGACACAATGAAAGGGATTTTAAAGATTTACCATCCGGAAGAAACGCTAAAATACAATATCAGAAATACTTATTGTAAAGCGGTCTATAGCAATCAGCAACATTTTCTTGAGGTTGAAATTATCACGGATGACAGTTTGGATCATGTAGATGATGATTCTTTGCAGTACAATTTTCCACAGCTTTCGCTTGAAGTTTTTGATTTCCCCATAGATTCGGGAGAAATTGAAGGAAAAACAATCCAGATCACGGATTCCGACGATGAAACGTACACGGAAGTAGATCTTTTTGATGATGAAGATGCTTATATTTATGATAATGAGCTTGTATTTGAAAGAAATGAAGAAGGCGAGCTTCAGGTAATATGGAAAGGAACCATTGATGATTTCTATACGGGATCAGAAACCCCTATTCCTTTTAGGTTAAAATGTGAATTTAAACAAGATGATATTGAAGTAGACGAAGAATAAGTCTTTCATCAATATTTTTTTATATCGAATTTCTTTTCAAAGCTGTTTTGGAAAGAAATTTGCTTTTATGTTGATAACATAATTTTAAGTTGTTTTTAAGCAATTTTTAAGAGATCAATTAATAATATTCCTTTATTTTTGTCGTTTAAACCATAAAAAAATACACTTTAATGCTGTTAACGGAACTTACTCAGATTTTATTTGCACAAATTACTGCACCTGTAGCGGCTACAGACGATTTAGAATTCTCATTTTGGAAAATCATGTTTCATGGTGGCGCTTTCGCCAAAATAGTAATGGTAACAGTGTTACTGTTGGGTGTATTTTCTGTATATCTGTTCTTTGAAAGGTTCTTCTTTATCAAAAGGCTGACTTCCAAAACAGATTCCAATTTTATGGATAATATCGAAGACTTCATCAAAGAAGGGAGAATAGAGTCTGCAGCAGATTATTGCAAGAGACAAAACTCTCCTGAAGGAAGGATTTTGGAAAAAGGGATTTCCAGATTGGGAAGACCGGTTTCAGACATTGTAAGCGCAATGGAAGCTCAGGCGCAGGTAGAAGTGGCAAATATGGAGAAAAACCTTAACCTTTTGGCGGTGGTACCGAGTATTGCTCCAATGTTGGGACTTTTAGGAACGGTAATCGGGATGATTATTGCTTTCTTTAACTTATCTCATGCAACGGGATCATTCTCTCCTAAAACGCTTTCTGAAGGTATCTATACGGCATTAGGACAAACGGCAGTAGGTCTTGCAGTGGCTATTCCGGCGAACTTTTTCTATAACCTGCTTTTGACGAGGATAGATAAGTTTGTCCTGAGAACCCAGAATATGTCCGGCGAATTTTTAGATCTTATCAATAAACCGTTATAATTCTTGTTTTATGAAACCGAAAGGTTACATCTGACGAATTAAAAAACAACAGAAAGTAAACAGATGAAAATTCAAAGAAGAAATAAGGCAAACCCGGAATTCAGTTTAGCAGCGATGACAGACGTTATCTTGCTAATGCTGATCTTCTTTATGGTCACTTCATCAGCCGCCAATCAAAGTGCGATTGATGTTAAATTGCCAAAAACAGGAGCGGTTGATGATAATATTCCCAATCCACTGACTGTCACTATTAAACCTGATGGAACGTATTATGTGGATGATCAGCCGGTCCCAAGAGAACAGCTGGAACAAACAATTGCTAATAAGCTGACCAATCAGACCAATCAATCTTTTACGATTCGGGCAGATGAAAATACCATGCATAAAGATGTTGTTTTTGTCATGGAGATTGCTGAAAAGCATAAGTTTAATATTGCTATTGCGACTGTAAAAGATAAATAAACCTGTATCAACAGGTGCCAACAAAATGAAAAGTTATATCATAAGCAAAAACGAACAAAACAGAGACAGGATAAAAAGCGGTGTGCTTTCTATTCTGATCTGGTCTGCTATTTTGCTTTTTGTTTTTCTGTATAAATTAAAACCGGAACTGGAACAGGAACCTGAAATCGTGACGACTATGCTCGTTAATTTCGGGGACAACAGAAACGGGAATGGCGTGGAAGAACCTGCTGAACAGGAAGGAAGTCTTGCTGCAGCTGCAGAAGAAATTACTCCGGAGCCTGTGGAAGCGGCTGTTCCAGAAACAAAAACAGTTATAAAGCCGGATCCTCAACCTGAAACCAAGAAAACGGAAGCGAAGGAGAAAATCATTACGGGAAACAATTCAAAAGTTTCCGTTCCTAAAAAAGAGGAATCAAAATCAACAAAAAAAACAACATCCGGAAGTACGGCGTCCAAGAATACGAAGAAGGCTTCAGCCACAACAGCTAATTCCAAAACGGGAAGCGGAGACGGTAAAGGAACTGCTGCCATAGGGAATTTGATAAAAGGAAGAGGAACAAAAGCGGGAAGCCAGGGAACAGGTACAGGAATCGGAAACTCAGGAGATCCTTTAGGAGGTGACGGAAATGGAGACAGCAAAGTGGGCATAGACAGAAGGTTGGTTGGATATATTCCCGGAACCATGGGAAGAGGAGGAGCACAGCCGTCGCATAACTGTACAGCAAGCGGATCTATTACCATTTCTTATACAGTAGACAAAGCCGGAAATGTGGTGTCTGCAAGAAGATCAGGAGGTGTTTCAGATCCTTGTGTGGCTTCCACATCGGTAGCATGGGTTAAGAAATATGTGAAAGCTGAAAAAGCCAGTGTTTCCTCCACCGGAACGTATAAAATTACATTCTAAAAATATAAAAGCACTTTATTCAAGTGCTTTTTTTATTTCATTAATTCTGTTGATAACAGGAAGGGCAAAAATTCCGCTGGTCTGAAGATAATTTTCATAGTAGGTTTTTGCCTTATCCAGGAAATCGGTGTTTGCCGTTTCTTTTCCTTTAAAATAAAACAGGTTTCCAAGCATTTCATAATAATCTTTATAATCTCTTTCCTGTCTCTCATTGACCATTTCCATCAGCTCTTCTTTTGTTTTAGAAGAGACATCTGAGAAATTCATCTTGAAAATATCTTTCATTAAAGAATCAAAGTCTAATTCTTTCTGCATTAAGCTTTCTTCAGGTTTATCTAAGATCAGTTTTTCCAATGCTTGAGTCAACTGGCGGATGAGTCTTAAGGTGAAGTCTTTATCCTGGATCATTTCCTTTTTCTTTTTGGTTTAATAATTCATCAATGTCAGGGGTTGCATCTGTGCGAGACACAAAATGGATGGTTCCTTTCTTCGTTTTATAAATCTTTAATGCAAGCTTTACTCCCAGAATAATTCCTAACAAAATAATCGCAATGGCAATAATGAGTGTTATTGTATTGGGATTGGGAAAATATATGAAAGCCGCAATGATTACCGCAATCAAAAACGGGGACAAGAAAATTAGAAAGCCGCCAATAGCTTCAGTGAATTTTTCAAATATATTTTGATCTTCTTTTTTCATTTTATGCAAAAAACAAATAAGCAAGTGTAATGGATGTAATAATCCCAACTAAATCGGCCAGAAGCATGGCAATTACCGTGTATCTCGTATTTTTGACAGCTACGGCCCCAAAGTAAACCGCGATCACGTAAAAGGTCGTATCTGAGCTTCCCTGGAGTACTGCCGCCAGTTTTCCCTGGAAACTGTCTGCTCCAAAAGTCGACATCGTATCTACCATCATTCCTCTTGCTCCGGAACCGGATAAAGGTTTGATTAAGGCTGTTGGAAGTCCGTCCACAAATCGCGTATCTAAATTCGCAACATTGGCCACCCATTTCATTCCGTCAATGATCACATCAAAAACGCCTGATGTTCTTAAAAGCGAAATAGCGATCAACATCCCGACTAAATAGGGGATAATTTTAACGCAGGTAGTGAAGCCTTCTTTAGCACCATCAATAAAAGCATCAAAAACGTTAATCCTCTTATAAACAGCACCGAGAACTATAGCTAAGAAAATGAACAGAATAAGCCCGTTGCTTAAAATTTTACTGAAAGTATCCAACTCATCTTTGCTGAGCTGTACCAAATACCAGACAAGCAGCCCTATAATCATGGAAATTCCTCCTATATATCCAATAACAACCGGACGAAGCAAATTAATCTTCTGATACAGAGAAACAATAATCATTGCCGCTAAAGTAGCCGCAAATGTGGCGATCATACAGGGAAGGAAAATGTCTGTCGGGGTTTTGGAACCCATTGAGGCCCTTATGGCAATAATGGAAACCGGGATCAACGTCATTCCTCCCGCATGAAGACAAAGGAACATGATCTGTGAATTGCTTGCGGTATCTTTATTAGGATTCAAAGTCTGTAAGCTTTCCATCGCTTTCAGACCAAAAGGAGTTGCCGCGTTATCCAGTCCCAAAAGATTGGCGCTGAAATTCATCAGCATATGTCCGAAGGCAGGATGGTTTTTAGGAATTTCAGGGAAAAGCTTTGAAAAGAAAGGCTGAATAAAACGGCTCAGAAGATTAATTCCGCCGGCTTTTTCAGCAATACTCATAAAGCCCATAAATAAGGTCATAATTCCGATCAAACCAATACAGATCTTCACTGCGGTTTCAGAGGTACCAATCACTCCGTCTGCTTCCTGAACACGATACACTTTTACATCCTGCTGTAGAGAGTCTGTTTTATAATGAATTCTATTATCTGCAAAATCCGGGTTTTTCAGCAGGCTGTCTCTGATAACCGGAGAAAGCGTGTTCATTTTCTGGGTGGCAATCTGTACGGTGTCACCACCCTTTCCCACCACCATATCATTAAAAATGGTCCTGTAATTACCTGAAGAAATGTATTTTATACTTGCAATAGCAATGGCAATGATGATAAAAGCCGACCAAATTCTGCTGAGAACCATTTGTTTCAATTAAAAATTTGAGAAAAGATAATAAAAAATAATGTTATGAAAAACTACTTATCCTGAAGATACACCAGAAACCCGTCAAAATTATCATCCAGGCTTTTCAGGACTTTTGCATTTTCTGATTTTTTCATCAGCGCATCAATGAAAAACCCCTTTTCAAAAAACTGGCGGTGAATTCCCGGGAGTAGCTCCATAAAATAATCCATTCCTATTTTGTTGTTGTGAAGATCCATTTTGGTTTCCAGCGGTTCGTTGGGAAAGAGCTCTTCATGCATATCCGTTAATCTTTTACAGAAATCAAGCGCTTTTTGAGGGGAGGAAACCTTACAGCAATACATCATGATAAAACAGCTCCAAAGCGCATGTCTGAAAGCATTGCCAACTCCGTTGTTGGAAGCACTGTCAGGAAATTTTCTCTGTGCAATGGAAAAAGCTTTTACCGTAGCATGAAAACTAAGCAACGAAAAAAGAGGATGGGGGAGAACAAGAGATAGCAGCCGAATAATTTTCTTTAAACTCAGCGTACGAATGGTCCTGAAAAATACGTTGAAAGTCCTCATAAATAAAAATCTCTCCCTAATTAGAGAGAGATGATCTTGTTTTCGTTACAAAATTTATGCGTTTATCGCTAATAAATTGACTGTTTTTGATACGGTATCCTTGATTTCAGTTCTTTTTACAATAAAATCAACAAACCCTTTTTCCTGTAAGAATTCCGAAGTCTGGAATCCTTCCGGCAAGTCTCTACCGATCGTTTCACGGATAACTCTCGGTCCCGCAAAACCGATTAACGCTCCCGGTTCAGCCATAATAATATCTGCTGTCATGGCGAAAGAAGCAGTAATTCCTCCAAATGTAGGGTCACAAAGGTAAGCGATATATAAAAGCCCTGCTTCTGAAAGCTGAGCCAGTTTTGCCTGTACCTTGGCCAACTGCATCAAAGAATAAGTTGCTTCCTGCATTCTTGCTCCTCCGGACTGGCAGATGATCATATAAGGAAGTTTATTGGCAATACAATAGTCTACGGCTCTTCTTATCTTTTCTCCCATTACAGATCCTAAAGATCCTCCGATAAAAGCAAAATCCATGCATGAAACTACCATTTTGGTTCCGTTCACGGTTCCTACAGCATTTCTGATGGAGTCTGTAAGTTTAGTTTTGGCTTTTACTTCTTTCAGACGGTCAACATAAGGCTTCGTGTCTTTAAAGTTCAGGATATCAATACTTTCAACATTAGCATCCAGTTCAGTGAATTTACCTTCGTCAAAAAGGATGTCAAAAAATTCTGCACTTCCTATTCTTACATGAAATCCGTCTTCCGGAGAAACATAATTATTTCTCTTCAATTCTTCATGTTCCACGATCTTTCCTGATGGTGTCTGATGCCAAAGTCCTTTGGGAACATCCTTTTTTTCATCAGTAGAGGTGGTAATGTTTTTTGCTTTTCTTTTAAACCAGTCGAATGCCATTTTTTGCTTGTATTAATGTATAAACGTAAAATGTACTCATGTAAAAGCATTTATCATAAATACTTTTTACATGAATACACTGTACAATTTTTATTTTAAAGTGTTTACGTTATTTAAGTCTTCAAACGCTTTAACCAATCTTGCAGAGAATGTTTCTTCTCCTTTTCTGATCCAGACTCTTGGGTCATAGAATTTCTTGTTTGGTTTCTCTTCTCCTTCAGGGTTTCCGATCTGAGATTTCAGGTATTCGATATTGTTTACCATATAATCTCTGATCCCTTCTGTATAAGCGAATTGAAGGTCTGTATCAATATTCATTTTGATTACTCCGTAATCGATTGCTTCTCTGATTTCTTCCAAAGTAGATCCTGAACCTCCGTGGAATACAAAATTGATCGGTTTTGCAGCAGTTCCGAATTTCTCTTGAACATATTTCTGAGAATTATCCAGGATTTTTGGAGTAAGAACTACATTTCCTGGCTTATACACTCCGTGAACGTTACCGAAAGCAGCAGCAATCGTAAAGTTGTCAGAAATAGCTTTTAATTTTTCATACGTATAAGCTACATCCTCAGGCTGAGTATATAGTTTAGAATTATCTACATCAGAATTATCAACCCCATCTTCTTCACCTCCTGTAACTCCGATCTCTACTTCTAAAGTCATCTGCATTTTTGCCATTCTTTCGAAATACTGAGCAGAAATCTCAAGGTTTTCTTCTAAAGATTCCTCAGAAAGATCCAACATGTGAGAAGAGTAAAGCGATTTTCCTGTCTGCTTGAAGAAATCTTCGTTAGCATCCATTAATCCGTCGATCCAAGGCAATAATTTTTTTGCACAGTGGTCTGTATGTAAAATAACAGTAGCTCCGTAAGCTTCCGCAAGGGTATGAATATGTTTTGCTCCGGCAATAGCTCCTAAAATAGCAGCTTTTTGTCCGTCATTGCTTAATCCTTTTCCTGCGTTGAAAGCGGCACCACCATTCGAAAACTGGATGATAACAGGAGAATTTAATTTTGCGGCAGTTTCCATCGTCGCATTTACGTTACTGGAACCTACAACGTTTACTGCAGGTAAAGCAAATTTGTTTTCTTTAGCGTACTGGAAAATATCTGTAACTAACTGACCTGTGGCAACTCCTGCCGGGAAAATTCTGCTCATGTTTTACTTTTTATATGAAATTATTAGATAATTTAAAAATTCGTGTAAAGGTAAGAAATTTTGTGTAATTCCTAATTTCTTTTATCCCGTCCCCAAAGTAGCTTCTGGCGAATCGTTTCGTAAAAACTTAAACTGTTCGGCTGAACCAGAAGAATCTGAAAATCTGCCTTTTTAATGATGATTTCTTTATCGGTTTCGATATGGATAAGTCTTGAGTCCAGAGATAAAGAATATTGAGGGACCCTGCTTTCCACTCTGAATTTTATTTCTACCGTATCGTTCACAATTAAAGGCCTTACATTTAAATTGTGAGGAGCAATAGGTGTAATAACGAAGTTCTCATTGTTTGGAGAAATGATGGGCCCACCGCAGCTTAAAGAATAAGCGGTTGAGCCTGTAGGTGTTGAAATAATCACCCCGTCACCCCAAAATACGTTAAGGAATTCGTCATTAATATAAGAATCCACAGTGATCATAGAGGTTGTTTCTTTTCTGGAAACCGTAACATCGTTCAAGGCATATGGGAAGAAATCATCCGATCTTGGCGAAACCACTTCGATTACAGATCGGCGGCTGGTTTTCACATCTCCTTTCAAAATAGCATCCAACTCCTTGAATACTTCTTCTTTGGTAAAGCTTGCTAAAAACCCTAATCTTCCGGTGTTTACCCCCACGATAGGAATTTCAAGATCTTCGATGAATGTAATGGAATTCACAATCGTTCCATCTCCCCCGAACGTAAAAAAAAGGTCTACTTCCTTATCGATCAGGTCCTGCTTATTATTAAATGTTTCGAAAATTTTAGAAAACTGAAGCGCTTCAGCCATTTCGTCATATAAAACAGATTTTACGCCTCTGCTTTCAAGCTCTGAGACAAACTTACTTAGATACAGAAACGTATCAAGATCTTTCTTCTGAGAATATATGGCTGCCTTCATTGTTATATTTCTATAAATTTTTGGAGAAATCCGTACCGGTCTTTGAACAGATCCGTTTTCTCATCAGAATAGTATTTTTCAACAATTCTATAATCATATCGATCAAAAGTTGCATCAATAGAACCCAGATTTTCATTGCTGATTTTGATGGTCACCTGAATAACCTCCTCAGTCATAAAGCTGATGAAGCCTCCATAAAACTTGGAATTATTGCTTTCCACAATATTAGCGATCTCAGTCATGGAATATTTTCTTGCAGGCGTTTCCACGGTAAGAATAGCGCCTGATTCTGAAAACAGCGGGTAACGGGAAAAATCCTGGAAAATATCATCACAGCTGATGTATCCCAAATATTTTTCGTTCTTATTGATCACCGGGATCACATTGGAATTGAACGTATGAAACAAACGGATACTGTCCATGATATTATTATCTTCAAGAATGGCAAATCGTTCGATCTGGTGTTCAAGATCCTTCAACGTTCCTTCCTCTTCGTATAAAAAGTCTTTGGCAATAGCTCCGTAAAAATGATGGGATTTCTTAATGAAAATATGAGTATATCCAAAATCTTCTAAAGTATTTCTTGCTGATTCTATCGAATCAGTCAGGCTGAAACACGGGAAATCTTTTGAGATATAATCCTTGATAAACATTGTGCTAATTTATAAAAAATTAAACGAAACTTTTTCTGAAAATGAAACTTTTTTAAAGGGGATGCAAAAAAAATAAATGGAAAATTTGTTTGTAATAAAAAAAAAGTTACCTTTGTAGCCTTTCATTTTTACTTTTTATTAGATTTATTTCAAACTGCACTGTCTGTTAAACGACACATGCAGTTTTTTTATTTTAATGCCTTAGCAAATTCCCACATTACGATGCCGCCGCAAACACTTACGTTTAAGGAATGCTTGGTGCCCAATTGAGGAATTTCAAGGAAGGTATCAATGTCAGGCAATGCCTCATCACTGATTCCGTCTACTTCATTTCCCAATATAATAGCATATTTCTTTGATTTGTCGATGGTAAAATCGGTAATCATTTGACTGCTTGAAGTCTGCTCAATACCGATGATCTCAAAACCCTGGCTTTTAAGATCGTTAATTGTTGTATTGATTTCTTTTTCGTGAGACCAGTCTACACTTTCCGTAGCACCGAGTGCCGCTTTATGGATTTCACGGTGGGGAGGTTGGGGAGTGATTCCGCAGAGAATGATCTTTTCAATTAAAAAAGCATCTGCAGTTCTGAAGGCCGCACCTACATTGTGCATGCTTCTGATATTATCTAAAACAACAATTAATGGGATTTTTTCCGTCTTCTTAAATGTTTCTACATCTATCCTGTTGAGTTCCTCCAGTTTTAATTTATGTACCAATGTATTATTTTGTTGAGATTAATTTTCCGTCCTTATAAACTTCCGTTTTTTCTATGCTTCCGTCTTCGCGATAATGAATCCGGTTTCCGTTCCATTTATCGTTGACGAATTCTGTTTCACGCTGGATTTTTCCTGATGCATACAGTGTTTTCCACTTTCCGACAGCAATACCGTTATCGTAATGGCCGATCTGCTTCACAGACTTTCCGTCATCATGAAACAGTTTGCTTTCTCCATGCAATTTCCCGAGTTTATAGTTGGAAACTTCAGTGACTTTGCCGGAAGAAGAGAAAAAAGTGGCAGTGGAACTATTGTCATAAATATTTTTTTCACCATTCCTGAAAATCTCCTTAGCGGTTAACTTCCCGTCCTTGTCATAATAAGACCATTCTTTTACTTTATAACCTTTCTTATATTCTCCTTTCGCCTGCACCTTTCCGTTTTCATAATAAAAAACAGCATCTCCTTCCAGCTTCCCTTTCTTCCAGTCAGCAATTTCTTTTACCTGGCCGTTTTCATAGAACTGTTTGCAGTTTCCCTCCTGAAGCCCGTCTTTAAATCCACAAGGTTTCTGAGCCGAAATAAATACAGAAACAAAAAAAAGTAACAAAAAAGAGTATTTCATAGATATTTTTATTTCAAAAATAACAAAATAGTTATATTTGGATAAAATATATGCTATGAAAAATGTACTCATTTTAATGACGTTGGTATCAGCTTTTATATTTTCAAAAGCACAAAATACGTATTATCCACAGACTTTTTTTGATAAGAAACTGGCTCAGAGTATGATTGGTTTTGGAAATTCTACGATTGAGGGGGTTGCTTCCACCAAACAAAAAAATAACTGGGGAATAAAACCTTTGTTAGGTCAGAAACATTATGCCCCGCAAGGAACCGTGGTAATGCTTTTTCCGGTAACTCCCTATTTTGAAGAGTTTTATAAGATGAGAAAAAAGTATGAAAACAAGAAAACTACGGTATATATGTCTGATGAAGCATTTAAATACCGAATAGAAGCTTTAACGGATAGCCATGGGCGATTTAAGTTTGAAAAACTAAAACCCGGAAAATATTACCTTGAAACGATTGTGAATTTTACCGCAACAGCAAGCTATCAGCAACAAACCGGAAGAACTGATTCATACAATGCATACGGAGGATATCTGTATTCTACCCCGATTTATGATACATTCTTTTATAACTATGCTTCCGCCAACAGGGAGAGCAAATTTGTGGAAATAAAGAACGATGGAGAACTTGTAGAAGTCAACCTTTAAGAGGTTGATTTTTTTATTCCCATGATCTGATGGACATTTTTTTCAATATTCTGGGCTATTGTTTCCATAGGAATATCATTTTCATCATTGTTGAAAGGGTCTTCAATTTCTTCGGCAATAAGTTCCAGGCTCATCAAAACATAGTAAACAAAAACCGTCAGCGGAATCATAAAAAAACCAATATTAATTACATAAGCTACTGGTAAGGCCAAAACATAAATGACGATGAACTTTTTCACAAAAGATGAGTAAGAATAGGGAATAGGAGTATTTTTTATTCTCTCACATCCGCCGCAAACATCTAAAAACCCGGAAAGCTGGGTGTCCAGATAGACCATTTCCATATCGGAAATTTTCCCCTGCTTTTTTAACTGATTCAGCTTGTGAGTCAGAAGAATGATAATTTCACTTGGGCCATGATTTTTCAGAGCCATTTCTATTTCTGAATAATCTTCATCTAAAGCTAATCGTGTTGAATCCTTTGAAAGATGCTTGGCAAGAAAATGGGGAAAGAATTTTAAATATCTTGCAATTTGTTCTGCGTTTTGCCTGTCGTCTTCCAGAATAGTATTAATTTTAATAGCAAAATTCCGCGTGTCATTCACCAGTTTTCCCCAAAGTTTTCTCCCTTCCCACCATCTTTCGTAGGCCGTATTGGTTCTGAAAACTAGTAATAAAGAAAGCACAAACCCGAGCAGGGAATGAATAAGCCCTACATTGCTTACCTTTGATTTTGTAGTGAGGTGAAGATACTCAAGCTCCAGATAAGCAATACCGTATGAATAGGCTCCCACCAAAAGCATTGTGGGAAAAAGTATTTTTAATGTATCGCTTTTGTGTAAGCTGAAGAGGATTTTCAGGAAGTGTTTGGTATTATAAGCTCTCATAAATTGCGTTGAGGATACAAAGATAATTTTTTTAAAAATTTCAAAAAAAACAGTATTTTTATTCATCATAAATTGGAAAACAGATGATCCTCGAGAACGTAGATGCTGTACATGATATCAGTAAAGAAGACTTTCAGAAGAATTATTTCAAAAAGCATAAGCCTCTTTTGATAAAAAATTTCGCAAGCCGCTGGGATGCTTTCGACAAATGGAATCTTGCCTACATCCGGGAAAAAGCAGGAGAGCAGGAAGTCCCTTTATATGATAATAAGCCGGCAGATGCTGCCAAAAGCTCAGATGCACCGGTAACCCATATGAAAATGAAGGATTATATAGATACGATCAAAAGTCAACCTTCAGATTTAAGGATCTTCTTTTATATCATTACAGACAGACTGCCTGAATTACTGAAAAACTTCACCTATCCGGATCTCGGAATGAAATTCTTTAAAAGATTGCCGACGTTATTCTTCGGGGGAAGTGAAGCTCATGTTCTAATGCACTACGATGTAGACCTCGGAGATTTTCTGCATATTCATTTTGAAGGAAAAAAAAGAATTTTATTATTCGATCAGAAGCAATCTGCATTTCTCTATAAAGTTCCGCTTTCGGTGCATACCATCTATGACGTAGACTATGAAAAGCCCGATTACGAAAAGTTTCCGGCACTGCAATATGCGAAAGGCTATGAAATATTTATGGAACACGGTGACGCCCTTTTTATTCCCGGAGGTTTCTGGCATTTCAACAGATACCTGGAGCCGGGCTTCTCATTGTCGCTTCGGGCACTGCCAAATAAACCTAACGTTTTTGCCAGCATGCTGTATCATGTATTCGTTATGCGGTATACAGATAAGCTTTTGAGAAAACTGTTCAAAGCAAAATGGGTGGATTATAAACAGAAATTGGCTTACAAAAGAAGTTCAGAAGCATTGGAAAAGCATCTCAAAGATCAGTGATTTTTTCTGATTATAATAATGAATTCACCGTAAAGGTTTTTAATCGTTTTATTTTATTTCTTACTTTTACCATCCTAAAATTTCAAGAGACATTTACATGGCAAAGGTGAAGAAAGAAACCCCGTTAATGACACAGTATAATACCATCAAGGCAAAATATCCTGATGCGCTGTTACTATTCCGGGTAGGGGATTTTTATGAAACTTTCGGGCAGGATGCCATTAAAACCTCCCAGATCCTTGGAATTGTCCTTACCAAAAGAGCCAATGGAGACAGCCATACTGAACTGGCCGGATTCCCGCACCATTCCATAGATTCTTACTTACCGAAACTGGTAAGAGCAGGAATGAGGGTGGCCATCTGTGATCAGCTGGAAGATCCGAAAATGGTGAAGGGAATTGTAAAAAGAGGAGTTACCGAATTGGTTACACCAGGTGTTACTTTCAATGACCAGGTGCTGAATTCCAAAAAGAATAATTTCCTGCTTTCTATTCATAAAGAAAAAGAGAAGTTCGGGATTGCTTTGGTGGATATTTCTACCGGAGAATTTCTGGTAAGTGAAGGAAATCTGGATAAATTGCTCCATATTGTCAATACTTTTGATCCCAGTGAAATTATTTACCAGAGAAGCGTACAGATTCCGGAGCAGCTTAAAAATAAAAATGCTTTCAAATTAGAAGACTGGGCTTTTCAATATAACTTTGCTTACGAAAAGCTTACCGGTCAGTTTAAAACCAATTCTTTAAAAGGATTCGGTGTCGAGAACTTACCATTGGCAATTACCGCAGCAGGAGCTATTTTTGCTTATCTGGTGGAAGACACCCACCATAACCTTCTTTCTCATATTACTAAGATACAGGTTATTCCGCAGGAAGATTTCCTGGTGATGGATCATTTCACCCTGAGAAACCTTGAAATCGTTTATCCGAGTAATCCACAGGGGAAATCACTGTTGGATATCATTGATAAAACATCTACTCCGATGGGAGGAAGATTGCTGAGAAGAAGAATTATTCTGCCTTTAAAATCTGTGAATGAGATCAATAGAAGATTATCTTTGATTGATTTTTTCAACGAAAACGATAATCTGAAATACGAAATTTGCCAGCTGCTAAAATCGATTTCCGATCTTGACCGTCTGATGGGAAAACTGGCTGCTGAAAAAATATCCCCGAAAGAACTCGGATATCTTCGTCAGAGCCTCATTAATATTCATCAGATTAAAGCATTGCTTCATCCACATGCGGATGTTCTTGCATGGCTGGAACCATTGTACGATCAGGAGGAATTGATAAAGTTTCTGCAAAATAACCTTAATGAAGAACTTCCGGTCAATCTTTCCAAAGGAAATATTATTAAAGAAGGAATTTCTGAAGAGTTGGACAGATTGAGGAATCTTCAGAGCAAAGGAAGAGGCTTCCTTGACGAAATGTGTCAGAGAGAAGTGGAAAGAACCGGAATTACAAGTTTAAAAATTGATTTTAATAACGTTTTCGGATATTTTATTGAGGTTCGAAACACCCATAAAGATAAAGTCCCAGGCGACTGGGTGAGAAAACAAACGCTTGTAAATGCAGAACGTTACATCACAGAAGAATTAAAGGAATATGAAAACCAGATCCTTGGCGCCGAAGAAAAAATAGGCGTGCTGGAAAATGAACTGTACAGGAATGTATGTTCGGAAACCATGGTGTATATAGATCAGATCCAGGAGAACTCCAATATCATTGCGCAACTTGATGTAGCTGTCGGATTATCTGAACTGGCTGTTTCTGAAAGCTATACAAAACCTGTTTTAAATGACGGGTATGCTATTGATCTGAAAGAAGCAAGGCACCCGATTATTGAAAATGCCCTTCCTCTGGGAGAAAAATACATCCCGAATGATATCTTTTTAGATAAAGATACCCAGCAGATCATTATGGTTACGGGACCCAACATGGCCGGTAAATCAGCAATCCTTCGTCAGACAGCCATTGTATGTCTTTTGGCGCAGATCGGAAGTTTTGTTCCTGCTAAACATGCAGAAATAGGAACTTTAGATAAAATCTTTACAAGAGTAGGGGCTACAGATAATATTTCTGCGGGAGAATCTACCTTCATGGTGGAAATGAATGAAGCCGCCAATATTTTGAACAATATTTCAGAACGAAGCCTTATTCTGTTAGATGAAATCGGACGCGGAACTTCCACTTATGATGGTGTTTCCATCGCGTGGGCGATTGCAGAATATCTTCATCAGCATCCGACGCAGGCCAAAACGTTATTTGCCACCCATTATCATGAGCTGAACGAAATGACGGTGAATTTTGAAAGGGTTAAAAATTTCCATGTTTCCATCCAGGAGAATAAAGGGAATATCATTTTCTTAAGAAAGCTTATTCCGGGAGGAAGTGAACACAGTTTTGGTATTCATGTGGCGAAACTGGCAGGAATGCCTGCGAAAGTAGTGAACAGGGCAAATGAAATCCTGAAAACACTTGAAGCAAGCCGTTCACAGGGAGGAAGCTCGTCTTCAGACACTATAAAAAGGATAACGGAGGAAAATATGCAGCTTTCGTTCTTCCAGCTGGATGATCCTGTACTGGAAAACATCAGGGAAGAGCTGACGAAAATAGACGTCAATACGCTAACCCCTATTGAAGCTTTAATGAAGCTTAATTCGATAAAAAAAATGATTGGAGGATAAATAAGTCCTCCAATCACCTTTTTAAACAGCTATATTAACAGCAATAACCGTCTCTGCCTACTCCGCCGATTCTCGGTTCGTCAGATCCGGGAACAAAGCAGAAGCCTTCCGGACAAATGATAGCTCCGCCGTTAATTTCTTTTAACTCTTTTTTAGTCAGTTTTTTGTGTTGGATTTTTGATTTTTTCATAGTAATAATTGTTTAGAGAATTTTAATTAGCAGCAGTATTCCCCCTGAACTCCGGGAACTCCGAATAATTCTTCACCTGTTGATCGGTCAAAACAGCTAAAAATGATCGGACACACAGGTCCGGCTCCTGTAATCTCTTTCAATTCTCTTTTTGTGAGTTTTCTTTTCTGAATTTTTAGATTTTTCATAATAATTTCAATTTGGTTAGTCTAAAGTACAAAAAAATAATTCAAAAAATAGTGAATAAATTTATTTTTTCAAGAAAGCTCCAATTCATGAAAATTTTTCTACCATTTTTTGCTATTTCTTTCGGGAATTCTGCCTCTTTATCTACATACCCCAACTCCCATTTTCTCAACAATTTCACTTGGCGGATTGGGTCCTTTTTCATACGAAATCGGATTGTCTTGCTATATGAAAGAGCAGGAGGGAGAAGTTTCCCGATTATCTGCATTTTGGACGTTCATAAAAGCTACAAAACAAAGGAAGAAAAAAGAATGACTTTATGCATTTCAAAATTTCACAAACATATAATAATGCAGAGAAAAATATTTTACTAATTTTGAGTATGAAGAATCTGATTTACATTCTATTACTATTCTTGAGCTTCACAGGATTGAAAGCCCAACAGTCTACTGTGCCTTCCATAAAATATGAAGAATTGGAGAAACGAATTCAACAGGAAGGGGATAAGTTTCTTGTGGTTAACTTTTGGTCTACCACATGTGCTCCTTGTGTGAAAGAGCTTCCTCACTTTATGGAAGTGAATAACCAATATAAGGATAACCCAAAATTTAAAATGCTTTTGATTTCCCTGGACAGACTGGTAGACAAAGAAAGAGTAATCAAATTCATTAAAAATAAAAACCTTACCGCAGAAGTAATTTTGTTGGACGATATTAAAAGGATGAATACCTGGATTCCGAGATTTGAAAAAGACTGGGACGGGAATATTCCGGTGACATTATTTTATAAAAACGGTGAAAAAGTACATTTCAACGATGGGGAAATGAGCAAAGAAGAACTTCAAAATACAATTACTAAATATATACCTTAAACAAGATATTATGAAAAATCTGAAAATTGGAATAACAGCTTTTATCGTGGTGCTCGGATTACTGAGTTTTACCACGATCAATCAGGATAAAAAAGAAACTCAAAAGCAGACCACATCACTGGTAAAAGGGTATGAAATAGGAGATGCGGCAACAGACTTTAAACTGAAAAATGTAGACGGGAAAATGGTTTCACTGAGTGATTTCAAAAGTGCAAAAGGCTTTATCGTTATTTTCACCTGTAACCATTGTCCTTATGCGAAAAAATATGAGGACAGGATTATTGAGCTGGATAAAAAATATAAAAACCAGGGATATCCGGTAATTGCGATCAATCCGAACGACCCGGGAGTTCAGCCGGAGGACAGCTACGATAAAATGATTGAAAGAGCCAAACAAAAAGGATTTACTTTTCCTTACCTGATGGATGAAGGACAAAAAATTTATCCTCAGTATGGAGCAACTAAAACTCCGCATGTATTTTTACTGCAGAAAGAGAATGGTAAAAATATTGTGAAATATATCGGTGCGATCGATAACAATTATGAAAATCCGAATGATGTTTCTGAATATTATGTTCAGGACGCGGTGAATGCTTTAATTAAAGGAGAACCCATAAAAACAACAAAAACCGTTGCTATCGGATGTACGGTGAAAGTAAAGAAATAGTATATGGATAAAATAAAATCGGTGTTCTTTCGGATACCGATTTTTTATGCCTTATTTTTAGCGGATGAAATTGAAATTTAATATCAGATATTTCCTTTTAACCCTATTTCTCTTCCTTACAGAGGTTTTTATCGCTGTCAGACTTGAAGATATTTTCTTTGTGAGAGCTTATCTGGGAGACGTAATTGTGGTTATTTTACTGTTTACTTTGGTGAGAAGCTTCATAAAAATAAATAGTCAGAAGCTTATTATGGGAATTTTTGTTTTTTCCTGCCTCATCGAATTTGCTCAATATTTCAAGATCGCAGAAAAATTAGGCTTCCCGGAGGGAAGCCTAATGTACATTGTCATTGGAAATTCTTTTTCGTGGGTTGATATTTTGTGTTATGCTGCAGGATGCGCGTTGCTTTATCTTTTTGTAAGGATTAAAAATAAAAGACAAGAGAAAGTAAGCCTGGACTAATTACCTTCCGAAGCTGTCATATTTATCTTCAGCATATTTTATAAAACGGTTCAGCAAAGCAACATTCTCCTTTTCCATAGAAGAAAGCTCATGATCTACATTGCTGGACACCGGAATATACCAATCCGTTTGCTCAAAGAAATATCTGTAGGTATCCTTTTTAAAAGAATATCCGTGTCTTGCAAAAACAGAATTCTTAATAATTTCAAGATCCAGTTTTCTCAGGTTTTTGAGATCTTTTTCTGTCAGTTGCTGCTTGGAAGCATTTAATTTGAAAATAGCATCCGAAGCCACTCTGTTTTTAGAAGTGGTAAAACTTTCCGTTTTGCCGGTCTCTTCATCAGTATATTTTTCAACAACCTCTTTCGGGTTGGACCAGTCTACCAGATCTGAATTGTCATCCAACATGAAGTTTGGATTATAGACGAAATCTTTTTTAATCAGTTTTAACGTTTTTACAGGAGCTTTCACGGCCGTTTTATTGAATGCTGCCCATTTTCCGGTTAAGCTGTCACCATTCAGTTTAACTTCAAACCTGCCGTCTGTTTTATCATTTCCGGGTTCATCAAGGATAAAAGACTTCGAAGTTTCATTAAAAATTCCCTGAAAAGGGCGCTGATTTCCATTGACAATACTCTGCCCGTAAACACTGTCCTTCGTAATTCTGTTGATTTTTAAAGTGATCTTTTTATAAACATCCCCTTCATATTCTTCTCCTATTTCAGGAGTGATCATTTCTTTTCCGGCAAAATCACCGGAGTAAATGCCATAATATTCTTTATAAATTTCAGGAATGACAACGGAATCTTTTTTTGCAGTAAGAGAATCCTTTGATCCCTCATTTGTTTTTGCCTCTTTTTTACAGCTCGTCAAAGCAATAGCCAATAATGGGAGCCAGATGAATTGCATTGTTTTCATAATAGTTTTTTTGTGATTAGATATTCAATTAAAAGGATATTGGGAATCCAGCCCATCCATGCAATGATCTGGTAAACATCCATTGGATTGGGATGGAATAAATATACGATAATAACCTTCCACATTCTTAAAGTGACCGCAGATAACGTCAGTGCAAAACTACGCCACATCCATTGCTTATGGAGCGTAAATTTTTTCTGTCGGGCATACTGATATGCTTTAAAAGTAGAAAACCACCACAAACAGCCCAGAATAATGAAAGAAATTTTGGAAAGCAATCCTCCGTTGGCGAAAACACCCATATAAATCCCGGAAGGAGCCGAAAAAATAAGCAGCAGTACAATATACACCTTGCCTAAATTTCTGTGGAAATTTTTGATTCCGAAATCCTTTCTTATGATCGCCAGAAACCCGGAAAGAAGAACAAAAATACTGGTATAAACATGCGTATAAAAAAATGAAAGATATTCAGGTCTTTGTATAACCTCCGTCTGTTTGATCATCAGAAAACTTACATCCGTCTGTAAAGGGATATATTCTAAGGTGATTTTTAACATGAGCCCAAAAAAATATCCAAACCCTAGAATTAATAGGATTTTGAATATAAATAGAGGATAATTTTTACTGGCAGACATGGGCTGTGTTTTAGGGCATCTGCATGATCATCGGAAACGAAACCCATTGACTAACGGGTTGCCCATTGGATATAGCAGGTTTCCATTTTGTTTTTATTGATTTTATTGCCTTTATCATTTCATTGTTGAAAGCAACATTGCTTCCTGTGGCAGTAATGTCCTGAATTTTTCCATCAGTATTAATTTTAAATTTTATATCTGATTTTATTGTTCCACTCACACTATCAAATGAAGAACTGTTTAGATTTTTGGAAATATTCATCCTAAATGCATTCAATCCACCCGGAAATTCAGCAGGTGATTCTGACTCACTTAATGGTCGTTTGATATTTGATTCATCGGGTTTTACATGGCCATTTTCTTGAGAAAAAGCCAGCGCAGAGATTATAAAAAAAGCAAATAAAAATATTTTTTTCATAGTCTAAATTATAAATTATTCAAATCCTGTGCAATCAGCCATGCCTCGCTCCAACATGCCTGAAAATTAAATCCGCCGGTAACCGCATCAATATTCAGCACTTCTCCGGCAATATAAAAGTTAGGCAATATTTTTGAAGACATATTTTTGAAATTAATCTCTTTCAAATCTACGCCTCCTGCCGTTACAAATTCGTCCTTAAAAGTAGATTTTCCGGAAACCTGAAGTTTCTTTTTGCATATATTTTCCAGAATTGTCTGTATTTCCTTTCCTGAAATATTCGCAATCTGTTTATTGATGTCTACTTTTGAAACGTGCAGTATTTTTTGCCAGAATCGGTTGGTTACCTCAAATATTTTAGACTGTCCGATGGTTTTCTTCGGATTATTCTGCTTGAAATGGTGAAAAACCTCTTCTGCATCCTGAATCGGTATTGAAATAAAATTCACCTCAATCTCAAAATGGTATTTGAGTTGGGCAAGGCTTATCGCTTCCCAGGCGGAAATTTTCAGAACGGCAGGCCCGGAAAGCCCCCAATGTGTAATCAATAAAGGGCCGCTTTCTTCAGTTTTTAATTTCGGAATTGAAATTTCTGCCATTTCAAAGCTTGTTCCGGCAAGATCATTCAACAATTCATCTTTAATGTTGAATGTAAAAAGGGAAGGTACAAGATTAATGATCTTATGTCCCAGGTTTTCAACAATTTTAAGAGATTTAGGAGAACTTCCGGTGGTATAAATGATGTAATCTGCCCAAAAATCTCCAGAATTGGTTTTCACCAGGTATTTTTCTTCCTGTTTTTCAATTTCCTTTACTGCACATTTGGTTTTTACTTCAATATTTTTTTGCTGAACTTCATTCAGAAAAGTATGGATAATGGTCTGTGAGGAATTGCTTTCCGGGAATATCCTGTTGTCATTTTCTATCTTCAACGAAACTTTTCGTTGATCAAACCAATCCATGGTGTCACCCGGCTGAAATTTAGTAAAAACACTGAGTAATTCCTTATTTCCACGAGGATAAAACCGGGTCAGTTCTCTTGGATCAAAGCAGGCGTGGGTCACATTGCATCGTCCCCCTCCTGAAACTTTCACTTTCTGCAATACATCCGAATTTTGTTCAAGAATGGTTATTTTATATTGGGTCTCGTCAAGGTTGGATGCGCAGAAAAATCCTGCCGCACCGCCTCCGATTATAATTATTTGTTTCATGTATGAGTAATCCTATGCTGAAGATTATTTTTCCAAAAGTACAATTTTTATAAACCATCTTATTTGAGTATTTTTGAAGAATATAATTTAAATATTCCAAAAACGATTTTTAAATGATTTTCTACCATACATTCGAAGTTCGTTGGAGTGATCTTGACGCCAACAAACACTTAGCCAACTCAACATATGTTCAATACTGCGCTCAGGCGAGAATGGCTTTTATGACCAAGGAAAAAATGGGGGTTACCCAACTAAGCAGATGGGGAATAGGCCCTGTGATTTTGCATGAAAGATATTCCTTTTTTAAAGAAATCTATGCAGATCAGACAGTAATTGTAAGCGTTGAAATAGACGGATGTTCAGACGATTCATCTATTTACCGTTTCCTGCACAAGTTTTACCTTCCGGATGGAACCCATTGTGCGACGGCAGAAGCTACCGGAGTGTGGATCGATATGATGATCAGGAAAATGACGACACCTCCGGATGATGTGGTGGAGGCGATGAATAAATATAAGAGCCCGGAAACGGTAGTTTTGAGCAAAGAGGATTTCAAAAAATTCCCTTTCCATCCCCATAATATTGACCCGGCAGAATTTAATAAATAAATGGTTAATGATAAATAATCATCTCTTATCAATTATAAACAAAACGTATGTTTGAAGATAAATCTCAGGAATTAACACCGATCTCTAAACTTGGAGAATTTGGGTTAATTAAACATTTAACAGAGCATTTTCCACTTTCCAATGAATCTTCGGAGCTTGGGGTAGGCGATGATGCTGCCATTATCAATCCCGATCAAAAAAAAGTAATCCTTACAACAGATGTTTTGGCAGAAGGAGTGCATTTCAACTTAGGGTATGTTCCTTTGAAGCATTTAGGATACAAAGCGGTTGTGGTGAACCTGAGTGATATTGCTGCTATGAATGCAACACCCACACAGATTTTGGTTTCTCTGGCGGTATCCAACCGTTTTCCGGTGGAAGCTTTGGAAGAAATCTATTCCGGAATTCAAACGGCCTGCAACAGGTATAAAGTGGATTTAATTGGAGGAGATACTACAAGTTCCAACTCCGGATTAGTAATGAGCATAACGGCTGTAGGAATTGAAAATGAAGAAAATATTGTGAAGAGGAGCGGGGCAAAACCCAATGACCTTCTTGTGGTAACCGGTGATTTAGGAGGAGCTTATATGGGATTGCAGATTCTGGAGAGAGAGCATGCCGTATTCCTTGCCAATCCGGATATGCAGCCTGAAATGGAAGGGTATGATTATATTTTGGAAAGGCAATTGAAGCCTGAAGCGAGAACAGATGTTAAAAAGATTCTGGAAGAGCTGGAGATTAAGCCTACTTCTATGATCGATATTTCTGATGGACTGGCTTCCGAAATTCTACACCTTTCTGATCAATCCCATGTAGGATTCAGGTTATATGAAGAGAAAATTCCATTGGACAATCTTACGATTTCTACTGCGGATGAGATGAATTTAAATCCTGTGATGACTGCTTTGAGCGGAGGGGAAGATTATGAACTATTATTTACGATTTCGCCGAATGATTTTGATAAAATTAAAAACCATCCGGACTTTACCATTATTGGTCATGCTGTAGAAAAAGAAGATGGGAACTTTATGGTGGCAAGAGGGTCCAATCAGTTAGTTGCTCTGACAGCTCAGGGTTGGGATGCTTTTTTGAATCAATAAGCAGATGTACACTTTTACCTTACTGCCAACTTTAATTATTGTTACATTCATAATTGTAACGCTTTATAAGCACTACATAAAGAAAAAAAATCAAAATCTTAAAGAATCATTTGGTTTTGTTTTATTTTTCGTAATGATTTGGAGTGTACTATATTATTTGGTTTTTAGCTAAATAGTTTCTCTTTATTTGAGATGAAAAAATAAATAAAAAAGCTGTATCACTACGATACAGCTTTTTTAAATATATAACTTATTCTAATTCTAAGCCTTCACAATATTCACAATCACTTCAACCGCCTTCTCCATACTTTCCAGTGCCACATATTCATAAGGTCCGTGGAAGTTGATTCCACCTGCAAAAATATTCGGACAAGGTAATCCCATATAAGACAATTGAGCACCGTCTGTCCCGCCTCTGATTGCTTTTATTTTAGGTTCAATACCCGCTTCTTTCATCGCTTTTGAAGCAAGGTCAATAATGTGCATTTTACCTTCAAACTGCTGCTTCATGTTACGGTATTGTTCTTTAATTTCAACTTCAGCCGTTCCTTCACCATGCTTTTGATTGAATTCAGCAATTTTTTCTTCCATGAATTTCTTTCTAGCCTCAAACTTCACTTCATCATGGTCACGGATGATATATTGAAGTTTTGCCTCAGAAATATCAGCAGTAATATCCATCAAATGATAAAAACCATCAAATCCTTTTGTGGTGGCTGGAGTTTCATTAGCAGGAAGCATTTGGGCGAACTCTGCCGCTAATAAAGCAGCGTTAACCATTTTTCCGTAAGCATAACCCGGGTGCACGCTCAATCCGTGGATTTTTACAACCGCTCCTGCAGCATTGAAGTTTTCGTATTCTAACTCTCCAACTTCACCACCATCCATTGTATAAGCAAACTCAGCTCCGAATTTAGCAACATCAAACTTATGCGCTCCTCTTCCGATTTCCTCATCTGGTGTAAATCCTACGGCAATTCTTCCGTGCTTAATTTCCGGATGAGCAATAAGATATTCAGCAGCTGTTACAATTTCAGCACAACCTGCTTTATCATCAGCACCAAGAAGCGTATTCCCGTCTGTTGTAATCAAAGTCTGACCGATATATTTCTTTAAACTTTCAAATTTGGAAGGAGATAAAGTGAATCCCGTTGCCTGGTTTAAAACCAGATCACTTCCGTCATAATTTTTCCAAACCTGAGGGTTTACGTTTTCTCCACTGAAATCAGGAGACGTGTCATAATGAGAAATGAATCCGATAGTGGGTTGGTCATCATTTTCCAAATTAGAAGGAACGTACCCCATAATATAACCGTTATCATCAATAGAAACATTTTCTAAACCGATCGTCTTTAATTCTTCGGTAATATATTTGGCGATATCCCACTGTCGAGGTGTTGAAGGCGTTGTTTCACTTTCCGCATCACTCGTTGAATAGATTTTCACATAACTAAGAAAACGGTTCAATAACTTTTCTTTCCACAATTCGTTGAATTCTATAGTACTCATTAGATCGTATTAAATTTTAACAAAGGTAACGATTTTGATGCTCAGTCTCTATTATCGGCTTTTGGATATTTAATCATTGATACTATGAATCGTTGATAAATATTTGAAAATCAAAATAATATTATCTTCGTATAAGCCTTATATGGTATGGTTTAGTTTTATTATATTTGAGAAAATCAAAAAGTAGAAATGTTTCTTACAGAATGTCCTCGAGACGCAATGCAAGGTTGGGGAGAATTTATCCCGACCGATAAAAAAATAGATTACATCAACTCTTTAATGGAAGTTGGATTTGATGTTTTGGATTGTCTGAGTTTTGTTTCGCCTAAAGCAATCCCGCAAATGGCTGATTCAGCCGAAGTTGCCGAAAATATTGACAAATCCTTATCCAATACCAAAGTCTCTGCGATTATTGGAAATTACAGAGGGGCGGAAAAAGCATTAGCACATCAGTCTGTGGATATTTTAGGGTTTCCTTTTTCTATTTCGGAAACATTTCAACACAGAAATACGAATAAAAGCCAGGAAGAGGCATTCGCGGAAATTATAAAAATGTTGGAACTGACGAAAAAAGAGAATAGAGAACTGAACATCTACTTTTCCATGGCATTTGGAAATCCTTATGGAGAAATGTGGAAATGGGAAGATGTGGATTTCTGGGCGCAAAGATTTTCGGAAATAGGCATTAAAAACATCTTACTTTCTGACACCACGGGTGTTGCAACGCCGGAAACCATCGCTCTTCTTTTTGAAAAAATACCATCAAAATATCCGGAAATCAATTTCGGAGGACATTTCCATAACCGCTATGAAGATTCTTATTCAAAATTAAAAGCGGCTTATGATAAAGGCTGCAGAAGATTCGACAGTGCAATCAAAGGAATTGGAGGATGTCCGATGGCGAAAGATGATCTGGTCGGAAATATGCCTACAGAACAAGTGATTAATTTCATGAGTGTTGAGAAAATTGATCATACGTTGAATCTCCTGAACTTTGAGAGTTCTTATAACAAAGCGAAAGATATTTTTCATTTTTAAAATCAATAGAGACGGACTTTGGTCGTCTTATATATTGGCAAGACACATTGCTTTAGCCGGAACTTATTTTTAATTAAACCAAAATCAGTACAATGTCCCCAATTATTTCTCCCTCCGAATTAAAGGAAATATTCCCCAATAATAATCTTATCATTCTCGATGCAAGAACGGAAAAAGACATTCGTCAAACCTATCTTGACAGGCATATCAAAGGAGCCAGATTTATAGATTTAGATAAAGATTTGGCAGAAATTGGTGAAGATGCTGCTTTTGGGGGAAGACATCCACTTCCGGATATTCAAAAGTTCGGAGAAACGCTTTCGAAGCTTGGTATTTCAGAAAACTCTCATATTGCGGTTTATGATGATAAAAACGGATCGAATGCCGCTGCGAGGGCCTGGTGGATGTTAAAAGCTTTTGGTTTTGAAAATGTTCAGGTTTTGGATGGAGGCATGCAAGCTGCAGAGAAAGAAGGTGTGGAATTTTCGTCCGGCGAGGAGGTTTTTGAAATTACCCCCTTAATTAATAAAGACCATTGGCTTCTCCCTGTTTCAAGTCTGGAAGATGTTGAAAATGAATTAATAAACCATTCTTCTGTAGTGATTGATGTTAGAGATGCCTATCGCTATAAAGGAGAATCAGAACCCATTGACTTGGTAGCGGGACATATCCCGGGAGCCATTAATATTCCTTTTTCGGAAAATCTTGATGAAAACGGAAATTTCCTGTCTCCTGAAATTTTAAAAGAAAAATATCAAAAACTCTTGGAGAGTAAACCTGGAAAACTGATCATCCATTGCGGCTCGGGGGTGACGGCGTGTCATACCATTCTGGCTTTGGATTATGCTGGTTTTCAAATTCCTAGCTTATATGTAGGTTCATGGAGTGAGTGGAGCAGAAGAGACAAGGAAATAGCAAAAGATATCTAAAACAAAACCGCAGAAACTTTCTGCGGTTTTATATTTTTTATTAAAGCATTCCGAGTTCAAACTTAGCCTCTTCACTCATCATGTCTTTATTCCAGCTGGGCTCGAATGTCAGCTCTAAATCAACACTTTTCACATGTTCCACCTCCGAAACCTTATCTTTAACCTCTTGAGGAAGAGTTTCCGCAACAGGGCAGTTCGGGGTAGTAAGTGTCATGATAATTTTTACATCACCTTCATCGGAGATTTGTACATCATAAACCAATCCTAACTCATAGATATCCACCGGAATCTCAGGGTCATACACAGATTTAAGTACCTTTATGATATCTTCTCCAATATCAGCAATCTGATCGTCTGTAAATTTCATTTTTAATCTAAATTGATATACCTTTTCAATAAATCTTCCTGACGCAGGCGCCGGAAAATATTTGCCAAAGTTAAGACATCTTTTTCACAATAGTCAACAATTCTTTGCAAGTCTTTCTCTATGTAGTAAATTGATGAAACCATTGAGCCGTCTATATCATCTTTAGGAGTGGGAATTCCGAATACGTGAGCCAGTAATTCCAGAGAAACAAAGCTTTTATAATCCCCGAATTTCCAAAGTTCCATCGTATCAATATGTGGGATTTCCCAAGGTTTTTTCCCAAACATCTGAAAAGGAACCGGCGGCTGCATACCGTTGATTAGAAATCTCCTTGCAATCCAGGGAAAGTCAAATTCCTTCCCGTTATGAGCACAAAGAATCACATCCCGAAGTCTCGGGCTGTTAAAAAGCTCACCAAACTCCTGAAGCATTTTCTTTTCATCGTGGCCGGCAAAACTTTTGATTTTCAACGTTTCATTTTTCTCGAGCATTCCAACCGTAATACAAATGATTTTTCCGAATTCTGCCATAATTCCGGCTCTTTCCGAATAAAATTCTTCTGCGGTAACCTCCTCTTTTCGCTGAAATCGGGTCTTCTTATCCCAAAGTTTTTGATCGGTTTCCGTGAGATCCTCCCACAAGGCTGCGCCCGGAACAGTTTCAATATCAAGAAATAAAATTTTTTCCAAAGGAATGTGCTGTATCATTTTTTTGTTTTTTAGATTTGAAAAGATATGGCATAATATATGAACTATCAAAGCGTTTAATATATACAAAATATATTTTATGAAGAAGCTATTAATTTTAGGAAGCAGTATGGGCTTGCTTTTCATGGGATCATGTAACGATGATTCGGATGGAAATGATACTGCTACAGTCAATGTGAGGCTTACGGATGGCCCCGCAGCGTATGATGCTGTTAATATCGATATCCAGAGAATCGAAATCAACAGTAACGGGCAATGGGTTCCATTGAATTTCCCAAGTCCCGGAGTGTACAATCTGCTTGATTTTAAAAACGGAGCTGATGTAGTCTTAGGGCAGGCAGTACTTCCTGCCGGAGATGTCTCTCAGATGAGAATGGTTCTGGGGCCTAATAACACTTTGGTTATGAATGGGGCAACCTATCCGTTACAAACGCCTTCAGCAGAACAAAGCGGCCTTAAATTTAACTGGCATCAGACTCTAGCGGCCAATGGAGCGTATACGGTGTGGATTGATTTCGACGCAGGAAGATCTATTGTGACCACAGGAAACGGTTCTTATATTCTGAAACCTGTGATCAGAACCTTTTCTGAGCTAACCAACGGGCAGATTAAAGGATATGTACAGCCTGCAGCCGCTGATGCGGTAGTTCATGCTATTGTGGCAACAGACACTATTGCTACGGCAATACCAAATCCGGATGGGTTCTTTATGTTCTCAGGGTTACAGCAGGGAGTCTATACTGTTTCTTATGATGCAGATGACAGTACCGGTTATAATGATGAAAATACCGGTAACGTTTCAGTAACTTTCGGACAGATTACGAATTTAGGAACTAAAACATTACAGCAGTAGGCTCAGCCTACCTGAAAACCATTTTTAGTGGGAAGTGATGTGGTCAGCAATGTCACTTCCTGCTTGTTATCCCCATAAACGCCCAATACCAGGCATTCGCTGAAGAAATTGGCAATCTGCTTTTTAGGAAAATTGACAACGGCTAAAATCTGCTTGCCGATCAGGTCTTCTTTATTGTAAAATGTAGTGATCTGTGCGGAAGATTTTTTGATGCCCAAATCTCCGAAATCAATTTCCAATTGATAGGAAGGGTTTCTTGCCTTTTCAAAATCAACCACTGAAATGATCGTGCCTGTTCTTATATCTATTTTTTCAAAATCTTCCCAGCTTATTTCCGGCTTTATCATGATGGTAGTGAATTAATGAGTTGTTCTACTTCTGTTCTCTGTTCTGCATATTTTTGCTGCAATTCCGAACCTTCACCCATTCTTCTGTAATATTCCAGCGCCTTGTTTCCGAAAAACTTTTTGTGAAAATCCGCAACTTCAGGAATTTGAGGGAAAACCTTATGGAAAAGCATTTCGTAATATGCCTGGAATTCACGTTCGTTCTTATCTTCAACCACATTTCCCGGAGCTTTTTGTCTTACATGAAGCATTTCGTGAGCCACCATATTCAGAACAAGGCTCAGATCAAAATCAAAGATATTTTTGGGAATCATCACTTTCTGTGGCTGACCCAATTCCCCTTCAGCCGTTAAAAGCATGGAGTTGGGAGAAAGTTCTTCCCGGAAACCGAAACCAGCAAAATTATCATGCTCCAGTCCGAAAGAATGAATCAGGTATTCTGCGGCATCTATGATCTGATCATGCTCTTTATAAGCATTGAGATGTAAATTGATTTGTTCGAAATTCATTCAAATATTGTTTTAACAAATGTATTAAAAGAGATAGAAATCCCAGACTAAAAAACCAAGATTATTCAGGACATGAAATAAAAGAATGAGAAAATCATGTTTTTTTTCAAAACCCATGCAAGATTTTCCAAAACCCGGATTTATATCAATGAGTACTCACAACAATAATGTATAATGTAAAGAATTAAACGTATGAAAAAATTGATAGTGCTTAAAGCTTTTATGGCTGTTGTATTCCTGAGCCTTTTTTTAGTATCCTGTGGTGATGATTATGAGCCGATCCCGGTAAAGCTGGAAGACGTGAACGGAAATTATAAAGGCAAACTTATAACATCACAAGGAAGTATTCAGACAGAGAAAATAATACTTTTTACGGCTAAAAAAGATACCCTTAAATTTGCAGAGTTTCCCATCCGGGAAATTGTAAAAGCAGTAGTGAATGATCCTGCGAAAGTGGAAGCGGCGATGACGGCAATTGGAAAAGTGAAATATAATCTTGACTATACTTCCAAGATCAACACAGCGAATAATGTAGTAGAATTAAGTTTTGCCCCTAAGGTCCTTCAGTTCATGATTCCGGTAGACGGGGTGAACAAAAATACGGTAGTTACCATAGCGGCCAAGCAAAAAGGATTTTATGTAGGACAGGATTTTTCATTGAGATTTGGTTTGGTGGCTGAGAAAATAACAGTGGATGGGTTAACGTTAGACCCCTTTACAACAATTAAATACGACTTCCCCTATTGTATAAAAAATTAAAATAATTAATTGATGATGCTTATAGATTGCGTCTTAAACAACGCAATCTATTTTTCATTGATAGATGGGTACATAATTAAGGAGCATACAGTAAATGGAAAAAAACAAGGAGCAGATTTTGATAGACCGACTTCTGGAAAAAGAAGAAGCAGCTTGGAAAGAACTTTTCAGGGCTTATTCCGGTCATCTGTCCTATGTGTGCTCACGATATATTATCGGCAGGGAAGATGTGCACGATGTTTTACAGAACAGTTTTATCAAGATGTTCCGTTCTGTTGAATCTTTTGAATATAGAGGAAATGGTTCTCTGAAAGCCTGGATTACCCGTATTGTAGTAAATGAATCCTTGAAGTATATCAAGCAGAGTGCTGATTTTAAAATGGTTGATAAGGAATTTGATTTTCCCGATCTCCCGAATGAAGAAGAACCTAATCTGGAAGAAATTCCACAAAATGCGATCATGAAAATGATCCGGTCTCTTCCTGAAGGGTATAGAACGGTTTTTAACCTGTATGTATTTGAGATGAAAAGCCATAAAGAAATTGCCGGGCTATTGGGAATTGCAGAAAATTCCTCAGCATCCCAGTTTCACAGAGCTAAAGCGATGCTGGTTCAGAAAGTTAAAGAATATAAAATGTCCAAAAAAGCACAATATGAGTAATCAATGGTTACATAACCTGCGCAGGAAGATGGAAGATCACACTGAGGATGTTCCGGATGAATGGTGGGACGACATCAGAGATGAATTATTCCGTGAAGAGGATAAAAATAAATCGGTTGTTTTTACACCCGGCAATAATGAGCCGGAGAAAAAAACAGAAAAGCCCTTAAGAAGCAACGTCAAGCATTTACTATACCGTATAGTTGGAGCTGCTGCGGCTATTGCCTTCCTTTTGATGATTGGAAAAAGATTATTTGATATGGTCAATGAAAATCATTCGCCAAAAACGACATATTCAAAGAATGATCCGGAAAGGAATGGTTCTTCAGGTCATCAGCCTGTTTCAGAGGACAACATAAAAGCGGATGCAAATGGCTTGGGAAAACAAACTGACAATTATTCTACAGCAGATCATGTTCAGTCTCAAAATATTTTTACTGAGATGTTGGAAAAAGTAATGGGAAGTCGTGGAGAAAAAAAGAATTCAGACTTAGCAAGACAAATCAACGAGGAAACCATTGAAAGGTTAAAGCAAAGTATAGCATCAGTACAGGAACAAAATGTTGTTACTGTAGAAAGTCCAACCGATATTGATAAGACAGAAAATTTATCAAAGGATGATGAGGAAAAAGAAATTCAGCAGATCAATGATAAACCTAAAATAACAAAGCGCCAGTCTAAAAAATTGTGGATGCTGAATGTCCTTACCGGAAGCACATCTACCAGCTCAGCTCAGCAGTTTCCGGGATATGCCACAATGGACGGAAGCCCGATGAGTATTGATGAAGTATTTACCATTTCTGATTACCATGAAAACCCTTTGACGCAGGTTTTACTGGCTAATCAGGATGAAGAAGTAAAGGCGAAGGTGAGGCACAAAGTACCTGTAACGCTAGGAGTTTCGCTATATTATAATCTGGGTAAAAAATGGGGAATAGGAACCGGAGTCAACTATACAAAATTATCATCAGAGCTTCGTTCAGGAAGTGACTCCAATCTGATCAAAAGCGATCAATCGGTTCATTATGTAGGAATTCCGGTGCAGGTTAATTACAATGCGGTACAGAAAGGCAGATTCACGGGATATATTACCGGTGGAGCTCTTGTCGAAAAAGCAGTGGCAGGAAATGTCAAAACAAAATATATCGTCAATGATGAGGTAAAAGAGGAGAAAACCGAAAAACTTGAGACTAAGTCTACGCAGTTTTCTGTTAGCGGAGGACTCGGATTTCAATATAAGATCATCAATAATATAGGAATTTATGCCGAGCCGGGAGTGAGCTATCATTTTAAGGATAACAGTTCTCTGAATACCATCTATAAAGAAAAACCATTGAATTTTAATATGAAATTCGGGATAAGGGTCTTAATTGATAATTAATGACTGTATTATAAGAAAATCACCAACAAAATTAACTATGAAAACAAAACTAATTTTTTTAGCTTTTTATGCATTCCTCGGAATGTTGAATTTAAAAGCACAATGCTCACTCACCCCTACTATTACAAGTCCGAGACTGGGAGTAATGTTTCCGGACAAAGTTGTTTTTTGTAATACGGAAACAGAGGTACTCTCTACACAAACTTATGGAACTTATCAATGGTATAAGCAAGAGTGGACCTGGCAAACACCTAATCCCAACCCGTGGGTGGCCATACCCGGAGCAACATCACAAACGCTAACTATTGATGGAGTAAATGATATGCTTTATTACTTTAAAGTTGCTGTTACTTTGAATGACTGCACTGCAGAAAGCCCTGCTATTATGGCTGATGGGTATGCGTATGCTCTTCCTTCCATGTTAACTACCCTGACTCCGGGAACTTATCAGCAGATTGATGCGGGAGAGTATAATGTTTGTGATGGAGCATCAGTAACCTTTGAAAATACATTTCCCGCTTTATATGGAGTTCACACATGGTATAAATGTACACCAGGCAATATTCCACCGGTACCCGGAGATCCGTGTATCATCAACGGCGTTGTGGGAGATTCGTATGTGGCAACCACATCCGGGGAATATGGCTTTTATGCCTGTACGGAATACTGCCCGGATCAATGTGAGTTCCTGGGGTTAGGAGGATTTGTCAAGCTCAACTTTGGAAGCTGGAGCTTTTGTGGTCTGGGAACGGGAGAAGCAGGGCCCAAAGAAAGTGATTTAAGTCTGTATCCCAATCCGACTACCCAACTTCTTTATATAGGAAAAAAATCGGATAAAGCTTATGATATTTCAATTGTAGATATGTCCGGAAGAATGGTTTTACAGAAAACCAACCATCAGTACAAGGATGCTATAGATGTCAGCAAACTTACGGCAGGGAGCTACTTTATAATTTCTAAAACTTCCGATGGGAAAATATATAAGAATAAGTTTATCAAAAAGTGATAAATCAAGATATAATAAATCCGAGAGGATTTGTTTAGTTTTTCAATAATGGTTTGATCGGCGCAAATTTATTTGCGCCGATTTTTTTGCTGTAAGTATTCTTAAAGTTTACTCTTTAACGTAAATTTTGCAAAAATAGGGGAAGGGTGATTTATAATTTTCGTTGATAGCTCTTTGATGAAACTGATTTTTAATCATTGCCTAATTGGATTGGCATCCAGGTTTTTATAAAAAATATTACATTTACATAAAACACAAAATATGCTGGTAAAAATTTATGGAAGTGCAATTCACGGAGTTGCTGCTCAGACGATTATTATTGAGGTTAATGTAGATACAGGAGGAGTAGGCTATCATTTGGTGGGACTTCCTGATAACGCCATTAAAGAAAGCAGTTACAGAATCTCGGCAGCACTAAAAAATGTCGGTTACAAAATTCCCGGAAAGAAAATTACTATTAATATGGCTCCCGCAGATCTCAGAAAAGAAGGGTCTGCTTATGACCTCAGTATTGCTATTGGTATTTTGGCTGCTTCAGATCAGATCATTGCCGAAAATATTCGTCATTACATCATCATGGGCGAATTGTCTCTGGATGGAAGTCTTCAACCTATAAAAGGGGCACTTCCTATTGCCATCCAAGCTCGCGAAGAAGGATTTAAAGGAATTATCCTTCCCAGGCAAAATACTCGTGAAGCTGCTGTTGTAAGCGATCTTGAAGTATATGGCGTGGAAAATATCAGAGAAGTAATTGAGTTTTTTAATGATGGAAAGCCTATTTCAAGAGAAACTATAGATGTTGCCAAAGAATTTCAGGAAAAGATTAATCAGTTTCCCTTTGACTTTTCTGACGTGAAAGGGCAGGAAACAGCCAAAAGAGCCATGGAGGTTGCAGCAGCAGGAGGGCATAACATTATTCTGATAGGACCTCCGGGAAGCGGAAAAACAATGCTGGCTAAAAGGATTCCTGGTATCTTGCCGCCTCTTACCCTAAAGGAAGCTTTGGAAACTACAAAAATACACTCCGTAGCCGGAAAAATAGGAGCTGAAACTTCTCTGATGACTGTAAGGCCTTTCAGATCGCCACATCATACGATTTCTGATGTAGCACTCGTCGGAGGTGGAAGTTACCCTCAGCCGGGAGAAATTTCTCTGGCCCATAACGGTGTTTTGTTCCTTGATGAAATGCCGGAATTTAAAAGAGCGGTATTGGAAGTGATGCGGCAACCCTTGGAAGATCGGGAAGTTACCATTTCAAGAGCAAGGTTTACGGTGAATTATCCCGCAAGCTTTATGCTGGTTGCCTCTATGAATCCCAGTCCGAGCGGATTCTTTCCTGATGACCCGAACAATACCTCTTCTGCCTTTGAAATGCAGAAATATATGAACAAACTTTCAGGACCTCTTTTAGATCGTATTGACATCCATATTGAGGTGCAAAAAGTAGAATTCGAGCAGCTGGCCGAAAAAAGAAAAGGGGAAAAAAGTGAAAATATCAGACAAAGAGTTTTGATTGCACGCGAGATTCAGCATGAACGGTATAAAGATTTAAGAATCAGCTATAACGCACAAATAGGTCCTAAAGAAATTGAAAAATTTTGTCAGTTAGATGAGGTATCTTTCAGCTTAATAAAGTTAGCGATGGAAAGACTAAACCTTTCCGCAAGGGCCTATGACAGAATCTTAAAAGTAGCAAGAACAATTGCCGATCTGGAAGAATCCGAAAATATTTTATCACATCACATTTCTGAAGCCATACAGTATAGAAGTCTGGACAGAGGGTTCTGGAATATTTAAAATTGATTAATAACCGGGCATTCTCATTCTTTATAAAATGTAAAATATTACGTCAAGTTTTGTCGTATCAGAGAATTATTTTTACAAAAAAAAGACAACAAGCTGTTAGCTTAGTCTTGATTATTAACCAAATAAAAAAATAAAGATGACTTTTACAAATGATTTTTTCGCACCCAATTCAGACCCGAATGATGATTTGGTGCAGTTAGTAGACAATGATACTTTAGAAAATGTAAACTATGCTAAAGTTACAAAATGGTATCATGAAGTTAATGACCCTGATACCCTTAATGATATATATAGTGGTATTACTAATAATGGGGCCAATATTGATGATAGTATTATTTATAGGAAAAGAGGAAATGATTTTTATGCACTTACAAGTTTTTTAGCAGGAAAGCCAATTAATATTGAACTTTTCGGGGCAAAAGGGGATTCAAGAACAGATGATACGGAAGCATTTTTAAAAGCCGCAAAATTTGTTAACAATCTTCCGGAATTTGTATCAGTTAACCCTCTTGACGGACAAGAAACGGCTTCACAAGAAAGACAGTCGGTAACTATTGTTGGAAACAGCCCTGTCGGATATAAAATATCAGAAAAAATTTTATTTGAAAAACCGGTAAACTTTTTAGTAAATAAGATCTTTTACAGGGGTACTGCAGATAAAGCCGTTTTAGTTTTTCAAAACAGTTACAAAAATATTATATCGACAAATGTAGCCGCTTATCCATATGCAGATTTTACTTCAGATGAATTTATAGGAATTTTACTTCAAGGGGCAATAAGGTCAAAATTTATTATAGGGGCTTCCTTTTTTACCAAAGGTATTGTCTGTGAAGCTAACATATCTGGTAATTTATACCCTGGCTTTGCATGGAATGAAATTAAGTTAAACACTCTTTTGGCCAATCTCGATTCTTTTGTAATCAGAAATAAAAATGATGGTTGGGCTAATTCAAACCGGGTTATAGGGGGTGATTTTAGTACGTCCAGCAATGCGATAAATATGAGTACATTCGCAGCAGGAAGGAAAAGAACATTTATAAAATTTGAAAAAGACGGAATTTCAAAAGGGTGTAATTCCTGGCTGTTTTTGAATCAGGCGTTTGAAGGGAAAATTGAAGATCAAAGCAATCTGGAATTGAGAGAAACACTTTGCTTCGACTTTTCATCGGCTGATTGTAGAGGAATCTCAATTGTTGAACCACGAATAGAGAGGGTAAATGATAAAAGAATAGGCGTTTTTCATAGAGGGTCAGAATTCAGCTATGAATCGGGACAGTACAATTCAGTAAAAGATTTTACAGATGAAAATGGAATAAGATACGTAGACAAAAGAGATATTGTATTATTAAATGTAGACCTGAGCAGAGACTTTAAGAAAAATAACAACGATTTTACTTATGTGAAAAATTTAGAACCTTTTAATGAAAGAACAGGTCTGTTTCCGGATGCCTATTACCCGAATGATTTTTGCCAGGTTTTTAAAATAAATGATCCCAATGTAAGATTATGGGTGAGATGGCATAGATATTCCGAATTTGTATTGTTTGATGAAAACAGAAATATAATCAATGATATTACTCTGTTGAATGCACAGATAGCACTTATTGATTATAGACCACAAGACTATAGCATATATACATCATCACCAACACCCGCAATAAAAAAAATAAGGATAGGGGCTGAAGCCAATAATGATTTTACAAATAGCATGACTTTTATTCCGGAAGCAAAATATGTAGGGATCATTCAGAGAACATATCCTTCAGCAAGACTCAAGGTAATGTTAAATACTTCAGATATCGGAAAAGTAGAAAAAGTTAAGTTTCTTGAAACCCCTTCTGAAACTTATGCAACAACAAATGAGCCGATTAATATGACCGGGTTTAATTTTAATACGGGTGAAACATTTTATAATTTCTCAACATTTCAGACTTCTGTCATTAAAAAGTCGGGAATTTATAATACGCTGTCAGGATTTACAGTTAATACAACGGCGGGATCAAAACAATTTATAATTACAAGTGGAGCAAAAGAAAATTTATCCATAGGACATTTATTTTATATTACTTCTACTTCTGGTACTATTTTCTTTAAAATAACAGAAATTAATGGAAATATTATTACCACCAATTTTAATTCTGATACTACCGCAAATAATACAGGCATTACATTTATTACCTGTACATATGACACTTACTAAATAACGGAATTTTATAAGGAGCTTAATATCTAAGCTCCTTTTTTTATTTAAAAAATCACTTGAATTGTTTTCCCTTTCATTTTTACAATATAGAAGCCTGGACCGGGACTTTTGGAGTATTTGATATTACAATTTTAGCGGAAATAAATGTATTCTTACTATAACGGGTTTGAACGAAATCACATAGGCTTTAGAAAAATTAATTCTCTTGTTGGAGATAAATTAACAAAATTTTAATTGCTAATTAAAATTATTATATTAAATTTGGATATCAAATATTTAAACATATATAATTACGATAATAAATATTTGAAAAATAATTGAAATTTATTATTCATGATTGAAAATAAAATGTATGCCTTTTGCTAATAAAAATGGGATGCTTTTTATAATTGTAATTTATATATAGTTTCATTTTTACTTACCCAACAATTACAAAATCGAATTTAAAATATGCCAATAATTAAACAGGGCGGATCTTCTATGCCCATGATCTCTCCGTGGAGAATTTTTTTATCATATAAAAGGATTTCTTAAAATCCTTATATCAAAATATTATACTAATCAAAGACTAATCAAAATATCTTTTAACCAAAACACTCTATTAACATGTCAAACACATTAACAACACAGGTACTTTTAAGTGACACCATTGTCCCTTTATCTTATGAAGACAGAGAGAAACTTTTAAACAACTTCAACCAGACAAATTGGGATTATCCGGAAGAAGAGACCCTGGTTTCTCTTTTCAAAAAGCAAGTAAGCCTATTCCCTGAAAATATAGCGGCGGTTTTTCAGGATCAGCAGATCAGTTATCGGGAGCTGGACGAAAGGAGTAATCAAATTGCAAACGCCCTTTTAACTAAAGGGGTAAAAGAAGGAATGTATGTAACTGTATGGCTTGATCGTTCATTGGAATGGGTAATAGCAATACTTGGTATTATTAAAACGGGAGCGGCTTATGTTCCGGTAGATCCTGCTTACCCCGCCAAAAGAGTAGAATTCATCCTTTCGGATACTTCTGCGAAGGTTCTGATTACCAATAGCTTATTGGCTGCACTCTTACCTGAAAATGAAAATACAGAAGTTTTTATTTTCGATGAAATTAAAGATATTTCAGGTCAGTCATCAAGTCCTATACATATCACGATTCATCAGGAAGCATTAGCTTATACCATTTATACCTCTGGCTCTACAGGAAATCCTAAAGGAGTGATGGTCTCACATCACAGCATCCAGCATTTGACCACCTGGCATAACCATTATTTCCATGTTGATCATACTTCGAAACTAAGCCTTGTTGCAGGCTTGGCTTTTGACATTTCTGTTTGGGAAACTTGGGCGGCGCTTACCTCCGGAGCAAGCATTTTTATTGCAGATAATGAAGAACGAACGGAAGCTTCGGCATTAGTAAACTATTATCGGAAAAATAAGATTACACACGGTTTTGTGCCTACTGTTCTTGCTCCTGCGGTGGTTGAGAAAACAAAGAGTTATCAGGATTTAGATTTAAAATATCTGTTTACGGGAGGAGAAAAGCTTAAACCGGTACTCACTTCAGAGTTAAGTTACGAGCTTATTGATTATTATGGTCCTACCGAATGTACGGTGTATGCTACATTCAAAAAAGTCAAAGATATGAATGGACAATATGTATCTTCCATTGGAAAACCTATAGCAAATGCACAGGCTTATATTTTAGGAGAGCAATTGGAGCTTTTACCTGTAGGAGCAACCGGAGAATTGTATATTGGGGGAAATTTATTGGCCAAAGGATACCTTAATAATGAGGAATTAACGAATACTAAATTCGTTTCCAATCCATTTAAAGAGAAAGAAAAAATATATCGTACAGGAGATTTGGCAAGATGGTCTTCGGATGGAGATATTGAATTTTTAGGAAGAATAGATAATCAGGTGAAAATTCGTGGATTCCGCATTGAACTGAACGAAATTGAGCGGACCCTTACACAATTGGATAATGTAAAGGAAGCGTCTGTTATTACAAAAGATAATCATGGCGGGAATAAATACCTTGTTGCTTTTATGGTGTTGCGGGATGGCGCTCAGAAAGACATTTCATTCATCAGGAATCAATTAAAAGAAGAATTACCAGGTTACATGATCCCTGCCCAAATTATTTTCCTGGATAAAATTCCATTGACGGCAAATGGCAAGACAGATACCAGCTTCTTGAAGGAAATTGCTGATAAAGAAGCGAAGGATCTTGTTTCTCATGAGCCTCCAACGAATGAAACGGAAAGGATTATCGCAGATATTTGGGCTGAAGAATTGGAACGTCCTGTAATCAATATCACGGATAATTTTTTTGATATCGGTGGAAACTCACTTCTGGTTGCGATTGCTGCAGTAGCATTGGAGGAAAAGCTCGGAATAAAAGTTTATATCCGGGATGTTTATCAGTATCCGGTATTGAGGGATTTTGCTAATGTTCTTATTGCAAGGGCTAATGAAGAAAGAGAAATGATCCCGGTAGAAGATGTGGAACCCTATGTTGAACTTCAAAATGATGTTTATCTCAACCCGGGAACTGTCTTTGAGGGGACTTTTGATCCTCGACAATTAGAAAATCCGGAGTCCATATTTTTGACAGGCGTTACCGGATTTGTCGGAATTCATTTGTTACAGGAGCTTTTGGATACAACTAACGCTGATATCTATTGCCTGGTAAGAGCGCAGGATGAATTTCACGCCTTAGGAAAAATTGACAAATGTTTTCAACAGTTTCATATTCCCAGAAAGGCTGAACAAGTATCGAGAATTATCCCTGTAATAGGCGATCTGTCAGTTCCATCATTAGGCTTTTCTGAGGATACATTTAATTTACTAGCGGAAAAAATTGATCTTATTTATCATTCGGGAAGCTCTGTAAATTTTATTGAACCCTATTCTTATATGAAAGCACCCAATGTAGAGGGGTTAAGGGAAATCATCCGTCTTGCCGGAACAAAAAAAATAAAATGCCTGGCTTTATTATCAACAATCTCTGTGTACAGTTGGGGGCACATTTTTACAGGTAAAACCGTAATGCTGGAAAGTGATGATATTGAGCAAAATATTATTTCAGTAAGTAAAGATATCGGATATGTAAGAAGCAAATATGTGATGGAGGCCATCGCAGATCTTGCAACGAAAGAAGGATTGCCGCTGATTACTTATCGTCTTGGCTATGCCATGTGTCACAGTAAAACAGGAGCTAGTGCACCGTATCAATGGTGGTCAGGGTTGGTTAAGAATTGTATTGAATTTAAATCCTACCCTGTGTTGACGGAACTCAGAGAAGGATTAATTACAGTTGACTATATGACCAAATCAATGGCTTATATCACAAAAAATAAAGATGCAATTGGAAAAAAATTCAATCTGATTGCAAAACCTGAGACCAATCTCACTTTAGAAGATTTCTTTGGTTTAATTAAAAAATATTATCCGTTTACTTTGAAAGGTCTTACCTATAAAGATTGGAGAGGGCAGTGGGAAAATGACAGCAAAAATCGGTTATATCCATTAACAAGTTTGTTTAAAGATAATATGCATGAAGGGTTATCTACCGTAGAGCTTTACCAGAATACTTACATCTGGGACTGTTCAAACGTGATTAAATTCCTTGAAGGATCAGGAATTGAGGAGCCGGTGTTTGATAAAAATTTGCTGGATTCTTATCTTAGATACTTAGGAATTCCTATTTCTTAATATTTATCTTTTTGAAAACGATTCAGGGCAACGAAGTTGCCCTGAATCGTTATTTAATAATATGACATCAAACGAAATTCTGATATCTACCCTATTTACAAAACTATGCAGTACAGAAGTCTGGAAGAGATTTTTGGAATGTATAATATAGAATATAATTAATATTCCTCCATGGAAGAATATTTTTAATTTTAAGGCAACCATTTTCACGATAACAGCATGGAAGAAGTGTATGCATATTTACAAGCTAATTTTGATATTACGTACAGCGATTGGGAGATAATCGCTTCTAAAATGTATGAAGAGAGGTTCAGGAAGAAAGAAATCATCCTTGAAGCAGGAGGTCAGGAAAATATGCTTTCTTTTTTGTCTAAAGGAGTGCTTCGGTTTTTTATACCCACCGATTATGAAAAGGAAAATGATATCACCTATGATTTTATGTTTGAGAAAAAGTTTGCCTGTGCAGATGAATCCTTTATAACCAGAACACCTTCTGTCTATGGCGTAGAAGCATTGTCTGATGTGGTACTTTACAGGTTTACGTATGATGATCTGCAGGATATTTATAAAAGAACAGAATCCGCTGAGCGCATTGGAAGAATTGCGCATCAGGCTCTATTTCTTGAAAGATCCCAACGACTGTATTCATTTCTAAAATACTCCGCAAAAGAAAGATATGAGAATCTCTTTAAGGAAAATCCCATTCTGATCAAAGAGATTCCGCAGAAATATATAGCATCTTATTTGGGGATTACTCCACAGGCTCTTAGCAGAATAAAGAGGCAAATTTATTAACATTTGTTCATTGTGAGGAGATCAGGGACGTTTTATTTTTGTCCGGTTTAAAAATCGAATTAATAATAAAAATAAAACACATGATATTCTTAAAACACTTTGGTGCTTCTTTTATTTTGATCAGCGCATCTGCCCTTTCCCAAGTAGGAATTAATACTCCCAACCCCCAAAATACCTTTCATGTAGATGGAGGTAAAAACAATTCTCTGTCCGGAATTCCTTCTGTAGCTCAGGCAAAAGATGATTTTATTGTGACCAATATAGGCAATGTAGGAATCGGAACAATTTCTCCGTCAGTAAGACTGGATATATCAACCGATGGAACAGTGAGTACGCCTGTTGCAGGGATTAAGATCCTTGATGGTCTGCAAGGAAAAAATAAGGTGCTTACTTCGGATGATAATGGTATTGGCTTATGGAAAAGACAGAGCCTGGAACTGGTAGTAGGAACAATGGGTAACGGGTATAATTTACCTTTTATATTTGATCTTAATTATTACCAGACAGGATCAAAAATAGTGCTTCCTCCGGGAAAATGGCTTGTAACGGTAAATATATTATCCGTCAATAATCAGGGGGCAGTTTTGGATGGTGATGACTATATCTGGTTCAGATCAACTTTTTCAGACTCACAATTTATGGCTAATAAAAGCCAGGATATAGTAGGGACGGCTGATAAAATCAGTGGAATGCTACAAGGGTCTGTTATCGCCGGTGCTTTAAAATATAATATTGCAAATGGACAGCTTATCATCAATAATCAATCATTGACAGATAAAACATACTGGCTGATCGTCGGAAATTCAGAAGTGATAGGTAACCCCGGTTCTTCAGTCTATTTAGATCGTTTGGGAGGTTCAAACTGGGGAGAAAACATCATTTCGGCGGTCCCGATACAATAAAAACACAGACTCTATAAAAGTATTTAATAAGTAAGTCGTATTAATTTGCCGATTGAAAAATTAAAGCTCATAAATGACACAAATATGATTATTTGTGTCATTTAACATTATAATAGTCTTTATATCCCTTATATCCCTTTCTTTCCACCCAGAATCATCTGGATCATTTTCACTTTTCTGTTTTCCCTGGTTTCCGATTTTTTAGCCTCCTCAATCCAGCGGATATATTCTTTCCTATGGGTATAGCTCATTGCATCAAACAATTCTTTTGCCTTCGGGTTTTCTTTTAAAACCACAGCAATATCATCTGCAATGTCTACAGTTCTTTCTTCTTTATCTTCAATAATACTTACTGAAATCTCATCTCCAAAAGTTTTTCCGAGCTGTTTCCTGATTTCCTGGGTTAAGCCTAGAATATGACAATCCGATTTCATTTTGGCCAGACTGCCGCGATATTCAACCCTATCATCAAATATAGCTTTGATTTTTACCTGTCCTTTTTTACCAAATAACTGTTCTGTAGAAAATGGAAATTCTACAAACGCAGCATTCATATTGCCGTTTTGCATGATAATTCCTGAAAATTGTATTGCTTCAGATTTCATGGTATTAAATTATTTTTTTTCAAAAATAAAAAAACCGTGAAGTTATTTCACGGTTTTCAAAATAATATAAGGAGGATTATTTTTTCTTTTTAGTTTTCTTAGGCTCTGCTGTAGTCCCTGAATTTTTAGTTTTTGTATCAGGAGGAGTATTTTCACCTCTTACAAGCTTTAATTCATCTACTAATCTTCTTGCCCCTGCATATTTGTCAATTACCCAAAGAACGAAACGAACGTCAACATTGATTGTTTTTTGCCATTCAGGTTCGAAAACGATATCTCCACTTAAAGCTTCGCTGTTTCCATCGAAAGCGATACCGATAAGGTTTCCGTCTCCGTCAATTACCGGCGACCCGGAGTTACCCCCTGTAATATCATTGTTAGAAAGGAAGTTAACAGGCATATAACCAGCAGCATCTGCATACTGTCCGAAATCTTTCAGGTTGTAAAGATCAATTACTCTTTGTGGAAGATCGAATTCTTCGTCACCTTTTTTGTATTTGTTTACAAGACCTGTCATATCAGTATAATAGTTGTCCGTAACACCGTGGTAGTTTCTGTCAGTTCTTACAGGCAATCTGTCAACCGTTCCGTATGTCAATCTCATGGTAGAATTAGCATCCGGATAGAATTTTTTCTCAGGCATAGCTTTCATTAAACCAGCTAGGAATAAACGGCTGTTTTTAGCAAAGTTATCATCTACTTTAGCATACTTTTCAGCAGATAATCTTTGATCTGTAGCTAATCCGTTAGAGATTTTCAAAAGAGGATCAGCATCAAGCTTTAGACGATCCGGGTTTAGAATAAAGTTGGTAACAGAAGTTTTATTAGCGAAGATTGAAGAGAATGCTACTGTAGATAAATTTTTAGCATCCAATGCCATTAATGTAGGAGAGGCAACTTCTTTGTTTACTTTTGTCTGGTAAAGATTAACCATTGAGTTTAACATTTCTCCTTCCAGCTGCGTGTTGAAGTTTTCATAAACATTTTTCACAGCAGCATCCACCTTAGGCTTCATGGCAAGTCTTCCCTGCATATCCTGTTCAGCATAAGCCTTAAGAACAGATCCTAATTGGTAAGCAATACTAAGATATTTCGAATTTCTTGAAAGTTGAGTCATATAGTTTCTTTCAACATTTCTGTCCGAAACCTGCTTGTAATAGGATGAAATGTTTTCCAACACCCCGTCATACTCCAGGTTTCCGGGTTGTGAAGACCATTGTCTGAAGATTTTTTCAATATTTTGCTTATCAACAATCGTTTCGTTTTTGGCCACTGCATCAATGGTTCCTTGTCTGTTTTTCCAGTAGTTGGCAACAGATGCATATTGAGAAGCATAGTTAAGCTGAGTCGCTTTATCTTTATCCATATACTTCTTCATCACATCCATGGCTAATTTAGAGGCCTCTACCCATGCCGGATAATCTTTACCAACCATTTGCTGAATACCGTAAGAAGTAAGGTAACGGTTTGTTCTTCCAGGATACCCTAAGATCATTGAAAAATCACCAGGCTTGATTCCTTTAAGAGAAACAGGTAAGAAATGCTTAGGTTTTAAAGGAACATTGCTTGGAGAATATTCCGCTGGGTTTCCGGCAGCATCTGCATACACTCTGAAAACGGTAAAGTCTGCAGTATGTCTTGGCCATTCCCAGTTATCTGTATCACCACCGAATTTCCCTAACGAGGATGGTGGAGCACCTACCAATCTGATATCTTTATAGTCCTGGTAAACGAAATAATAGAACTCATTACCGTTGAAGAAGTCTCTTACCACAACAGTATATTTTCCGTTTTCAGAGTTTTCTGTCTGAATCGCTTTTGTTTCAGCATCAATCACAGCTTTTCTCTGTTCGCCGGTCATATTGTTATTTAGCTTAGAATTGATTCTTTGTGTAACATCATCCATTCTAACTAAAAATCTTACATATAGATCCTTTGCATTGAACTCGTCCTTTTGTTTCATAGCCCAGAATCCATTCTTCAGATAATCTTTTTCAGGAGTAGAAGCAGCAGCTACAGCTCCATAACCACAGTGATGGTTGGTGAAAATAAGACCTTTGTCTGAAACAATTTCTCCTGTACAAAAACCTCCAAAGCTTACAATCGCATCTTTTAAGCTTGAATTGTTAACCGAATAAATTTCTTCCGGAGTCAGGTGCAAACCTTCCTTTTGCATATCAACACCATTAAGTCTTTTGATGAGCATTAAAAGCCACATCCCTTCATCTGCTCTCATTTGAGCAAAACTCAATAAGAAAGTGAATAGTAGAAATATTCTTTTCATTTTTATAAATTAAATTTTTGTGTCGCTAATTTACTAATTTTTACGATATTCTGCTTAGAAATGGTATGAAAATGGGATAAGGCTGGATATGAAAAAAATAATAATTCTTTTTTTTCCATTGATTATAGTGGGAATAATGGGAGGCTGTTCACCGGCGCAGGTTAAAAACCCTCATATTCAAAGAGAGTGGATGTTGATTTCTTTTAAAGATTTTACCAAAGAACAACTTGTTGAAAATAAAGTAGGAATTAATCTTACGGACCAGAAAAGGGAAGGTAAGATCCATGGCGGAGCCTTTATGGGATGTAATAAAATGTTCTTTACTTCCGAATTTAAAAATAATGGAAAGGTAAAAATTTCCGGAGTAAGGAGTACCATGATGGCTTGCCAGAATATGGATTTGGAGACAGCTTTTACAGAAAGTTTTGATAAGATCACCAGATATTCTGTAGAAGGACATTTCCTTACATTATCCGGCGAAAACGGGAATATAATGAAATTTGTAGCTGCCGACTGGGATTAGTCATCCGTTTAAAAATAAAAAGTCCGCCAATTGGCGGACTTTTCTCCCGTTGAATCAGGTATTAGTTTTTAGGTATTGTCCTTTTAATTTCTTCTAATGTTGCGGTATTGGGAAGACCGGCCACATTGTTGTTTGTGTTCCTAGAATCAGCGGATACTTTACGTGTTTTTTGCCTGTTGGGAATTGTTGACAGCATTTCTTCGAAGCTTGCAGTGCTGGGCAATAGCTTTCCTGATGTATTGCTTGTACTGATGCTGGGCTGCGATTTGCTTTCCTGGGTATTGGCTTTAAGTCCCTGCTCTGAAACTAATGTATTAGGAGCTTGCTTAGGAGGTGCATTTTCCTCAAGACTTTTCAATAATTGCAGTTGGCGTTCTTTAGCCTGTTTTACAATCTGCTCCTGGTCTTCAATCTGCTCCGATGTTGTTCTCTCCTGGGCATACATGCTTATACTTAATGCCAAAAAGGGGATAATATATAATGATTTCATGGTATCTTATTTAATGTTTACTAAAACTTTTATTTTTCCGGTCTCATTTTGATTATAATCCTGAAGGGCTTTTCCTATTACCTGACCTACTTTTACTTTTTTCAGATCGGCCTTCATGGCTACTCCGGGTTTTGATGATGTCACCAGCATATCTCCTCTTTTGATGCTGCCGCCTTCAAGGCAAACCTTTGTGGGGATAACCCCGATAACTCCCATAGGGACTTTATCGGAAATGTCAGCATCAATATGTTCTTCCGTAAGCAGTACTCCCGGCTTGGTGGCATATACTCCTGCTACAAGAGTAGAATAGGGTTCAGAAGATTTTTCTACCGTTCTGTCGGAATCCGTTGAAATCACCAGAATATCTCCGGTTTCATATTCAGAAATATTGCCCTCCACGTCAAATACCTCTGCTACGTCTGCACCACTGTTTTGGGTTCCGTCATTAAAGAATCCTCTTCCTGCAGAATTGATACGGGCCACATTTACGGTTCCCGGATTTCCGGATTTGAATACGGCTATTGATCCGTTACTATGTGTTTCCACAGTAAGCGGAGGATTCGTATTGGTCGTATTGAAATTGGCAAACCTGGCTGCACGTCCGTTACCAAAATTAGGAACCCACGCATAAATGGCATTTCCTGTTCCGTCGGCCGTTGTCTCTATTCCATCTCCGGTATTTGAAGCATTGGCTGTAATCCCATTTCCGTTTCCATCTGCAATAGCGATCAATGCAGGGCCGTTACCTGCCGGGTTGCTGGCGTGAAATAAACCTGCATAACCTCCAGTCCCTGAAGATATCCCATAAATTCCGGCAGTCCCGAAATTGGCGAATTGAGAATTTACTTCCCCTCTTACGGCAGCTTTTGTTCCGGTAACTTTGTCAACCTTGAAGTTCCCTGCGATTCCGTTTCCTACAGTGGTTACAGTAATAACATCACTTGTGTTGGATTCATTGAAAATGTTAAATCTTCCTGCACGTCCTGTAGCAAAAGTAGGGACCCATGCGTACAGTGCATTTCCTGCTCCGTCAATATTGGCTTCTACACCATTTCCGTCTTTACTGGCGTTGGCGGTAATTGCATTTCCGTTACCATCTGTTATGGCTACTAACGCCGGACCGTTTCCGGATACGTTTGAAGCATGGAAGAGACCGGCAAAGCCTCCGGTGCCTGATGAGGTCCCAAAAATAGCCGCAGCACCAAAGTTTCCGAAAATGGTTTTTACTTCTGCTCTTACCGCAGCTGCGACACTATTCGTATTGTTTACCAGGAAGGATGCCGCATTTCCTTGAGTATTGTCAGGAATGTTTCCGTTTCCGTTGGTTTCTACCTCTAAAGCATTTTTCAGGTTGGTGGTATTAAGATTTTCAAAACGTCCTGCACGTCCTGTACTGTTGTTAAGCCCGATTTGTCCTAAAACACCTATCCCGGTGCCGGCAGCACTGGTAGCAACAAAGCCTCTTACTCCATATCCGCCCCCATCGTTTCTTCCTACCACAGAACCCGCGATATCACTGGTAGTTCGGCCTACCACAGCTTCGCCTCCTCCGTTATTATCTCCCACAACACCGGCAGAAGTTAACGCACTTGTGATACCGTGCAATCCGAAGCCTGCTGCTGTTGAGCTTCGTACACCGGCTCCGTTTCCAGTTGTAGTGACATTCACTACTGTTCCATTCCCTACTGAATTGGCGACGATAACATTATTGTTGTTGGCATTATTATAAATTGAAAAATTGGCCGGAATACCATTATTACTGGTTGCATTTAGCCCCGTTCCGGTATTGCTGTTTGCATATACACCATATCCATTGGCACTTGCATTTCCGTAAACCCCTAATCCGTCAGGAGTAACTCCGTAAACTCCCCATCCGCTTCCTGCCTGGCTTCCGTATACACCCACACCAAGGCCTCCGGTGCCATTATTGATCCCGCGGACTCCTGAAGAAAAACCACCGGGTGTTGCACTACTTACGATACCTCTGATGGCGGCGATGTTTGACGTTGTAGTCGCATTAGTTCCTTCCAAAGAAGTGCCGTCGCCATTATTGGTAAGTGAAAAAAGCGTAGCAGGATTGTTCAGAGAATTGGTGTATGGAAGCGTGAATCCACCACCGCCGCCACCTGCTGATTTAGCATACATGGCATAAGGAACACTAAGTAGCTGACTGGTTCCTGCAATAATATAATTAGTACCGCCCGCAGGATCGGTCTCTGTTTTTAAATAATAGCTTCCTGTAGTCCAGTCGATGGTATTGAATGTACCCGTAAGTACTGTTCCTGAACCTATTTCAAGGCTTACAAGACCGTTTGCATTGGTATTTCCTGTAAGTCTTTCCGAATATACTGCTGCTCCCGCAGGAGAACCTTGCAAAATGCTGACTTTTACAGCGATACTCTGATTAGGCACCAGTTGCCCCGAATTATTTCGGATCACTGCCTGATAACTCATTTTTTCAGGAACCTGAGCTGAAGCCAGAAAGACACCGAGCACAATCCCTATCGTAAATAAAAATTTTTTCATGGTCGTTTATTTTTTTATGATTTTAAATGTTTTGATGTCTTTGCCTTTCTGTGTTATCTTAATGATATACATAGCGGAAGGAAGATCAGAAAAATTAAGTTCGGATTTTGATTGGGTAACCTTATCATACCTGATCAGTTTTCCCTGAGCATCGAATAATTGATATTTTGAATCCCGATAACTATTTGATGTGAAATCTAAATAAAGAAAATCCTTAAAAGGATTGGGATAAAGTAAGATACCGTTTTCCGGACTGCCGGATTCATTTGTAGAAAGGGTCGTCACTTCAAAGGCGGTCTGTACTCCTTCCATTACTTCCGTATTACTGCCTTTGTGAAGATAGGCAATCTGTCCTACACTGTAGGAGCTTGAGCCGACTCCTGTGGCATTGCCTCCGGATGCTAAAACCGCCATTTGTGATTTTAGTAGTCCTGAAGTCGCTAATAGCCAAAGAAAAATAAGGTGAGTAAATTTGATTTTCATATCAGGTTTTATTTTTATGGTTATTAAATAGTTTTGTAAGTATTTAGGGACACTAAATTACCATATAATAAAACCCGATATTTTTAAAATAGATAAACGACCAAAAAAATCGACCAACGACAGTCGATAAAAGATGTCTTAAGGTTCAAAAAATGAAAGATTGCCCTTGTAAGCCCTTCCAATAGGGAGTTTAATGTTTTCTACGAGCTCTACCTCATGGTTGTTTTTACTTCTGATGAGATGGCGGGGAACCGCATAGCTCCGGTGTATCCGTACAAAAGAATCGAAATGGCTTTTATGGAGAATATTGCCAAGAGAATCCAGAATGCAATGTTTTTTTTCCTGGGTTATAATCCGGGTGTAATCTTTCAACGCTTCGAGATAAAGAATATCTGTGATCTTAACCTGTGAAATATTTCCGCCTTCCTTTATTTTGATACTGTTTTCGCCTATTAAGGCATCAAAGCAGTCACATTTTTCCTTTGTTTCAAAAAAATCGAAAAGCCGCTGCATGGAATGATGGAAACGGTCCGTTTTTAAGGGTTTCGGGATAAAATCCAGAGTGTCAAGCTCGAAAGTTTCTATGGCATACTCCGGATGAGAGCTTATAAAAATGCACGCCGGGATCTTATGGGCAAGCTTTCTGAATTCCATTCCGCTCATTCCGGGTAAATCAATATCAAGGAATAAAAGGTCTATGGGCAGGTCAAGATAGGGTATGGCTTTTTCTGCCGAATTAAAAGACGCAACAATTTCAATATTCTCATATTGTTTAAGATGATGGTGAAGAACCAGTCTGTCCAGTTCATCATCATCAATAATCATACATCTAATATTAGTAATCATGATCCGCTGGAATATTAGTTTTTATATAGCTTTCAATAATAATGGATTAAAATTGAAAAATAAGCACCATAAAGATAGTAAAATTCTATAAATCAACAATGTTGATGGTTTAAGATTATATCAATTAAATGTTAATGCTGGAAGTTTTTTTGCTTTTTATATTTAAAAATATTATCTTGTAAATCTCATAAACATAGACAAAACTTAATGTTAGAAAAGAAGGAACATCAATATGAAAAAGCGGTTTTGGTAGGATTGATTACCAAAGACCAGGATGAGGATAAGCTGAAAGAATACATGGATGAGTTGGAATTCCTGGCTTACACGGCGGGAGCAACAGTAGAAAAAAGATTCACTCAAAAATTATCACAACCGGATTCCAGAACATTTGTTGGAAGTGGAAAAGCAGAGGAAATCAGAGATTACGTGAAGGAAAATGAAATAGGGACCGTAATTTTTGACGATGAGCTTTCCCCGTCACAACTTAAAAACCTGGAAAGGGAACTTGAAGTTAAAATATTAGACAGAACCAATCTTATTCTTGATATTTTTGCGCAAAGGGCACAAACTTCTTATGCAAGAACTCAGGTGGAGTTGGCACAATATGAATATCTTCTGCCTCGTCTAACAAGGATGTGGACTCACTTGGAGCGTCAGAGAGGGGGTATCGGGATGAGAGGACCGGGAGAAACGGAAATTGAGACTGACCGTCGTATCATTCGTGACAGAATTTCCTTATTGAAGGATAAACTTAAAACGATTGATAAGCAAATGGCCACCCAAAGAAATAACAGAGGAAAAATGGTGCGTGTGGCTTTGGTAGGATACACCAATGTCGGAAAATCTACATTGATGAACGCTCTTTCAAAATCTGAGGTTTTTGCTGAAAATAAGTTATTTGCCACCCTTGATACCACTGTGAGAAAAGTGGTGATCGGAAATTTACCATTCTTATTAACCGATACGGTAGGATTCATCAGGAAACTGCCTACTCAGCTCGTAGAATCATTTAAATCTACATTGGATGAGGTGCGGGAAGCGGATCTATTGATTCATGTAGTGGATATTTCCCATGAAAGCTTTGAAGATCATATTGATTCGGTAAATCAGATTTTACAGGAAATTGATGCCCATAGAAAGCCGATGATCATGATTTTTAATAAAATTGATGATTTCAGCTATGAGAAAAAAGACGAAGATGATCTGACTCCTTCAACCAGAAAGAATATTTCCTTGGAGGAATGGAAGAAGACCTGGATGGGCAAATCAAAATATCCGACGGTCTTCATTTCAGCTTTAACGAAAGAAAACTTTCCCGAAATGAAAAGAATGATCTATGATGAGGTGATGAAGATTCATATTTCAAGATTCCCTTACAACGATTTTCTTTTTGAATACTTCGACAACGACGAAGAAGAAAACAACGATTAATGAAAAACTATTTTTTCCTTTTATTCCTGCTTTTTTCGGTTTTTGGGTTCAGCCAGAAATCAAAACTGGATTTTAAAAGCATTGAGAAAAATCTTACCAATGCACAGTCGCCTTACCATTACGACAAACTGATCTTCAAGTATAAAGGATACCCTAAATCTTTAGATAGTATTGAGGCTCAGTATCTTTATTATGGAAGAAACTTCAGAAAAGATAAAATCTCTACCTCGGATGATGTATTTAAAAGCTTAGCTGAATCATTTAAAGCTAAAAATTTTGAAGAATGCATCAGACAGGGAAAAATTTTGTATGATAAAGATCCTACCAATCTGGATGTGTTGCTTATCCTGCTCAGAGCGTATGATGATAAGAAGGACGCAAGCAATTTCAGTCATCATTTAAGCCAGCTTAGATTATTAACAGACGCCATAAAATCTTCCGGGGACGGGAAATCTGAGAAAACAGCATATCAGGTCAACTCTGTGGGAGATGAGTACATCCTGCTTAATATGCTAAATATAGGGCAGGACTATACCAGAGGTTCCAAGCCTGCAAAAGACGGCATGTTTGATATCTGGGAAAAAGACAACAATACCATTTATATCAAAGTTCTTTATCTGGATTTTTAATTTTTAAAAATATAAAAACACCTCAGTGGAGTTATACTATTCATTTTCAGCTTTAATCGTTTTAGCATCCATCTTCGCCTATCTTAATTACAGATTTCTTAAGCTTCCGAGTACCATCGGGATTATGGTGATCGCTATTGTGGTTTCCATTTTTCTGGTTTCATTTGGTGAAACGGTTTTGCCGAGGACTTTCGGACATCTCAATAAATTAATGGGCAGCATTGATTTTACAGAAGTTCTGATGGGGGCAATGCTTAATTTCCTGTTATTTGCCGGAGGGATCCACATCAATATAAATGATTTAAAGGAACAGTTCTGGCCTGTGGTTATATTTTCCACGGCGGGAGTGGTGATCTCTACATTTGTAGTTGCTTTTGGAGTGTATTATTTATTGCCTTTGGTGGGACTTCAGCTGCCGTTTATTTACTGCCTCGTTTTTGGAGCATTGATTTCTCCTACAGATCCTGTGGCGGTATTAAGTATTCTGAAACAGGCCAATGTTTCTAAAGCCCTGGAAACAAAAGTAGCCGGAGAATCTCTTTTTAATGACGGTATGGCTGTTGTTGTTTTCACCGTGGTGATGCAGCTGGCGATAGGAAAAGAAGTGGACTTGGGGGTAGAAAGCATTATCATACTCTTAATGAAAGAAGCCGGAGGCGGATTGCTTTTGGGTGTTATTTTAGGATGGGTGACTTCCAGATTAATGCGGGAAGTGGACGATTATATTATTTCCGTTCTGGTTACATTGTCTGTGGTCATGGGAGGATATCTTATTGCAAGGCAAATGCATATTTCAGGACCTTTAACAATGGTTGCGGCAGGTTTGTTCATGGGGAATTTTAATGTGAAGTTTAAAATGAAATCCGTGACTCAGGATTATCTTATCAAGTTCTGGGAATTGATCGACGAAATTCTAAATGCCGTATTGTTTTTATTCATCGGTTTCGAGCTTTTGATGATTAAAGATCTGAAGCACTTTATGATCCCGGGGTTGGTTGCTATTGTGGTAGTTTTATTGGCAAGATTCATTTCCATCTGGGGACCTACGAAATTCATGTCTTTCAAAACAAGATTCAGTCCGCAGACGGTAAAAGTTCTTGTCTGGGGTGGAATAAGAGGCGGCGTTTCCATTGCGTTGGCGATGTCTATTCCTAAAAGTGAATACAGTACGGTTATTTTAAGTATTACTTATTGTGTGGTTGTATTTTCCATTATTGTTCAGGGGCTTACCATTGCGAAAGTTGCTAATCCTAATAAAATTGCCAAAGAAGAGCAGGAGCAGGAGAATATCGCTTTAGATAATGTTCAATAATCTATTAAAAACCAGATGAGTATTGTTAAGGAAATCCGGGAAGCATTAGCGGTTTTATCCATTCCGGAAAAGGCTGAGTTTTTTCCAAGGTTCTTCAAAACAGGAAAAGGAGAATACGGGGAAGGAGACTTATTTCTTGGAGTAACGGTCCCGGATCAACGTTCCGTGGCCAAGGAATATTATTCGAAAATTTCGTTGGAAGATTTAAGTGAACTGCTTTCTTCAGCTTATCATGAACATAGATTGACGGCCTTATTCATGCTGGTTTCCAAATTTGAAAAAGCAAAAGATCCTGCCATAAAAAACAACATTATAGATTTTTACCTCAATCACCTGAAATATATCAACAATTGGGATCTGGTGGATTCAAGCTGTTATAAAATTCTTGGCAGATATGCTTTTGAGAATCAGAAAGAGGATTTGTTGAGGACACTTTCCGCTTCTGAAGAAATGTGGCATAAAAGAATAGCCGTGGTGGGAACTATGCATTATATAAAAAAAGGCTCTTACGGACTGACGAAAGAGTTGGTGACGAATAACCTGAAGCATCCTCACGATCTTATGCATAAAGCAAACGGCTGGCTGTTGAGAGAAATGGGAAATAAGAACGAAAAAGAACTGATTGACTATCTTAATACCTGCTATAAGGAAATGCCGAGAACATGCCTGAGATATGCGATTGAAAAGCTTGATGAAGATTTGAGACAGGACTACTTAAAAGGCAGGATATAATGGATTGCCTCTTTTGGAAAGCCTGTACCCATTATTTTTTACACCTGGTTTTTCCGGTTTTTATAGCGCTTGCCTTTTATCGTGAGAACTGGAAGACAGTTTATTTCATTTTACTGGCAACCATGTTGGTGGATTTGGATCACTTGTTCGCCAATCCGGTTTTTGATCCTTCCCGAAACAGCATTGGATTTCATATATTCCATTCTTATTATGCTATTGCGGTGTATTTTTTGATGTTGTTTTTTAGAGGAAATATCAGAATTATAGGCATCGGATTATTATTTCATATGCTGACGGATTTTCAGGATTTTCATCTATGGTGTCATTAAAATTTGATTAATATTTTCTTTTATTATTTCAAATTCAATAGATTTTTTGTATTTTGTAGACGCTTTATGAAATTAAAGGAACTTTTACATTATACGTATATCATCCCTGTTCTGGCAGTACTATATTACTTTTCCGGATTGATGGGAGGTGGAGTTTTGTATGATATTATAGCAGGGCTTTTGCTTACCGGGAGTGTATTGTCGGCGGTGCATCATGCAGAAGTGGTGGCCCATAAAGTCGGAGAACCTTTCGGGACAATCATCCTGGCTCTTTGTATTACTATTATTGAAGTGGCATTGATCATTTCCTTGATGGTCGCAGGCGGAGATCAGGCCATTACGCTAGCCCGAGATACGGTTTTTGCTGCTGTAATGCTGATTCTCAACGGAATTTTGGGAATATGTATTTTGGTGGGAGGTGTAAAATATTATGAACAATTCTTCGCCAGAACCTCAGCAACTACTTATCTGGTAAGTATCGTATCCATACTAGTTCTCACTCTCGTATTACCCAATTTTACCTCCAGTGTCAACGGGCCGTTTTACAATGAGGCCCAGTTAACTTTTGTTTCCATTGCGTGTCTTGTTATTTATGGTGTATTTTTAATGGTTCAGACCGTAAGACACAGGAATTATTTTACAATTCCGGAAGAACATCCGGAAGAGCTTTATATCCCTTCCTTTGCTAAAACACTGATCAGTTTTGTATTTCTGGTGGTTTGTTTGGGAATTGTAGTTCTGATGGCGAAAGGTTTATCTACCACCATCGAAAGTATGGTTCAGAGTTTCGGAGCGCCAAAATCTTTAGTGGGAGTCATCATTGCAGCGGTGGTATTGCTTCCGGAAGGTGTAGCAGCGATCAGAGCGGCAAGAAATAATCAGATTCAATCCAGTTTGAATTTAGCATTAGGCTCTGCATTAGCGAGTATAGGGCTTACCATTCCGGCTGTTGCGATGGTTTGTATCATGTATGATATACCACTAGTACTGGGTCTGGATAAGAAGGATATTATCCTTCTTTCGTTATCGGTATTTATTGTGATGCTGTCTTTAAGCAGAGGAAAGACAAATATTCTTTACGGGACAGTGCTTCTTGTTAATTTAGCTGCTTATATTTTCACTGTTATCGTTCCTTAAAGTCTTCTTGCCATTTCCATTTTATAGGCCATTAATTTGGCAATGTTTTCGGCTTTATAGATAGCCATATCAGCATTTTCACCTACAAAATTCTCTTCAATGGTTTTCTTCCAGAGCTCAATCCATTTTTCAAAATGTTTCATCTCCATAGCTTCTATTTCGTTAATGGGAAAATGAACCGCCATAGGATTACCTTTATAAGTCATTTGCCCGAAAAGAATAGATTCCCAGAATGAATACATCTTTGGAAGATGATGATCCCAGTTTACCTTGGCAATATCATTGAAAAAGAAACCAATCGTTTCATCCTGAGTTACTTTTTCGTAAAATGAATTAACGAGAAGTTCAATATCTTCTCTTGATTCCAGCTTTTTCATACATCAAAGTTAGTTCAAAATCAATTTATAAATTCAATGACAGAGTTGATAAATTTCATGAAAACAATATTTTATCTTTGCATGTTGGTTGTGGATAGATTTGTAAAAAGGTAAAATCGTAAAACTGTAAAATCCGAGAGTAAAATATACATAACGGACCAACCATTCAAACAAAATGAGATAACAATGGCAAGAGGATTCAGACAAAAAATTCGCCAGAAAAATACGGAGAACAGTGGTTTCGGAAGCAACGCACCTTCCGGAAGGTTTATTAATAAAGACGGTCTCCCCAATGTCAAAAGGCGCGGGGTAAACGTTTTCAACAGGCTGAGCTGGTATCACACCATGCTGAATCTGTCATCATTCCGTTTTCTCTCTTATCTGGTCATTGCATATATTGTAATCAACCTTGCCTTCGCATTCATCTATTACCTGATCGGGGTGGAACATCTCACAGGAATTGATAAAAGCGATCCGCTTAGTGAATTTATCGATGTGTTTTTCTTCAGCTCCCAGACTTTTACGACTGTGGGTTACGGAAGAATAGCTCCGGTCGGATTTGCAGCGAGTTTAGTAGCCACCTTCGAGGCGTTTTTAGGATTGCTTACCTTTGCCATTGCCACCGGCCTTTTTTACGGGAGATTTTCCAGACCAAGAGCGTATTTAAGATTCTCCGAAAATATGGTTCTTGCCCCTTTCCAAGACGCAACAGCTTTAATGTTCAGGCTGGCTCCTTATAAAAATAATGCGTTAACTGATGCAGACGTTATCGTTTCAGCAGCCATTGAAGTCATTGAAAACGGCATTCCTAAAAGTAATTTTTACCGTTTGGAAACTCAAATGAGTAAAATTAATACGCTGGCATTAAACTGGACGGTAGTTCATAAAATCAATGAAAATTCACCGTTCTACGGATTTACGGAAAATGATTTTAAGAATACGGATATTGAAATTATTGTTCAGTTAAGAGCATTTGATGAAGTATTCTCCAATACGGTAGTGCAAAGAACATCGTATACATCGAATGAAATTGTATATGGAGCTAAATTTACTCCGATGTATTATCCAAGTAAAGATAACCTCACGACGGTGCTGAACCTGGATAAGATCAATGAATATCAAAAAACAGAACTTCCCATTGCAGAAGAAATACCATCATAAATGAATCTGGAATTTTACAAAAAACAGGCTTTACAAAAGCAGAAAGAACATAAGAAATTTTTGGAGGGATTAAAGAAAAAACCACCCAAAAACCTGGATTATGTTGTTCAGGAAACCCATGGAGAAGTTTTTGAAAGAATAGATTGCCTGCAATGTGCGAATTGCTGTAAAACAACCGGACCTTTATATACAGAAAAAGATATTGAGCGGGTCTCCAAGCACCTCCGTATGAAGCCTGCCGATTTTGAATCCAAGTTTTTGAGAGTCGATGAAGATAACGATAAGGTGCTGCAAAACCTTCCCTGTTTTTTCCTGAATAATGATAATACATGCTCTATCTATGAAGTAAGACCAAAGGCTTGTAGAGAGTATCCACATACTGACCGAAAGAAGATATACCAGATTAATAATCTCATGATTCAAAACACAGTGATTTGTCCTGCAGCCTTTGAATTCGTGGAAAGAATTATGAAAAATTTAGGAAAATAAAGGATAATCCCAAATCGTCTTAAAGAATTATAAAGTACGTTAAATAAGCTGCTTAGACATAATTTAATAAAAAGAGCGTCGTTTAAGAAATATTAAACAACCATTTAAAATATTAGTTATGAAAAAGTTAATCTTAACAGCAGCATTCTCATTAGTCGGAGTAATCGCTGTATCGGCTCAACAAACCACTTCGTCGCAAAAACCGGCAGAAAATACTAACAACCAGACTACCCAAACTCAAACAACGCAGGCAAAAACAGATTGGAACACCACTTCAAACAGTAATACTGCAACACAGAATCAAAATACAACCGCTACCGCAACCGTAGATGCTTCAGCTGCTACAGCTGCCGCTACAGATGCCACAGTGAGTGCAAGTACAGATACAAGCCTTGAAGCCACCAAACCTTCAGAGGCTACGAAAGAAGAAAAGAAATCTAAAAAGAAAAAGTCGAAGTAGTAGAATTCAAAAAGTAGAAATGAGGTCCTGAAATATTTTATTTCAGGATTTTTTGTTGATTTCCTCTATTCTGAAATTAACGATCTTCTTAATCAATGTTATCGGAAGCTTTTCGTGAATGGGAAACTGAACGGCCCCTTTTGAAAATTTATATTTCAGTTCTTTAAAATCACTCTCAAAGTTTTCAATTCCTTCAGCTCCGGGATAAAAACCAATATGTTTCTTGTATCCGGCAAAATACACCAATGGCTTACCTTTATATTTAAAAGCAGGCATCTGATACCCTATATACTCTTCTATACCGAAAATCTGATCAAGAATTGTTTTTCTTAATTCTTCCAGCTTTTTCTGAACTTCCTCCGGAAATAAGAGAAGGTACTCATTAATATTTTTAAAAGAGTTTTCCATAGTATAAAAATAAAAAAGCATTGATGATCTCAATGCTTTCTCCTTTCACTTTTTACTTTTTTCCCATTTTCCCGGGAACAGGCTATAAGAAAAAAGGTCGGGAATTTTCCCAACCTTTATATATTTTACACAACACCCTGAGCTAACATTGCTTCTGCAACTTTCACGAATCCGGCGATGTTAGCACCTTTTACGTAGTTTACATAGCCGTTTTCTTCTTTTCCGTAGTCTCTGCAAGCCTTGTGAATTCCGATCATGATTTCTTTCAGTCTTGCGTCTACTTCTTCAGAAGTCCAGTTCAGACGGATGGAGTTTTGAGTCATTTCCAATCCTGATGTAGCAACACCTCCTGCGTTAGACGCTTTACCAGGAGAGAATAATACTTTGCTGTCCAGGAAATAGTTGATCGCATCTAATGTTGAAGGCATGTTGGCTGCTTCGGTTACGCAAACGCACCCGTTCTCAACCAATTTTTTAGCATCTTCAAGATCCAATTCGTTTTGAGTTGCAGAAGGGATGGCAACATCACACTTCACTTCCCAAGGACGTTTTCCAGCATGAAATTCTGCAGACGGATATTTTTTAGCATAATCCTCAGCTCTGTTATTTCCTGAAGATCTAAGCTCTAATAAATAATCAATTTTTTCTCCATCGATACCGTCTTTGTCATAGATGTATCCGTCTGGCCCGGAAATCGTTACTACTTTTCCTCCTAGTTCAGATACTTTTTTGATCACTCCCCAAGCTACGTTTCCGAAACCTGAAACAGTTACTACTTTATCTTTGAAATCTTGTCCGATAGTTTTAAGCATTTGTTCGGCAAAGTACACAACACCATATCCTGTAGCTTCAGGACGAATCAATGAACCTCCGTAAGCAAGCCCTTTTCCTGTAAGAACTCCGGTAAATTCGTTTCTGATTTTTTTATACTGCCCGAATAAATATCCGATCTCCCTTGCTCCTACACCGATGTCTCCCGCAGGAACGTCAGTTTCAGGACCGATATGTTTACATAATTCTGTCATGAAAGCCTGGCAGAAACGCATTACTTCCATGTCAGATTTACCTTGCGGATCAAAATCAGAACCTCCTTTACCACCGCCCATTGGAAGAGTGGTCAAAGAGTTTTTAAACACCTGCTCGAAAGCTAGGAATTTAAGAACAGATAAGTTTACGGTAGGATGGAAACGAATACCTCCTTTATATGGTCCGATCGCAGAGTTCATTTGAATTCTGAAACCCCTGTTGACCTGGATTTCTCCTTTATCATCAACCCATGGAACTCTGAATATAATGATTCTTTCTGCCTCAGCCATTCTTTCAAGAAGCTTCATTCCGTTATATTCTTTTTTAGTAGCAATGAACGGAATTACAGTTACAGCAACTTCTTTTACGGCTTGTAAAAATTCCGGTTCGTTAGGATTCTTTGCTTCAATCTTGGCAATAAACTCCTGAATTTTCTGCTCAATATTATATTGTTCCATATATTAAGGTTGAATATTATTGCCAACAAATTTAATTTTTTTTTCAAGATTCACAACACCTTAAAAACTGATTGTTGAAAATTTAATAATATAATTACTTAATATTAGTAAATTGATAATTTAGGTTTAAATGTTATTAAAAATTAAATGTTATCTGTGAAATAATGCAATATTAAGAAATAGTTAAATTTCAAATTGCCATAAATTGCCTCCCGGAAAACGTTTTCACTTTCCCCAAAAGCTCTAATTCTAAAATTACAGGTAGAATTTTGTGGGAAGCAAGGTTTATTTTTCCGGATAAATCGTCTAAAGAAATTTTAGGATGCTCCGTAATGACTTTATATATTGTTTCCTGATTTTCAGTTAATTGTATAGTTGTTTCAACAGCAGGGAATAATTCTTCCATTTTATGTTTCGGAGGATGAAAATCCAGCTGTTCGATGAGCTCCTTTACCGTTGAAATGGCAGTGGCTTTATTCTGAAAAATGAGCTTATTGCACCCTTGGCTATAGGGATCTGTGATCTTTCCGGGGAGTGCAAAAACATCTCTATTATAGGAATTGGCAAAAGTGGCGGTACTTATGGAGCCACCTCCGAATCCGGTTTCCACCACTATGGTAGCTGGGGAAATTCCCGCAATGATTCTGTTTCTTTGTATAAAATTTTCCCTGTCCGGTTTTCTGGAAGTATTGAATTCGGTTACCAAAGCACCTCCTTCTTCCAATATTTTTTCGGACAATTTTTTATGTTTGGAAGGATATAAAGTATGAAAACCATGGGCTAAAACGGCAACCGTTGGGATACGATAATGTATGGATTGCTCATGAACTTCTTTATCCGCACCTAAAGCCAGGCCGCTTACCGAAGTATATTCATAAGATTGTGTTCGTTCAAAAAAGTCTTTTATAAATTGCTTGCCGTATAAAGTTATATTTCTTGTTCCTACAATGCTTACCGTTTTTGCGGAATTATTCAAATGACCTTTCTGATAGAGAATAGCGGGAGCATCATCACATTCATTCAATAAGTTAGGAAGCTCATTGTAATGTCTTAATCTAATTTTAATACCATTTTTTTCACAAAATTCAAGCTCTTTTTCCGCAAATTTTAAATGTTCGGGGTTGCCAATATCATAAACGACTTTTCTGCCTATTCCTTCAGTTTTGCTGTATGCTTTTTTTGCCTGTTCCCATACCTGCTTGGCGCTTCCGAAGGATTTGACAAGCTTGAAGAAATTGATATCACCAATTAAGTTGCATTCGCGTAGAGCGATCGCATAAAGATGTTCTTCCGTAATCATTTGTGTTGTTTTCTCAAAAATAGTGAAATTACAACTATCTTTTCCTGAGCTCATCTAAATGATCCCAAATTTCGTCTCTTTTTTTATAAGGCAGCTCCATAAAGTCCTCAGGATGTTTTTCTTTATATTCCTGCCAAAGCTTGTCGTCCTTTTCACTATAATAATTGGGAAATTCCCAGATAAACTTTTTCTTTCTTTCTCCTACATTTTTAAATATGAATGCGATAATACTTCCTACCACGGCTCCGGAAAGATGGGCCTGCCAGGAAATTTTGCTGGGTTCGCTAAGATTGTAGAATAGCTCTTCAGGAAACATTCCCCAAACCAAACTTCCGTAGTATAGAACTACTAACAGAGAAATGGTAAGAAGCTTCATATTCCATTTGAATACCCCGCTGAAAAAAAGGAAAAAGGCTAACACATAGACCACGCCACTGGCCCCGATGGTACAGGTATATAAATACTCTCCCGTGAGAATATCAATGGGAGGTAAAAGCCAAACCAGCAAACCTGTAGCCAGCCAGCCCATAATAAACACTTTGTTGGCCACTAAGGGATAAAATTGGTATAGCAGGAACATTAATACAGCAATAGGAATAGAGTTGCTTATGATATGATCCGTATTCCCATGAAGAAGAGGGGAGGTAATTACGCCTAATAACCCTTCAGGTAATAAAGGTATAATGGCTCCGAAACAGCTGTCGAAAAAGCCGTGTATTTGTAAAAAGTAGCCGAACCACATTGCAGAAAGCATCAGCAATGGGGTGATAACAGCTCTTTTTGATATTACATTTTTCAGCATAGGGTATTCATGTCAAATGAAAAGCCAATGATAAATTTCGGAAAATTTGGCGATGTTTTGTAAGATTTGATTTGTTTTAAGACAAAAGGTAATGATTTTGAGCAGCTTTTGACTTTCAAGGTAAAATATTTTGTCATTTAATTATCTTTAATGAAGCTTTTTAAAGAATCTTCAGAGTTAAAGTATTCATTCCACAGTGAATTGTAGGTCGGGAAAAATGATTTTTCTTTATTTTTGCATGGAAAATCTTCTAGATATGAAAAAACTTTTATTCATCGTTTCTATTTCATTGGGAATGAGTGTAACTGCACAGGAGGCAAAAACAGATGCCGCTGTTGTGGATACTACAAAAGCATGGTCTATTCAAGGACAAAATACTTTAATGCTGAATCAGGCTGCCTTCTCTAATTGGGTGGGTGGTGGAGCCAACAATGTAGGATGGCTTGCCGGCGTTAATTATAACCTTACGTATGAAAAGGGAAAAGACCTTTGGGAAAACATTATTGTTCTTGGCTATGGCCAAAATAATACAAAAGAGATAGGAACAAGAAAAACCCAGGATGTGATTAATCTTTCTACCAATTACGGACGAGAGTTTGCGAAAAGCTGGTATTATTCAATGGGAGCGAGTTTACAGACTCAGTTTGCACCGGGATATGAAGACGGAAATAATCCTGAAGCAACAAAGCTATCCAATTTCATGGCTCCGGGATACGTTAACGTTGGTGCTGGCATTACGTATCGCCCTAATGACAATTTTACCATGACTTTGCGTCCTGCTAATGCAAGATGGACATTTGTCTTGGATAAAGATTTACAGCACGCCGGAACTTACGGGTTGAAAAATGACGGAGATTCATCATTGTTCCAATTCGGATTCCTTGGGACTGCGATTTATAAATTGCAGATCATGGAAAACATCACATTATTGAATACAGGTTCTGTATTTTCCAACTATCTGGATCATCCGGAAAGATTGGTACTGGCTTACGGAGCTGTTCTGAATATGAAAATCAATAAATATATTTCTTCTAATGTTACTTTAGACCTTTTATATGATCACAACCAGATCAAGAAAACACAGCTGAAGCAGACTTTAGGAGTAGGTTTGGCTTATAATATTGATAACGGGGTAAAACGTTCAGATAAAAAAGATAATCAGGGATGGCTGAAAAAATAACCATTCATCATAATCATAAAAAAGCACTTCCAATAGAAGTGCTTTTTATTTACCAATTATTTATTTTTAAAATTCGATATCTACTTCAAGCTTTTCAGCCAATAATTTAGATATTTTTTCTTTTAAAGGCTCAATGTCAATATTCTGCATGGCGTCATTAGCAAATGCATATAATAATAAAGCCTGCGCTTCTTTTTTGGAAATCCCTCTTGCTCTTAGATAGAATAAGGCATCTTCATTCAATTGTCCTACCGTACAACCGTGGGAACACTTAACATCATCCGCGAAAATTTCTAATTGAGGTTTAGTATCAATAGTAGCACCTTCACTTAGTAAAACATTATTATTTTGCTGATAAGCATTGGTTTTTTGAGCAATTTTATCTACGAAAACCTTTCCGTTGAATACTCCGTGAGCTTTATCCTTGAAAATACCTTTGTAGTTCTGGTAGCTTTCGCAGTTAGGCTGATTATGATGAACAGCTGTATGGTGGTCTACCAGCTGATCTTTCCCAATGATCGTAATACCATTCATGAATGAATTGATATTGGACCCGTTATGAATGAAATCTAAGTTATTTCTTACCAGTTTACCTCCAAAAGAGAAAGTATTGACAGTTGTTAAACTGTCTTTTTCCTGTTTTGCAAAAGTATTGTCGATCAGATAAGACGTATCGTTGTCATTCTGAAGCTTATGCCAGTCTGCTTTTGCATTCGGATAAGTGAAGATTTCCGTTACAGAATTCGTCAATACATAAGTGTCATCAAAATTATGATGACTTTCAATAACTTCTACTTTAGCACCATCTTCCACGATCAAGAGATTTCTTGTATTGTAGAACGTGTTTTCTTCTTGATTTTGAGAAAGATAGAATACGTGGATCGGTTTCTCAATCACTACATTCTTAGGAACTTTCAAAAAGAAACCATATTTGCAATAGGCAAGATTTAAGTTTGTGAAAGCGGAATCCTGAGCAATTGTGTTAAAATACTTATCAAAAACCTCTTTGTGCTTTTCATCATTCAATGCGTAGTTGAACGAAAGAAATTCCACATTTTCAATAGAAATTTTTGATAATTCTTTATGAAGTTTACCGTTCACAAAAGTAATCCAGTCAAAATTCTCTTCACCAAGATGAAGCTGGTCCAGCTGTTCTTTAGTGATGTTATGGCTTTCTTTCGGGAAAAAGTTATACTCCTTCTCGGTAATCTCCTTTAGGTTGGTATATTTATATTCTTCGTCTTTTTTTGTCGGAAAACCAAGAGCTTCAAATTTTTGAAGAGCGGCTTTTCTGTCCTCGTCCAGAAATCTGTGACGAAGGCTCTCCAGAAATTGACTATGGTTGTCTGTAATTTGTTCGTATAAAGCCATTATTGATATTTCGGCCATCACACCTTATTTATATATTTAAAATAATATTGTTTCTATGGTACGGTTTCCCGTTTTTTCTGGTTCTTCCGATTAATTCAGAAGCCAGTCGTATCCTTTTGCTTCAAGTTCTAAAGCAAGAGATTTGTCACCTGTTTTGATGATCTTTCCGTCTGCTAAAACGTGAACAAAATCAGGTTGAATATAGTTCAGCAATCTTTGATAGTGAGTAATCAGAAGAACTGCGTTTCCTTCATTTTTAAAGTGATTTACACCGTCTGCAACAATCCTCAACGCATCAATGTCCAGTCCTGAATCTGTTTCATCAAGAATGGCCAATTTTGGATTAAGCATCATCATCTGGAAGATCTCGTTTCTCTTCTTTTCACCACCGGAAAACCCTTCATTTAAAGATCTGGAAAGGAAATCTTTTTTGATTCCTAATTTCTCAGACTTTTCACGGATCATCCCCAACATTTCTTTAGCCGGCATTTCTTCCAATCCGTTGGCTTTTCTGTTTTCGTTTAAAGCAGCCTTAATGAAGTTGGTTACAGAAACTCCCGGGATTTCTACCGGATACTGGAAAGAAAGAAAAATTCCTTTATGAGCTCTTTCTTCCGGAGCATCTTCATTAATGTTTTCTCCTTCGAACATGATCTCTCCGTCTGTAATTTCATAGTCTTCTTTACCTGCAATTACAGAAGAAAGAGTAGATTTACCGGCTCCGTTCGGTCCCATAATGGCATGAACTTCACCTGGTTTTATTTCAAGATTGATCCCTTTTAATATTTCTGCGCCGTCTTCAATTTTGGCGTGTAAATTTTTGATATTTAACATTGTTAACTTTTATAAGTAAGCCTCTTCGGCATTTTGTTTATATTTTATCCTACAGAACCTTCTAATGAAATTTCCAATAACTTCTGAGCTTCAATAGCAAATTCCATGGGTAATTTATTTAAAACTTCTTTGCTGAACCCATTTACAATCAAAGCGATTGCTCTCTCAGTGTCAATCCCTCTCTGGTTACAGTAGAAGATCTGATCTTCCCCGATTTTTGAAGTCGTAGCTTCGTGCTCCAATTGTGCAGAAGGGTCTTTGATCTCAATATAAGGGAAAGTGTGTGCACCACATTCATTACCCATTAATAAAGAGTCACATTGGGAGAAGTTTCTTGCTCCTTTTGCAGAAGGCATTACTTTTACGAGTCCTCTGTATGAGTTGTTGGATTTCCCTGCAGAGATTCCTTTGGAAATGATGGTTGATCTCGTATTCTTTCCGATATGGATCATTTTAGTTCCTGTATCTGCGTACTGATAGTTATTCGTAACAGCGATGGAGTAGAACTCTCCGATTGAGCCGTCTCCCTTCAAGATACAAGAAGGATATTTCCATGTTACGGCAGAACCTGTTTCTACTTGTGTCCAGGAGATTTTTGCGTTTTTCTCACAAAGCCCTCTTTTCGTTACAAAGTTGAAAACCCCTCCTTTTCCTTCTTCATTCCCCGGATACCAGTTCTGAACCGTTGAATATTTAATCTCCGCATCATCCATTGCAATAAGCTCTACAACAGCAGCATGAAGCTGGTTTTCATCTCTTGATGGTGCTGTACATCCTTCAAGATAAGAAACATAGCTTCCTTCATCGGCAATCACAAGCGTTCTTTCAAACTGGCCTGTTCCTGCCTGATTGATACGGAAATAGGTGGAAAGTTCCATCGGACATCTTACTCCTTTTGGAATATAGCAGAAACTTCCGTCAGAGAAAACTGCGGAATTTAATGCCGAGTAAAAGTTATCTGCTCTCGGAACTACTTTTCCAAGATATTTTCTAACCAAATCAGGGTGATTTTTGATGGCCTCTGAAATAGAGCAGAAAATAATTCCTTTCTCTGCCAATGTATCCTGGAATGTTGTTTTCACAGAAACAGAGTCCATCACAATATCAACAGCAACTCCTGAAAGTCTTTTCTGCTCTTCGATATTGATCCCTAATTTTTCAAAAGTTTTTAATAATTCCGGGTCAACCTCATCTAAACTTGCCAATTCCGGTTTTACTTTGGGTGCTGCATAATAACGGATCGCCTGAAAATCAGGTTTTTCGTATTTAATGTTCGCCCAGGTTGGTTCTTCCATCTTCTGCCAGATTCTGAAAGATTCCAAACGCCATTCAGTCATCCATTCCGGCTCCTCTTTTTTAGCAGAGATAGCACGGATGATATCCTCATTTAAACCAATCGGGAAATCTTCGTAATCAATCTTGGTCTCCCAACCGAATTCATATTTTTTATTTTCTAAGTCGACGCGTAAATCGTCTTCGGTATATTTACTCATTATATTTTATTAGATTTCAGACTGTTAACGTCTTTTAATCTTTCGTTGTTATAAACTAAATGATTCTCCGCAACCACATGTTCTGGCTGCATTGGGATTGTTAAAAACAAACCCTTTTCCATTCAAACCTCCGGAATATTCCAGAGTGGTCCCTGCTAAATAAAGGATAGACTTTTTATCTACAATAATTTTGATTCCATTGTCTTCAAAAACCTGGTCTGTATCCATTTTTTGATTGTCAAACTTCAAAACATATTCTAAACCAGAGCATCCTCCGCTTTTTACTCCTACTCTTATATAATCGTTAGCAGGGTTAAAACCATCTTCCGTCATCAGCTGGATGGCTTTTTCCTTTGCGTAATCTGATACTTTTATCATTGTATTTATTTAGAATGATTTAATGATGCAAAAATACGAACAATAATTAGGAAATTCAAATCGGCATTTTTATTTTATCGATTTTTATTATTGATGGCTTTAACTTTGCTAATATTTTGAAATCCAAACAACAAATTAACCGTACAATGAAAAAAATAGGTATCCTTGTTTTGGGGTTATTCATACAGGCTTTTTTTGCTCAAACCAATAGGTTTGTGTATCAAGTTACCATGAAATCAGATGCTTCTGATCCCAAAAATATAACAACGGAAAATGCATATTTGGATATTTCTCCGGAAAAATCAGTTTTTTATTCTGAAAACAGGATCAAAAGAGACTCTATCTTGCAAAAAGCATTTCAGAGTGGAGGAGGAAGAGGAAGTATCAATAGGGATCAGATGGAAAGTCTGAGATCTAATATCAATTATTCTGTTGAAAAAGATAAAACCAATCAGAAAACTTTTTTTAAAGACAGGATTGGACGAGATATGTACAGCTATGAAGAAGACAGACCCCTGAATTGGAAAATTTCTTCCGAAACTACAAAAATAGGAGAGTATAAAGTGCAGAAGGCTGAAACAGATTTTGCCGGAAGAAAATGGACAGCCTGGTTTACTACGGATCTGCCTTATCAGGATGGACCATACAAATTTGGTGGACTTCCGGGGCTGATTGTAAAAGTAGAGGATGAAAAAGGTGATTATTCTTTTGACTTAATGAAAAATTATAAGATTGCTGAATTTCCTACCCTGAATCAGTTTGGAAATACTGTTAAAGTAAAAAGAGCAGACTATGTGAAGCAGCAGAAAAAATTCTTGGAAGATCCGATGTCTTTCATGAGCCAGGGAGGCGGAGGCTTTAACCAGACCAGAATTGGAGGTGGCGGAAACCGTAGCGGCGGGGGAGGCTTTGGTGGCGGAAATCAAAACCCTGCTGAAATGAGAAAAAGAATGGAGGAAAGGATTAAAGAAGAGGTAAAGAAAAACAGCAACCCAATAGAGTTACAATAAAAAAGCAAACCCTGAAGAATTTCTTCAGGGTTTAATTTTATCTAATTAATCAATTTATCTTAAAAGTTGATTGAAAGTATCTCCTTGTCTGATATCACCGGTGTTATACCCTTTCATAAACCATTCTTTACGCTGAGCAGATGAACCGTGAGTAAAGCTTTCCTGGTCCACATATCCCTGCGATTTTCTTTGAATATTGTCATCACCTACCGCTTGCGCTGCTTCTATAGCTGCTTCAATATCTCCGGGCTCCAGGAATTTTTCTCTGTTATCGGTTTGTCTTGCCCAAAGACCGGCATAAAAATCAGCTTGCAGTTCTGTAGCTACAGAAACTCTGTTCAGTTCAGCTTCAGAATATCTTCCGCCTCTTCTTAAAGCATCTACTTTTTGGGTAGTCCCTAAAAGAGTCTGAACGTGATGTCCCATTTCATGAGCCATTACATAAGCAATAGAAAATTCTGTAACCTGAGCACCAAATCTTTGCTGTAACTCTTTAAAAAAGCTCATATCCATATAAACGGTTTGATCTGCCGGACAATAAAATGGTCCCATAGCGGATTGTGCAGGCCCACATCCGGATTGTGTTGCATTTTCAAACAAAACCACTCGGGCTGGCTGATAATTCATTCCATTTTCGGCAAAAATTTTAGTCCATGTCTGCTCATTTTCAGCAGTGATCATCTGCACAAATTCACGAACTTTAAGCTCATTGGCACTCAGTTCTCTCTGTTCGGTCTGAGCTGAGCTGCTTCCACCTCCTGAAGAAAGGATAGATGAAGGGTCTCCACCTAAGAAAAATATAATTGCTGCGATAATTAAAGTTCCCAAACCGCCTCCTACAATGGCACCTCCGCCACCCAGTCCTCGTCTGTCTTCCACATTACCGCTTCTATCGTTTGTCCATTTCATAGTAAAATAATTTTTGTCTGTAAATTTAAAATTAAAATCATTATTATAATTACTTTTGTGAAAATTTACGATTAAAAAGTGAGAAAAATTAAGTATTATTTTTTGGTTCTGGGTGCAATTACCTTAACGGCTTGTAATGAGAAAGAAGTGAAAGAGGATGAAGTAAGCAGCGTAGATAAAAATGCTTCCATTGAAACTGAACTTTCGGTACAGCATATCGACACGGCAGATGTTCTTATTACCAAGCATAAAGTGTGGAAAGATAACAAGCTTGTCAGAGAGATTATAAAAAGAGACACTATTCCCGGATTGAAGGATTCCATCATGGAAGTAGGAGACAAAGACGGTTATGAACATACGACCAATGTCAAAAAGGATTATGAATTTTATATCACGGTTCAATAATTATGAAAAAGTCTAGTTCTGTAAAATTACTTTTTGTAACCGGAATCTTAGCTGCCTGTTCGCAGGAGAAGCCAAAAGGGGAATGGAATAATGAGAAAAAGGTGTATATGAGATCTGATACTACAGCATCGTATACAAGAACTCATGGTTTTGTTTCCGGGTTTTTGCTGTATCATGCATTCAGGCCGTATGGATTTTACAATAATGGAGCTTATCAGAAAGCAGGGTATTATAGTGATGCCATAAGTGCTAAATCCAATCTTGGAAGAAATACCTATAAAGGAAGCATCTCAAGAGGCGGTTTGGGAAGAAGTGGATTTAGAGCTTCCTCATAATTATGAAAAGAATACAATCAATAATCCGCAAGGATTGGGAACATAAACTGGAAGCTTTAGGGTTTGGTTATCATTCTTTAGAAGGTTTATACTGGGACGAAAGTCATTATTATGAATTTTCTTTACAGGAGATTGATACAATAGAAAAGGCAACTTCTGAATTATGGCAAATGTGCCTGGAAGCGGTTGACTATGTTATTTCTAAAAATCTATGGCATCAATTTAATATTCCGGAGTCATTCAGGAACTATATTATCACGAGTTGGGAAGAAGATCATCCTTCTATTTACGGACGGTTTGATTTTGGATTTGATGGTGAAAACCTGAAATTACTGGAATTTAACGCCGATACACCAACTTCGCTTTATGAAGCTTCTGTTATTCAGTGGTACTGGCTTCAGGAATTGTTTTCCGATAAAGATCAATTCAATTCCATCCATGAAAAATTGATCGATTACTGGAAGTATCTTAAAAATTACATGAATCCGCATTACATCTATTTTGCATCTTTGACTAATATTGAAGATGTTACTAATGTGGAATACATACGAGACTGTGCGGCACAAGCGGGGTTTGAAACAGAATTTATCCCGATCCAGGATATTGGCTGGGCAGAAGATATCGAAGAATTTATTGCAGCAGACAGATCTGTCATGGAATACATTTTTAAATTGTATCCTTATGAATGGATTCTGGAAGATGGTTTTGGTGATAAATTAGTAAAAAATGGTTTCAGGTCCCAATGGATTGAGCCTGCCTGGAAAATTCTCCTTTCCTCTAAAGCTATTTTACCGATTCTTTGGGAAATGTATCCGAATCATCCATACTTGTTAGAGTCTTATTTTGAACCCAGACATCTGAGAGATTTTGCTAAAAAACCGATCTATTCAAGAGAAGGAGCGAATGTAACCCTGCATAAAAACAACCTTCCGATTGAGCAAAACTCAGGGGATTATGGTAAAGAAGGCTTTATTTATCAACAATTATTTGATCTTCCTGATTTTGACGGAAACTATCCTGTTATCGGCAGTTGGGTGATTGGTCAGGAACCTGCCGGAATCGGGATCAGAGAGAGTACTCATTTGATCACGAATAATCAAAGCCGGTTTATTCCTCATTTAATTAGATAAAGTTCTGTTGGAAGTTCTCGATACATTTTCATCATTTCATTTCGAAAATTACTCGAACTGACGAACGTTTTTATTTATATTCAATGGTTACCGGTTAAGCTGTTTGATTTTTAGCCAATAGGAGGTGGACTGATACGCTGAAATGGCATCATTCACCAGTTTTTGCTCAGGTGTTTTCAATAGTTTTTCGTCGTAATATAAATTAAACTCTGGAGCCAGGTTATTTCTTTCTGGTTGTAAAGAATATTGCTTTGCTTTTTTTACCGGAGAAATAATGGTCAGGCGATTATCTTTTATCAATCCTAAATCCTGGTAGGTTGCTACATATGCTTTTGGCTGAAATTCCGGCTTGAATACATCCTGGCCTAAGAACTTCGATGTATAATTAAAATTTAGTATTCCCAAAACAGTAGGCATCACATCGATCTGGGACATTAGCTTGTCAAACTTTTGAGGCTGGATAAAGCCTTCGGAGAAAACCATCGCCGGAATTCTGTATTTATCCATCGGAAGTTCGGTTTTCCCGGCACTGGATGCACAATGATCTGAAATGATGACGAATACCGTATTTTTGTACCAATCCTGCTTTTTAGCCATTTCAAAGAATTTCCTGATGGAATAATCGGTGTATTTTACGCCTCCGTCACGGGATTTTGCATTCCCCGGAATATCAATTCTTCCGTCAGGATAAGTGAAAGGTCTATGGTTTGAAACTGTCATCCAATGATTAAAGAACGGTTTCCCGGATTTAGCTTCCTGATTCATGACCTGTATTGCTTTTTTGGCCATATCTTCATCGGCAACGCCCCAAACGTTGGCAAAAGTAATTTCTTCCGGTTTGAAGCTGTTCCTGTCAACTATATCATAGCCATTTCCACCAAAGAAATCTTCCATATTATCAAAATAGCTGTAACCTCCGTATAGGAATTTTACATCATAGCCTTTGGATTTAAAAACACTCCCTGTGGTAAACTTATTTTTATTGTCATCTCTTTTAATGATACTTTCTCCCGCGGTTGGCGGAATACAAAGCGTTAATGCTTCCAAACCGCGAACTGTTCTGTTTCCTGTAGCATACAGATTGGTAAACATCAAAGATTGATTGGCCAGGCTGTCCAGGAATGGAGTTACTTTTTGAGTATTTCCATAATGTTCCATAAAATCGGCAGATAAACTTTCAATAGAAATTAAAACCACATTCTTTTTGAGTTCCGGCTGTCCGGAGACAATATTCCTTGCAAGAGTATGTTGTGGATATTGGCTTAAGAAGTTCTGTTCTGCCTGTTTCTGATCGATCTGGGAATAAAACTGGAAATAATCAAGCTCATTATGAGTGAACGCCCAATAAAACTTCGGAATTCCATTCGCCTGGATCTCATTGGCAAAAACATTGGAAGATCTTATCTGTTCGGTGGCAGGAAGCACAATTAAGCTAATGCCTACAGAAACGATGTACATGCTTAATAACCCGAATTTTTGTTTTAAATTGGGCAATGTCAGAAGCTCATCTTTTGTTTTCTTATAAATAAACCAGGTAACACCTGCCGTAATCAGGAAAATAGCAATAAAAAGAGGAGCTACCGGGTAACTTTCCATGATGTTTCCAATTACTTCATTTGTATAGATAAGATAGTCTACTGCAATAAAGTTATAGCGTACTCCAAATTCATTATAGAAGAAATATTCACTTACGGCATTAAAAACGATGAGCAATACATAGAGCGAAATGATAATACAATATAAAACATTCCGGATTTTGATCCTTTTGGTAGGCAAAAAGAGCATCAGTCCGAAAAAGAAAGTCTTTATTCCTACAAAGGTCAGGGCTATTTTTGTTACAGGACCGCCGTATTGCCTGAAAATATTGTTGGGTATTAAAAGAATATAGAGGAAAAGAAGAATTAAAATCCCCAAAATGATATGCCCATACGGATTTTTATATTTTGAATTGGAAAGGAATAAAAAATACAAAACCAAAAAAGAACTTGCCGGTATAAATACAAATACATCGTTCACCGAACCCAACAATAAGACTTTTATGATCTCAAATATCCCAAAACTGGCGGTGGTAATGGGATGAAAGAAAAATACCACTCTTATGATCAAAGAGAGTAGGAGGTAAAAACCACCTAAATAGATAAAGGGCTTTATTTTTTGTAAATACATTCTAATGTTAACGGTATATTAATTCCACAAAGATAGTTTTTGTATGGATTTGTTTATAATAAAAAAAATAAAAACATGATATTGTTGCATAATTTGTATTATTTCCAAAATATGATAAATAAAAAAGGCCATTTTTTAAAATGGCCTTTATAGAGTACTTTCGAAGATAATTATGCGTTTCCGAAACCGATGTTTCCTTTTTTATCAGACAGTTTCTTTTTAAAGTCGATCATTCTTAATGCTGTTACTGCAGCTTCCACCCCTTTATTTCCTAAATCACCACCGCTTCTTGCGATTGATTGTTCTTTAGTATCATCCGTAAGTACGCAGAAGATTGTTGGGGTATCCGTTAAGATATTACAATCTTTAATTCCCTGTGCTACTGCTGAACATACGTAATCGAAGTGTGGGGTTTCTCCACGAATGACACATCCGATGGCAATTACCGCATCGTATTTTCTTTCCTTACAAAGCTGCATGCTTGCATAATTCAGTTCAAATGCTCCCGGAACCGGAAAAAGTTTGATGTTTTCTACCTTTACGCCTTCTTTTTCAAGAATTTCCAGGGCTGCGTCACGAAGATTGTAGGTTACAAAATCATTCCACTCAGAAAAAACAATGCCGATAGAAAAATCTTCGGCATTGGTTATATGAAGTGGCTTGTAATCTGAAAGATTAACTGTTGCCATATATTAGTAATATTTAGTCATTTCAATATAAGAATCAGACATTCCGTTATCGTAATCCTGATATTTTTCATCAATAGTAGCGAAATATTTTTTAGCTTCTGCGTTTTTCTTTAACCCTAGAGCTACAATACCTGCCTTTCTTGTAAAGTAATACATGGTATAAGGATCATCAGAAGCAGATGCAGCCTTATCCAAAAGACTCAAAGCTTCATCATTTTTATTCAATCCTGACTTTGCGTCTGCCATTGCTCCATATTTCATAGCCATTAATACTTTATTATCAGATGAAAATTTATCTAAAAGATCATAAGCTTCCTGGAATTTTCCTTCTTTGAATTTCAATAAACCAGCATTATAGGCAGAAAGTTTACCGATTTCTGTGGAAGAATACTCGTTGTAAGTCCCTTTGAAACCAGGGTTTGCAGCAGAGTTTCCTCCTAAAGCTTCTTTATCTTTTCCCTGAGTAAGATTTTTTTGTGCGGCAAGGAAGCTTTTTACTGCTTCAGCATTCTTAGGAGCAACAATAAATTGCTTGTAACCAAAAAAACCTAATACACCTACTATCAATAGACCAAAGATAATACTTAATGGTTTTGAATATTTTTCAAGGAATCTTTCAGTATTTAAAGCCTCTTTATCAAGGTCTTTAAAAAACTCCACTGTTTCTTTACCTTCTTGCTCGTTCTGAGCATTCTTTGTAAGTTTTGCCATAAATTCTTAAAAATTGAAATGCAAATTTAATTGTTTCTGAATGATTTACAAAATATAAATGATGAATATTGCTTATGAGGGCCTAAATATCAAAAGATTTTCTTGATTTGTTTTTAAAACTTCAATTTAAATATTTTGTAAGTATTTCTTTTCTCTTTTGGTAAATGTATTTGAGAGGTAGTAAAATAGAGGTTTCCACGGCGATCAAAAGCAAAAGAATCAGGCCATTTTATAGCTTTGTCATGGATTATTTCAGCAAAAATGCCTTTTTTGTTTACTTTACTGATTGCGTTTTTTTCTAAACTACTCAGAAAAAGATCTCCCTTTTTGTTGAATATTATCCCATCATTAGCCCCGGTTTCTGCATATTTTTCCACCCTTGCTTCCAGGGATGAGTCAGACAGATTTTTATCCAATAAAGAAGAAACAGGTATACGGTAAATATTTTTGCCCATCAGTGAACAATAATATACATATCTGCTTTCAGGATCCAGCTCTATTCCATCTGAATGTACGGGATGATTTCTTTCATAGCCTTCTATTATTATCTTTTCTACTTCTGCTAAAGTAGAGTAGTGGGTTGCAAGAACTCTTCTGACTTCACTTGTGTTTAAGTCTAAGATAACCAGGCCGCCGACCTGTGAATCTGTAAAATAAGCCATATGATTTTTATGATCAACCCTAAAATCATTTAAATAGGCTTTATGTGTTATTTTTTCTACGGGTAATATATATTCGTATTTAAGAGTATTGTTGTTGAGGTCAAAGCAAAATAAGCGCGCCCCTTTTGTTGTGTCATTTGACCTTTCATAGCCCGTATCCAAAACCCAAAGGAGGTTTTTATGGTCTATATATATACTTTGAACACAGATAAACTGATTTTTTCGCCCTGTGTTTTCTGTCCAATTATTCCAGTTTGGATCAGGAAAAGGAATAATTTTCCCATTAATAATTTCGGCGACTGAGACAGGAGTTTCTGCAGACCATCTTGGAAAATTAACAAAAACACGATTCGTTTTGGAAATGGCAATACCGGTCCATTGATGCCGGCTTTCAGCAAAAATGCTGATCTGAACATTGTTATTTGTTTTTTGACTGTAAATAGTAATGTTTATTATCAAGAAACAGATAGCAAACATATTTTTCATCAGAGACATATTTAAATTCATTTTATATTAAATCTTAATACAAAAATGGATTTATAATAGCTGAGGTAAAAGGAAGGATCTCACAAATATTTTGTGATAAATCTCACAGCTTAGTATTTAATCTGCTCAGAGATTCTCTCGAAACTCCAAGATAAGATGCAATTATGGTCTTTGAAACTCTTTGGAAGAGGTGAGGATATTGTGAAAGCAGGATTTCATAGCGTTCTTTTATATTATTTGACATAAAGGAAAGCATTCTTTTTTGCAAAGCAATAAATCCGCTGTTGGCTTTTTTTCTGAAAAAATGTTCAACTTTTTGCATTTCTCTGCACAGCTTTTCACGGTTTTCATAAGACAGGCACAGAAGCTCCGAGTTTTCGAGACAATCAATATTGAGTATAGCATTTGTGCGGGTAAAATAGGCTTGATAATCTGTTATCCACCAATTTTCCATCGCAAACTGTAAAATGTGCTCCTTTTCCTTTTCGTCCGTATAAGCTGCTTTTAGCAGTCCTTTTTTTACCCAATACGTATGATTTACCTTATCTCCTATCTGAATGAGGAACTGATGTTTTTTTAATTTTTTTGTAGTAAAATGCGAGAGAATATAGGCAAATTCATCATCAGTCAATTCAATTATTTCTTCGAAATGCGCTTTCAGCTTTTCCATTCCTGCTCTTAAAATTCTAAGATATGATAGACTTCCGCATTGAATTTTTTCAGCTTTTCATCTCCATTCAATCCTTTCAAACCAATTAAAAAACTGAATTGGGAAACTTTTGCGCCTTGTTTTTCTACCAGCTTCGCAGCCGCTTCTGTAGTTCCTCCTGTTGCCAGCAAATCGTCATGGATGAGAATGCGCTGTCCTGTTTGAATCTGTCCTTCACGGGTTTCTATTTCTGCACTTCCATACTCAAGGTCATATTTTTCTGAAATAACAGGAGGCGGAAGTTTCCCTTTTTTACGGATCAGAATAAATGGAACTTCTAAGGCAACAGCAATAGCAATTCCGAATAAGTAACCACGGCTTTCTATTCCACAAACGGCATCTACTTTTCCTTTGCTGAAAGCGACAAGGTCTTCAATAACGTCTTCATATAATTTGGGGTTCAGAAATATAGGAGATATGTCTTTAAACTGAATTCCCGGGACGGGAAAATCAGGGATGTTTTCTATGGTATCTTCTAATTTTCTGATCAGTTCCTGTGAAGCCATTACGGATTGATTTTATAGCTGGAAATTTTCCAGTCACCATTTACATTTTTAAGTCCAAAAGTGGCTTTCAGAGAAGTTACTCTTCCGTTTTTGTCTGTTACATCGTAAGTGGCATTCACACTTGCACTACTAGGATTCGATGCATTCGTAGTGATATTTTTTACACTTACATTCTTGATCGACCCAAATCCTGAGGTAGGATTGGAGAAAGACTCATAGCTTCCCCAGCTTGGATTGCTTGAAGCATCGAAAGCAGCTTTAAGGTTTTGGGAACTTACGTTATTTAAAAACTTGTTTACGGTTGTTTTAGGATCCGCTGTAGGCTGCTTCGGAGTAGATGTTGCATTCGGGTCCGTTGGATTTGTTGGATTGGCATTTGGATTATTAGGATCTATAACTGCCGGATCCTGGTTCACTGCTGTAGAATCTACTTTTGGAGGAACAGGGACTTTCAGGGCTGAAGGATTTACGTCTAATCCTATTTTTGACATTTTGAATGTTTTAGCCGTAGTTTTTACAGTTACCGTAATATCAATTTTATTATCCACAACCTTTGAAGCAGGAATAGATGAGAATTTTAAATTAAATCCTTTGAAGTTATTATCCTGCATTAGGTTTTTAGCGGTTGAAAGTTTTACGCCATTACTGAAAACTTCTAAAGTAGTTTCCAGTCCGGCACCCGTGAAGGCAACAGGATTCCCCGCATTGTCCACTAATCTTGGAATGATCTGAATAGCAGTTGCACCTTCTCCGTTATCACCGGTTGGTCTTGTTATAAGACTCAGGGAATTTGCTTTTACATCATTAGGATCACTTTCCTTGGCTGTTTCATCCCCAAAAATATTCATTTCTCCTAATGAAGGAGGTGCTGTACTTGCCCATTCAATTCCGTTTTTTTGAGCTACCTGATCCGCCATGGTCATGATTTCAGGAACTTTTTTGCCGTTGATCAGCTGCCCGAGAGCTTTCAATTCATTAATGTCTCCATCAGCTTCTACTCCAAAAGTTTTCAGAATATATAGAGCCTCGTTAAACTTAATTTGTTTAATGGTCGGGAGACTGGATGCCATATCATTAATACTGGACTGTAGAGTCTTTGTACTGGTAGCATCCACATGATCTTTCTTACATGCTGTAAAAAGCAGCAAACTAAAAATCAAAAGAAAAGAAAACTTTTTCATTTTTATTCGGTTTGCTACAAATTTAATAAAAACCTTTACTAGTAAGTATTTTTATTTTCTTTTTATTTATTTTTTACCTGAAGTTCTATGCTATTGTTGTTTCTATTCAGTTCCTCTTTCATCTTTTTTTCTGCTTCACGCATTTCCTGTGATATAGAAAAACCATCAGGGAGTTTCACTTCTGAGGGGAGTTGGGTAAGCATTTGTTTCATGCTTGCTAAGGGGTCATTTTTATACTGCTCGTATTTTTCCAGAAACTTTTCTTTTGAAATTTCTTTGGAACTTGATAATCCTGATTGCTTTATCAATCCTTCCGTATATAAAGTGTCTTTAATCTGATCTATTTTTCTATTGCCTTTGAGTTCCCAGGAATAGTTTTTAGCATCGTCCTCAACTTTTACAATCAGTCCCGGAAGTCCGTAGAATTTGTATGGGCCGTCTTGGAAAGGAATTTCTGTAGTAAACCAGGCGATCCATTTTCTTCCTCCAAATTCCGTGGTTGCTTTTTGAGTAGTATAGGCTCCGAATTTCTGTTTTTCATCAGAAATTTTCCAGCTAATTCCGGGATTTTCGCGGTAGGAATAATAATCCATTAATATCTGGTCTTTATACACTATTTCCTGTACAGGATAGTTTTTAAAGATCCTATGAAGGAATTGGGTGGGTTTTCTATTGCTTAGACTCTTTTCGTCCGGCATATTTCCGGATTCCATTGCTTTTTGAATCATTACGTTTGCCAATGAATCCAAACCTATGAGTTCGTAGGATTGATAGACCGACTTATTTTTATCTATATCTAAAGTCATCATTTCCTTTTCCAGCTTTGCAGAATCTTTGTTGGGCTTATAAGTTAATTCATAGAAAAAACGATTGGCCATATTTTGTGCATTAATTATGGCGAAAGAAAAAACTAATAGAATTTGAAATATTTTTTTCATGATCCGTGTATTTTTGAAAACTTTAGTGAATTATTTTTTAGTACCTACAGAGCTGGAGTTTTGCTTTTCTTTCAGATCATCTTTGAAATAAGAACTGAAAACAGTCTGCATATTCGGAAATGAAGTTTCTTCCCAGAAATTATTCTGATAATTACTGTTACTGGTATTGAATTTTACTTTCTCTATATCATTATCGTTCTTGAAATTTAATTCGGTAGGATAGAAGTTACTATAAACAACAACTGCATTGTATTCCGGCTCACTTTTATGTTTTAGTTTTAAAAACTCAATTTCGTTATATTCAAGAAGATCTTTTAATGTTTTTTTGGAATCCTTTTCATAAGCTATATTCAAAATACTTCTGAAATCAAAAAAACGATAACCGAATAAAGCGAATTCTTTTTTTTGCAATGCTTCTCCGGTAATTTCCACTTCATCTTTACGGGCTCCTTTTAATTCTTTGAATCTTGTGTTCTTGGTTTTATATTCCTCCACATTGCCAACATTTTTAATCTTTGGAACTTCTAAGAAAGTATCATAATCCCAGGATGAAAGTTGCTTTCGGTCCATGCTTACATTTTCCAATCGAAAAATTCTGTATTGTTCAATGTGGGTACTTTTTAATTTTTTCGACTTATTATCAAAAATATAAGTGACAACTCCATCGGCATAACAGTTGAGTTTATTGTTAAGGGTTACATATGTGTTGAAGTTTCCTTTTACAAAGACATATTTTGCAGGTTTGTTGTTTTTGATGACCACTGCTTCAATTTCTCTTACTTTATCATCTATTTTAATAACCTCTTTATCAAAATCTGAATAAGATAGAGTTGCAACAGGGTAGTTATCATATACCAATTGAAATTTTTCCTGTGATGGCGTTAAAGCCTGCTTTTCAATCTTGCCATCAATATCGGAATACGCTAAAATGCTTCCGTCTTTTCCGAAAACTGATACTTTGGGTAAAGGTTTGTTGGTATTTTCAGAAATGAAAGTAATGGTTTGTGCGTTGATGAAATTTACAATGAGTAAAAATAAAACATATAGCAAATAATTTCTTTTCATAATAGGATATTTAATAGTTATCATTCTGATGTCTATTTATAAGACACTTAAATTTTGAAAAGGTTGCCTGGGAAATAATTTTTTTGTCCATATACATTCATAAAAAAAGACTGATTTCTTAGAAATCAGTCTTTATAGTTTATTTGTACAAGTCCTTAGAAAGGATACTCATAAATTTCAGATTCGTGTAAGTAAGGGTTTCCTGTAGGAATTAACTTCAGCTTAGAAAGTGCAGTTAATACAGTGAACATGAATAATCCCGCTACGAATAAGATTGCTCCTAAGATCAAGATGAATACTTCAGGATTTTTCCAGTATGGTCCTACTGTTCCCGGCATTACCATATTGAAGTAATCAAGAATGTGTCCTAAAAGAACTACTACAGCCATAGTTGTTACTACTTTGTAGTTTCTCTTGATGCTGCTGCTTACTAATACCAATAACGGTAATAAGAAGTTGATGATCAACATCGGTAAGTAAGTAGGAGAGTAGTGTTGGAATCTTCCGAAGAAGTAGTTAACCTCTTCCGGAACGTTTGCATACCAGTACAACATGAACTGCGCAAACCATGTATACGTCCAGAGCATACTTGTAGCGAAAAGGAATACTCCTAAATCATGTAAGTGATTATCATTGAACTGTGGCAAGAATCCGTTTTTCTTTAAGTAAACACTGAAAAGAATGATGACAGCGATTCCACTTGAAAGGCAGCTCACCATGGAATACCAGATATACATCGTTGAATACCAGTGAGGGTCAATAGACATCAACCAGTCCCAAGCCCAGGCTGCAGAACAGAATCCGAAGAATACAATGTATCCAACCGCCCATCTGTAAAGCATTTGATAATCTACTCTTGATTTTGTTTCATCTACTTTCTTAGACATCGCTTTTAATTTCCATGCGAAGAAAGATGCTCCCACTACGTAAAGGATAGTTCTGAATGCGTAGAAAGGGATATTTAAGAATTTTTTCTTTTCGAATAAGATGGTATCAAAATGTGGGGAGTTTGGATCTGTCAATTCAGGATCCATCCAGTGGAATAAGTGCCCATTGTGAGTAATGTTTAACAACATGATGATGATCAAAATTGCACCTCCATAAGGGATATAAGAAGCGATAGCTTCCATTACTCTTGTAATGATGATTGGCCAACCTGCATGTGCAGCGTGCTGAATAGAATAAAAGAATAATACGCAGCAGCTAACTCCAAAGAAAAATACAGCTACAAAATGTATTGCCGCCAAAGGCTGGTTATGAACCTGTAAAGTTGCATGCTCCAAATGAGCTGCATGATCCTGAGGACCTACCATTTCACTTGAGTGAGTAGGTGCATTGTGCCCTGAAGAATGAACAGCCTCCATCATGTGTTCAATTTGTTCTGTAGTGATTCCTTTGTTCATAAAGAAACCAATAGCAAATAAAACTAAACCTACAACAAGGAGTATTATAGAAGTTGATTTTAATTTTGGTGAAAAACTATACATTTCTTTTCTTATTTTTTAGTTTCAGTAGTAGTTTCAGGTTTAGCCTCTGCTGTCGTTGCTGTAGCTGCTGCCGGAGCTGCTCCTTTTTTGAAAGCACTCATTACATACATGGCTACTCTCCATCTGTCTCCAGGATTTAATTGTCCTGCATAAGATCCCATCGCATTCCTACCGTTTGTTAATACATAATGAACAGATCCTACTGTAATTTCTCTGTCGGCATAGTTTGGTACACCAGAATATGCTCCACTTTGAACAATCGGGCCTTGTCCATCTCCTCCTACACCATGACAAGCAGCACATGTACGCTCAAATAAGAACTTTCCTCTTTCAATATCCTTAGCTGCATTAGCCGGGTTTAAAGGAGAAGCAGTAACTGTCTTCGAAGCATCGTAACCTGCATTATACTGATCCGGGTTTTTAGGAAGCAAGCTTTCTTCAAAAACACCGTCTTTATTTTGAGCCACTGTTCCTTCTACCGGAGAAAGACCTGTTGCTCCATTATTTCTTACAAAAGCAGGAATTTCATTTTCATGATCTGAATAAGCATCCTCTGCTTTCATTAATGGATCATAAGCTACCGGGAAGTACATATCCGGGAAATATACCAATGGTACATTTTCTTTTGGTCCGCAAGAGTTAAGTAAAACTGTTGTTAAACCTAAAACTGCTGTAATTTTTAATACATTCTTTTTCATTTTAAGCATCTTTAACAGTTATTTCTTCAACTCCAGTTTCAATAAGTAACTGTTTTACAGATTCTACATCATCAGTTACGAATTCCATCATGAATTTATCATCAGTAGTCCTTGGATCCGGGTTTTGTGCCGGAGCTCCAGGATACATTTTATTTCTTACCAGGAAAGTCAATGACATCATGTGAGCAGCACAGAATACCATTAATTCGAACATGGGAACTACGAATGCAGGCATATTATGTCCCCAGTCGAAAGCCGGTTTACCACCAATATTCTGAGGCCAGTCATGGTTCATTACGTACCATGTTAAAGTTGCACCGATCGTAACACCATAACAAGCGTAGATAAAAGCGGCATCAGAAATTCTTGTTTTCTTTAACCCTAAAGCTTTATCTAGTCCGTGGACCGGAAACGGAGTATAAACTTCGTTAATTTTAATTCCTTTATCGTTGAATGCTTTAACGCCGTTCATTAAATCGTCGTCATCAGCATAAAGTCCGTATACAATTTTAGTGGTGCTCATCTCCTTCTTTTGCTTTATAAGTTTCACCTGAGATTTTCAAAATCGATTTTAATTCAGCCTGTGCAATTACAGGGAATGTTCTTGCATATAATAAGAATAATACAGAGAAGAATCCGATAGTTCCTAAATATACACCCACATCAATGATTGTTGGCTTAAACATCGTCCATGAACCTGGCAAGTAGTCTCTTGAAAGGTTGATAACGATAATGTCAAAACGTTCGAACCACATACCGATGTTGATAATTAATGCAACGATGAAAGTCCAGATAATATTCGTTCTCGCTCTCTTGAACCAGAAAGAAGCCGGGATAACAAGGTTACAGATGATCAACGACCAGAAAGCCCACCAGTAAGGTCCTACGGCAGCTCCCGGAGAAAGATAAGTAAAGTCTTCGTATCTTGACCCGGAATACCATCCGATGAAATATTCAGTAGCATAAGCAACAGTTACCATACCACCCGTTACGATGATTACGATGTTCATAATCTCGATATGATACATAGTGATGTAGTCTTCCAAGTGACAAACTTTTCTCGCAACCAATAATAGCGTTTGTACCATTGCAAATCCTGAGAAAATTGCACCGGCAACGAAATAAGGAGGATAGATCGTAGAGTGCCATCCTTTAATTACCGAAGTGGCGAAGTCGAAGGATACGGTAGTGTGTACTGAGAATACAAGTGGAGTTGCCAAACCTGCTAATACCAAAGATAATTCTTCGAATCTTTGCCAGTGTTTTGCCTTACCACCCCAACCGAATGCAAGGAATGTATAAATCTTTTTAGTCCAAGGCGTTTTAGCTCTGTCTCTGATCATTGCAAAGTCAGGAATCAATCCCATGAACCAGAATACTGTAGATACTGAGAAATACGTAGAGATCGCAAATACGTCCCAAAGTAGAGGAGAGTTAAAGTTCCCCCAAAGAGAACCGAATTGGTTTGGCAATGGGAATACCCAATATCCTACCCAAACTCTACCCATGTGAATTACAGGGAAGATTGCCGCCTGTACAACCGCAAAGATCGTCATCGCCTCTGCTGATCTGTTTACAGACATTCTCCATCTCTGTCTAAATAATAATAATACCGCTGAGATTAGGGTTCCGGCGTGACCAATACCTACCCACCATACGAAGTTAGTAATATCCCAACCCCAGTTAATAGTTCTGTTAAGTCCCCATGCTCCAATACCTGTTCCGATAGTATAAGCGATACACCCGAATCCATAAATGAATAGAACTAAGGCTGCATATAATGAGATCCACCATAATTTACCTGCTCTTTCTTCGATAGGTCGTGCAATATCTTCTGTGATATCGTGATAAGTTTTGTGACCAATAATTAGAGGTTCCCTTATCGGAGCTTCGTAATGTCCTGACATTTTTTACCTATTTATTATTTAAACTTTATTTTTCTACTCTGTTTCTTACTTTAGTGTGATAGAACACGTTTGGTTTTGTTCCGATCTCTTCAAGTAAATAATATCTTCTGTTGCTGGAGTATAGTTCTCTAACTTCAGATTCTTTGTCATTCATATCTCCAAACGTCATTGCTCCGGTAGAACAAGCAGCAGCACAAGCACAAGATTTTTTGAACTCATCGTCTGTTACTTTTCTGTTTTCTCTCTTCGCTGCTAAAATAGTAGCCTGAGTTTCCTGAATACACATTGAACATTTCTCCATAACCCCTCTTGTTCTAACCACTACGTCAGGGTTTAGCACCATTCTTCCAAGATCGTTGTTCATGTTGAAATCGAACTTGTCGTTTAGGTTATAAGTAAACCAGTTGAAACGTCTCACTTTATATGGACAGTTGTTTGCACAATATCTTGTACCGATACATCTGTTGTAAGCCATATGGTTCTGTCCTTGCTTACCGTGTGAAGTAGCCGCTACCGGACATACTGTTTCACAAGGAGCGTGGTTACAGTGCTGACACATTACCGGCTGGAAGATTACATCCGGGTTATCTGCAGGGTGGTCTAAAGCACCTTCGCTTGTAAGAAGAGGAACTCTGTTTCCATAAAGTTCAGGAACAGCCATTCCTTCTTTTAATCCTTCATATACCTCAACTTTCTGTGTAGTAGAGTAGTAACGGTCAATTCTTAACCAGTACATATCTCTCGACATTCTGATTTCTTCTTTACCAACAACAGGAACGTTATTTTCAGCCTGGCAAGCAATAATACATGCTCCACAACCAGTACAAGAGTTCAGGTCGATTGATAAATTGAAGTGAGGTCCGTCTGTATCATCGAAAGCATCCCAAAGGTCAATCTTTCTTGCAGGAAGAGCCCCACTGATTGTGTGGTATTCCAAAGGCTTATTCCATCCTTTGTGCTCATCGTCAAACGCTACGTTTAAGAAATCAGCCAAAGGAACTTCCTTAGCAATTTCATAACGTCCCATTAATGTATTTTGAAGCTGGATACCCGCAAATTCATGATCTTCACCTGTCTTTTCTAATTTAACATTAGATAGAACCAGATTTGAACCATCAAATAAAGGATAAGCGTTTACCCCTGTATCTGCTGTAGCCCCCGAGTTTTTCTTACCGTACCCAAGCGCAAGACCTACAGATCCCTCAGCTTGTCCCGGTTGAATAAATACAGGAACATTTTCTATTTTTACTCCACCTACAGTAAGATTTACGATAGAACCATCTAACTGCATTCTCGCATTAAGATCGTTCTCAATTCCTAATCTCTCTGCATCTTTACGAGAAATGGTCAAATAGTTATCCCAAGACATTCTTGTGATTGGATCCGGTAGCTCCTGTAACCAAGGGTTGTTGGCCTGAGTTCCGTCTCCCATTGAAGTCTTGGTATATAGTACCAATTCTAAATCAGAAGCTTTGAAGTTCCCCAATTCAGCGATTGCCTGAGCCGCATTTCCTCCTGCGTAAGCCAATGTTGTGGCATTGGCAGAAGTATTAATACCGTTGTACAATGCTTTATTGAAAGAAGTACCTCCTAATAAAGAAGTAGCATTTGCTTTTAAATAATCATAGTAGTTATTAGCCGCGTTGTTTTTACCATTCTTCCAAACCAATAGAGATTCTTCGATCTGTCTTGATTTGTAGATTTTCTGGATCGTAGGCTGCATTAAAGAATAAACTCCTGTCTGAGGTTCAATATCTCCCCAGGACTCTAGCCAGTTAGCTACAGGAATTACAGCTTTCGCTGCTTTATACATTGCATTTTTCTTATCGGCAATGGCAATCACATAAGGAACTTTTGATAAAGATTTTTCAAAATCTGCCCCTTTGTGATGAGAATAGATAGGGTCTACGTTGTTCGCAATTAATACTCCAACCTGACCAGCATTGATCCATCCTAAGAATTCCTGATATCTAGCCTTATCAAATTCTTTAAGTAAGTTAGCTTTACCAGTGAAAGCAACTGAGCCTAATTTCTGGTTGATTAAGTGAGCTAAAACCTGTGCTCCTTTAGAACCGTCCGCAAAAACAACTGCTTTGCTTCCTTTTGCAGTTAATTCTTTAGCAATTTCAGATGCGGTCTTATCAGAAGTTCCACCTCCTACGATGGCGTTATAAACTTCAACTAATGTTTTGTTTACTAAGCTTGGTTTTAAACTGATTCTTTCGTCAGCATTAGCACCTGTTAAGGACATGTTAGATTCCACCTGAATGTGTCTCAACATGTTTTTCCCCGGTTTTCTAGCGGCCGCATAGGAAGTTTCTAAGCTTGAAGCATTGTAATCTCCTAAGAAATCTGCCTGGAAAGAAACTACTAGTTCACTGGTTGAAAGATCGTAAACCGGTAATGCTCTTTGTCCGAATACTTCCTGAGCTGCATCAAGAGCTGCGGAGTATGGGAAAGCATCATAAGTTACTAATTCTGCTGTAGGATATTTTGCTTTAAATTCAGCAAATAGTTTTTTGAAAGTAGGTGAAGGTAAAGAATGTGATAAAAGCACAATCTTTTTTCCTCCTGCCTGAGCCTCAGCTAAACCTTTAAGAACGAAATCATCTACTTTATCGAAAGTTTCGTCTTTCCCATTTAGTTTAGGCTGCTTTACTTTATCGTTGTCATAAAGAGAAAGTACACTTGCCTGAGCTCTTGCATTGGTTTTACCCAAATCTTTTGCAGCAGGATTTGGATCTATTTTAATGGGTCTTCCTTCACGAGTCTTTACTAAAACACTAGCAAAGTCGAAACCGTCAAAATAAGTGGAAGCGTAATAATTAGGAACCCCCGGAATAATATCGTGTGGTTTTACCACATAAGGAATTGTTTTAATTACCGGAGCTTCACAAGCAGCTAAAGTTACCGCTGCAGTAGAGAAACCTAATAATTTTAAGAAATCTCTTCTTGAAGTACTAGATCCGTTTTGTTCAGCATCTCCAAGGAAATCTTCTACCGGAATTTCTTCCTGAAACTCTTTCTGAGCCAGCTTATTGTTTAAAGCAGGATCTTTAAGTTCATGAATACTTCTGAATTGTATTTTGTTTGAAGCCATTGATACTTCTAATTTTTAGTTATTAATAATGACATTTACCACACTCAAGACCTCCAATTGCATCTACAGTAATCTTGCCTCCATCCTGAGGATATTGTTTTTTCAACTTGTCATGTAGATTCTTGAAGTACTCTTTATTATAACCGTTGTTCATATCGATCTCTGTAGTTCTGTGGCACTCAATACACCATCCCATTGTGAAATCATTTGCCATCTGAACAACATTCATCGTGTCTATTTTTCCGTGACAAGCTTTACAAACAACATCAATTTTGTTATTTGGGTTTTTCTTGTTGAAAGAGTTGATGATAGCTTGTTCTCCTGCTACAACGTGCTGTGAGTGGTTGAAGTATACGAAATCCGGCATATTGTGGATTCTTGTCCATTCTACTGGCTGAGTTTTTCCTGTGTATTGCTGTTTCTCAGGATCCCAACCTGTAGCGGCATAAATTTTCTGAATCTCCCCGTCATAGAATGCCTTGTCTTTTCCAGGCTCCATGTATTTGCCATTGTACTCAGAAATTGTTCTGTGACAGTTCATACAAACGTTCATGGATGGAATTTCAGAAACTTTACCGTATTTAGCACTGGAGTGACATAACTGACAGTCAATTTTGTTTTCGCCGGCGTGGATTTTGTGAGAGAAGTAGATAGGCTGTTCAGGCTTATATCCTTTGTAAACCCCGATCCACATGATCCAGTTCCAAATTCCATAAGTCGCTAAAATAGCCAGGATAGCCAATAATCCTTTACCTACGTAGTGATATTTCTGGTAGATTTCACTGAAAGAACGAACTCTTGTTTCGTTAAGTCCTGCTAAGTCTTCAGACTGGCCTAATTTAACTAATTGTCTTAGTTTTATTAAGATCCAAACTAATAAACCTGCAATGGCTAAAAGTGAAATGATTACAATGTTTGTAGTGGTTTTGTCTGCTGGTGCAGCAGCAGCTGCATCACCGGCAGTAGCCGTTTCCGCAGTTTTTTCCGGTTCTGGAGCCGGAGGATTAGTTGTGTATGCTAAAATGTCATCGATATCCTTGTCTGTAAGATTTGGAAACTGTAACATTTCAGTTTTATTGAATTTTTCAAAAACCTCATTGGCGTATTTGTCACCTGAAGCTCTAAGCGCTTTGTTGTCTTTGATCCACTTGTGAAGCCATTCTGTATCCAGCCCCTGCTCACTCTTAAGCCTTTCTACAACTCCTTTCAAAGGAGGCCCTATAACTTGTTTGTCTAGCGCGTGACATGCAGTACAATTTGCTTTGAAAAGTTTCTCACCATTTTTTGGATCGCCGTCTTGCCCGTAAATTGAAGCACTGGTTGACAACAATAAGCCTATTGCGATCAACGTTTGTTTATAATGCTTTCTCCAACTAATCATTTAAATTATCTTATGTTAGTAAATTATTGAACATTCAATCAATTCGGCAAAAATAATGTTTTTAACAGAAATTTAACGGCATATAGAAAAGGGAAAATATCATTTCCGTTTAATTTGTATTCATTCTAAATAACTAGTTTGGCATATTTTTTTAATTTGTATAAATTTGCGGAAATAAGCTTAAATGAGAAATTTATTCAAAATATTTTCAGTATTATCTGTATTCGGATTTTATACTGTTGAAGCACAACAGGTTGTAAAAAGAGACACTTTGGCGGGAACGGAGCTGATTATGTCTATGGACCCAAAAGTAAAGGAAGCTCTGGAAGGTTTGGAGGAAAAATGCTCCAGAACAGCCAGCAATACTTCTGTTAGGGATAATGATGATGATTCACCTTCAAGACCTTCTAAGATTTATGTCCCAAGCAGGGAGCTTACCAATGCTGAGATTTGTAGAAAAAATCCACGGATTTTAGGATATAAAATTCAGATTACTACCGTAAAAAGCAATGAAGAAGCTAATGAAGTGAAGGCCTATTTCAGAAGAAGATTTCCTAATCTTAAAGTGGAAACGGATGCATCATTAAGGCCGAATTATAAAATTTTAGCAGGAAGCTATTTTACTAAGCAAAGTGCTGCTTCCGACCTTTCAAAAGTCAGAGAGTATTTTAAGTCTGCTATTGCGGTACAATACAGAATATTCTGTGCAGAAGCCAAATAAGCGTTATTCGATATAAAAAACAAAAGCTGAGAAAATCTCAGCTTTTTTTTATTGGTAATATTGATTCATAAAATGGAAGAATTCTGTCATCCGGAAATAATTATTCATCGATAAGTAGACTAGTAAAATGCCGATTACTACAGTTAAAAATGATAAAGTCTTTGGTGCAGATCTGTACGAATGGAATAACCATCCCAATAATAAAGGATAGACAAAAACAAAGTGTCCGCCATAAATGTAAGAAGTATGGAGCCCGAATTTCAAAACGCAATGGATAATGATATCTATAAAAAAAGAAATCATCAGCACCTGAGCCAGTTTGTTTTTAAAATTCCTGAAATAGCTCCAGAAAATAAGGGCCAGAAGTAGTGAGATGAAAATATAAGGAACCCATGATGAATAAGCATCCATGATAAGAGCTTTATAGTTAAAACCCTTCATATTGTGTTTGTCCCGGATGATAAAGCTTGAAAATAAGATATTTCCTCCAAAAAAGAAGGAAGCGATCATATCCCATGTCGGAATAGACTTTACATTAGAAAACTTTTCATACTGTCTGTTGGTCTGATCAAAAATATGCTGATATTTAAAATTAATTCTGTTCAGGTAAAGAAGAATAAAACAGACACACGTAAGGGAAACTCTGAAAACAATATTTCCGAATTTTTTCCAGCTTTTAAAAATGTTTTTCTCAAATGCAACGGGGATGAAAACTTTTACAATATTAGTAATGGTTAGCCCGCCAATTGTTATTCCTGCTAGTGTTAGTGCTAAAGCCGGAGTTTTCTCATCTTTCTTTAGCTTAATGGCAGAATAATGGTTGTACAGGGTAAGTAAAAACAGGGTATACGTAAAGTTTTCCGGAGTGAAAGACAACAGAATATTGGTAGAGAAAAATCCAAAAAGGAATATAAGCAATAAACTTAACGGATTGGGTAAACCAATGATGTTTTTTAAATACTTGAAAACCTGTAGAATACTTAAGCTTACCGCCAGGTTACTGAACCACGCTAAAGCTAATCTAAATACGGCATTGGTTTTTCCGTCTGAAATATATAGCGCCAATTCTCTTATCCAGTTGAAAAAATAATAAGAGAGAGGATGCCTTTCAAAGCTCCCGCCGGTCATGACAATAGAGCGGTTATCAAAGCTGAAATAAGAATCCCATGGGATTCTGGAATCATAAATAATCCGATAATCAAGGGCAATGTACCATCCCAAAATGCCGTAAAGCAGGGTGAAAAAGATAAAGACTCCCAGTTCTGAATAGGATGAAGGAAAGATGGTTTTGAAAAAATTGTAAAGCTTTAATTTGAAAGACACTTGTTAAAAGTTTTTGCAAAAATAAAAAACTCACCTGAATTGGCGAGTTTAATAAGTATAGGTTTTGCTTTTCATGGCTATGAACTGCACGAAAGCATGGAACACCCTGAGATATCATCATACTTTGATGGCCTTTTTTTAGAAAATTCAGGAAATATTTCTTCATATGGATTTTCATGGGCAGTGATTAATTTGTTCAACATTTCTGTTTTACCTTGTTCTATTTCTTCAATACATTCAAACAACAAATAATTTCTTAAAGTAAATTTAGGGTTGGCTTTTTTCATTAATTTAATAGATTCTTGTCTGGAAATAGTGTTTTTAGAAAGCCTTTCATCATATTTTTTGATAAAGTTGTCCAGCTTTTTAATGCTCTCTTCTCCTAAATGCGTGTAGGAGGCATTTTCAAAAGCGGATTTCAAATCACTTTCTATCGTTATATTTTCTAATTGATTAAAGAATAGGGTATAATCTAATTGTAATTCCTGCATTAATCCCTGCCAGTTGATGAAAAACTCTTCATCCCCGTCAAGAAATTCATTAAATCCGAATTTTTCACACAGCATGTTGTCATGAGATTTCCAGAAATAATTTCCATAATTGTTTAGCTTCTCTTCCAGGAACTTTTCGTCTTTGATAAGGGGATAAAGTGCATTCGCCAGTTGCCATAGGTTCCATTGAGAAATCTGTCCTTGTTTTCCAAAAGCATATCTTCTTCCGGGAAGATCTGTGGTATTGGGAGTGAAATTCAAATCATATTCATCCATCATAGAATAAGGTCCATAATCGATGGTTATTCCCAATATAGACATATTATCCGTATTCATAACGCCATGAACGAAGCCCACACGATACCATTCCACCATAAGATCGGCAGTTCTCTGACAAGCATTTTCAAAGAAGTCTTTGTATTTCTGTGCTCCTTCGGACTGGATGTCCGGAAAATAATTTTTAATGGTAAAGTCTGCCAGATCCTGTAGAATTTTGTATTCTTTTTGAGCAGACATCAGTTCAAAATGTCCAAATCGAAGAAAGCTTTCGGCAGTTCTTATGATAACGGCTCCTTTTTCTTCTTGGGGATTTCCGTTGTACATCATATCTCTTACCACATTTTCCCCGGTAAAACATAAGCTTAGCGCTCTTGTTGTAGGAATTCCGAGATGATACATAGCTTCGCTCATGAGATATTCTCGAACTGAAGACCTCAGCACCGCTCTTCCATCTGCGTGTCTTGAATAAGGGGTGGCTCCGGCTCCTTTCCATTGGAGTTCTGTTTTCTGTCCGGATTCATTAATGATTTCTCCGGCCAGAATTGCTCTTCCGTCTCCCAATTGTCCTGCCCAGTTTCCGAATTGATGTCCAGCATAAGCTGTTGCATAAGGCCGGATGCTTTCGGGAAGATGGTTGCCAACTAAAAAGTCCAGATCTTTGGTTTCATATTTTCCTAGCCCGATCTCTTTAGAAAGAGTTTCATTGAAGACTATTAAAGAAGGGTTTTCAAATCCAACAGGGCTAGCAGTTGAAAATAAAACCTTTGGTGTATTTCGCTGTACCGGATTGTTTGAAAAATCTCCCGGAAAAGCTTTTATAAATGGCTGCTTAATGTTGTCAATATTCATACTTCAAATATACCAATAATACAAAAAGACCTTCCGATTATTTGGAAGGTCTTTTCATTGGTAAAGAAGAGTTTATTTATTAAAGTCTACTTCTTCGCCGGTATTTAAATTTTCGTTAACGTTTTCCTCTTTCTTTTCAATATTGTTTTTAGGAGTAGGTTCTACAGGTTTTGGGTTTTTGATTTCATCAATAGTCTGAAGTCCCCCTTCATCCCCATATCCGGCTCCAAGCCCTTTAAGATCGGAACAGCCGTCTTTCCATTCGGAAGGTTTCACAAACTTGTCATCAGGAGAAACACCTAAGCTCTTATCGGCCCATACTTTTTTCATGAAGATGGCCCAAATCGGTAATGCCATTCTGGCTCCCTGTCCTTCACCTGTTCCAAAGAAGTGCGTGGCCCTGTCTTCCCATCCAACCCAGGCTCCTGTTGCCAGTTTTGGAGTGATTCCCATGAACCAACCATCAGAGTTATTTTGAGTAGTACCTGTTTTACCTGCAATTTCCACGTCTTTAGAAATTCCTTTTCGTCCTAATTCTCCGGCAGCTGTACCATATTGGGCAACCCCTTTCATTAGTTCGATCATGGTGTAAGCATACAATGGGTTCATGACTTCCTTCGGCTCTACATTCACTTCCTTGATTACTCTACCGTTGGCATCTTCAATTCTCCAGATCATTTCAGGCTTGTTGTAGTTTCCGTAATTTGCAAAGGTACTGTAAGCTCCTAACATTTCATAAATGGTGATGTCTGATGAACCTAATGCAATGGTATTGTTTCTTGGGATTTCTTCCGTTACCCCTAAGTCTCTCGCGGTCTGAATAACAGCATCCACACCTGTCATTTCTATAAGGCGGGCTGCTACAGGGTTTTGAGAGTGTGCCAACGCATCTTTAAGCGTCAGCATCCCGCCTCTTCCCGGAACATGCCATCCTTTATGATTATAAGTGCCATTTGAAACGGCAGAACAAGGAGTCATTCCCAGTTTCATAATAGCTGTGGCATATACGAAAGGCTTAAAGGTTGAACCAACCTGTCTTTTTCCCTGTTTAATGTGGTCATATTGGAAATGCTGCCAATCGATTCCACCTACCCAGGCTTTGATTTCGCCGGTTCCCGGAACCATAGACATGAGCCCCGCCTGAGCAATCTGCTTATGATATCTGATAGAATCCCAAGGAGACATTTCCACTTCTTCCTCACCATTCCAGGTGAAGCGTGAAGTTTTGATCGGTTTTTTGAATTCCATCATGATGGAATCCTCGGAAACTCCTGCCGCTTTCAACTGCTTGTACCGGCCGGTTCTTTTCATAGCCTGAACCATTACTTCATTAATCTGCTTATCATTCAGGTAATAGAACGGTCTTTGTTTTCTTCCTCTCTGTTCGGCATCAAATCTCTTCTGAAGATCCGTAAGGTGTTCCTTGATAGCCTCTTCTGCATATTTCTGCATTTTAGAATCAAGAGTTACATATATTTTTAAACCGTCTTTATAAAGATTGAGTTTTTTACCGGTCTGCTTTTCGTAGTCCTGAAGATAATTGTCTATCTCTTTTTTCAGGTAAAATTTATAATAAGCAGAATAGTCGTCATTGATATTTTTAATAGGATGATAATCTATAGTCACCGGTGTTGCTGCAGCTTTATCATATGTTGCCTGATCAATATACCCTGTTTTCAACATTTGTTCCAATACCACATCCCTTCTTGCTTTTGCTTTTTCGGGATTTCGCATCGGGTTGTTTTTTACCGGGTTTTCCAGCATGGCTACAAACATGGCAGCCTCAGGTAAAGTCAGCTGAGAAGTTGTCTTATTGAAATAGATTTTGGAAGCCATTTCAATTCCATTGGCATTATATAAGAAGTCAAACTTATTGAAATATAAGGTTACGATTTCTTCTTTAGTATATCTTTTCTCAAGGCTTACGGCAACTACCCATTCTTTCAGTTTCTGGAATGCTCTTGAAATTTTATTTTGGGAAGCTCCGCCTGTAAATAACAATTTAGCAAGCTGTTGGGTAATGGTAGATCCACCACCTCTTCCTCCTCCATAAACCACTGCTCTGGCAACAGACTGAAGATCAATTCCGGAATGTTCTTTGAAACGTTCGTCTTCTTTAGCCTGCAAGGCATATACAAGATAGGGCGGAAGGTCTTTATAAGCAATAGGTTGCGTTTTTTCTTTTTCAAACTTGCCTAATAATACCCCGTCTGCAGAATAGATTTCGGAAGCAACATAAATGTCCGGATTTTCAAGCTCTTTCACATCAGGCATTTCACCAAGAAAACCTTGGGAAACCGCAAAGAAAAGTGCTGAAATTCCTACCACTGCCGCAATGAGTCCAAGCCAAATAAACTTAACCCATTTTTTCCAAGAGGTATCTTTTTTATTTTTTTTGGGTGGAAGAGGGAATGTTTTTCCCTGGCTTCCTGCGTTTTGCTTTTTTTCTTCCATGTATGGTTACGGTTTAGCCGTTTCTATTTTTACTCCAATATCTTCAATTCCCGGAAGGTTGTCATTTCTCATGGCCTGGATCAGCCCTATTTCATATTTTCCTTTGGCCGGAAACCTGTAGTTCAGTTTATACTGAAAAAATATCTCCTTCGTATCTCCAAAACCTGTACCAAGCCATTCGCCATTAGGTTTTGCCAGGATATAGTTTAAGGTGTCGGTCTCCTTTTTTTTGTTTTGAAGATTGGTGAAATTAACGATGAACCTTATATTGCTATAAGGATAGTCATTGTTATTTCTTACAACAAATATAATATTTTTAGGATTCTGCGGATCTGAAACTTCAAGATTAAATTTTTGTTCATTTTTCTTATTCCATTTATTATCAACGGAATTCATAATGATATTTTCTCCTGAAGAGTTACAGCTAAAGAAAAGGATAAGCGGTAATAATCCTAAAAATTTACGCATTTTTATCTTTTTTTGGAGGATACTTCTTTTTGAATTTTTTCTTGTTGTTGGGCTTCTTTTCAGCATCAGGACCTGCCTCTACCTTTTCCATATGCGGGGCCTGTTGTGGCTTTTGCTGTTTGGGCTGATGGTTGGAATTGGTATTTTCAGGTCTGTCCGGTCTGTTATCGGATCTTTCAGGCTTATTTTTTCTTTGATTGTTGTTCGGCCTGTTCTGACTTTTGTTTTTGTGATGAGATCCTTTTCTCTTCTCAAAACGATCCACGTTATTTTCCTGAATCAGGTCAATGCTATGCAAAGAAGTTTCCGGCTGTTTCAAATCTTCAAGAGGTAACGTTTTTTCTCCGCGTTTATTTTTCGAGATTAGTTTTTTAACTAAATCAATATCGAAATCATACCATGCGATAGAATTTTCCACATAGGCAAACCACATTTTCTTTTTGAAAACATCTATTTTGATACAGAAAGCTTTACCTTTTTCTGTTTCTAGCGTGGTAGAAGAGGACGGAAAGTCGCTTAATGCGTCAAGGTAGCTGTCCAGCTCATAGTTAAGGCAGCATTTTAACTTTCCACATTGTCCGGCTAATTTTTGAGGATTAATGCTTAGTTGCTGATATCTGGCAACGTTGGTGTTCACGGATCTGAAATCCGTTAACCAGGTTGAGCAGCAAAGCTCTCTTCCGCAGGAACCGATTCCCCCTACTTTTGCCGCCTCTTGTCTGAAACCGATCTGTTTCATATCGATCTTAGTTCTGAAGGCCGCGGCGTAGTCTTTGATCAGTTGCCTGAAGTCTACTCTGTTGTCAGCGGTATAATAAAAAGTGATTTTCGATCCATCGCCTTGATATTCAACATCTGTGACCTTCATCTCAAGGCCAAGCCTGTGGGCAATTTTTCTTGCTTCAATTTTTACATTATCTTCTTTTTTCCTTGCTTCCTGCCAAACTTCAATATCTTTTTGGTTAGCAGGTCGGTATATTTTAAGTGATGATTCTTCTGAAAATTTTTTCTTTTTCATTTGAATTTTCACTAATTCTCCGGTGAGACTTACCACACCTACATCATGTCCGGGACTGGATTCTACTGTGATTACACTACCTATATGTAACGGGATATTATTTACATTCTTATAAAATGATTTTCTGTCATTTTTAAATCTGACTTCCACATAATCACACCTGTTTTCCACAGGGTTGTTGATGTTGGATAGCCAGTCGAAAACACTTAATTTATAACTATTACCACAGGTATTTACACTTTCACAGCCATTCGCGGATTTTGTTCCGCATGAATGTGCAGAATCGCCGGATGTTTTACATCCACAACTCATATATTATATATTTAATCTTGCAAATTTATATATTTTTATCTTTATGTAGTTCTGAAAATTTCAAATATTCGTGATCAATTCTGTTTAATATTAAACATGGAACCATGGATAAAGATTTTATATTATTAATTGACTAATATTTATTTAATTAAACTGCATGATCTCTAAAGTATTATTTCAAACATAATTTTCTTTTGTGTTATTGTTTAATTTATTGGGAAATTTTAACAGGCGTATCTAAAATAATTTTATATTTGGGTTATATAATAATAGTCTATGAAAAAAATATTAGTATCAACTGCATTATTGGCGGGGGTTTTATCTTATGCGGGAGGCTTCAGGGTTTCTTTGCAGGGGGTGAAGCAATTGGCAATGGCACATACCAGTGCTCATGCTGAAGATGCGAGTGTGGCATTCTTCAATCCTGCGGGTATATCATTCATTCCCTCAAAATTAAGTATTGTTGCCGGAGGGTTTGGCGCAAGCAATAAAATTACCTTTCAGAATCTGAATACTTTGCAGAGTACGGAGACAGATAATCCTACTGGAACGCCTATTTATGCTGCAATTGCCTACAGACCCATTGAAAAATTATCTGTTGGTTTTAGCTTTTCTACACCATTCGGGAGTACCATTCAGTGGCCAAATGATTGGGAAGGAAAGGAAATGGTTCAGAAATTGGAGCTAAAAAGCTATTATTTTGAGCCTATGGTTTCCTATAAATTTAATGACTGGCTGGCTTTCGGTGTAAGCTATATCTATGCAAAAGGTACTGTAAACTGGGATAAGGCAATTACTCAATTTGGAGGAGAGCTTAATCTTGATAGTAAAGCAAGTGGACATGGTTATGGATTCGGGTTTTATTTCAGACCAGATCCTAAACTAGACGTGAGTGTTGCCTACCGCTCACCGGTTGATATGAAAGCGAAAGATGGAAAAGCGACATTCAAATTCCCTTCAGCCTCTATTTATCCGTTATTAGGATTAGATGCATCAGGAACTGACAGTTTTAAAGCGACCTTACCTTTAGTAGAAGAATATACAATAGGTTTTACTTATAAAATTACTCCGAAGTGGCTGGTTTCTGCAGATTTCAACTATCACGGATGGGAAAGATACAGCAAGCTGACATTAGATTTTGCTAATGCTCCTGTTGGAAACCAGGCAGATCCAACAGTTTCAGTTTCTCCTAAAAACTTTAGAAATGCTAAAACGTTCAGATTAGGAACTCAATATGCATTTAATGATATGATTTATGGGCGTTTAGGTGCTTATTATGATGAATCTCCTTATACTGATGAAAACTTCATCCCTGAAACACCGTCCTTTAATACTTACGTAGTTACTGGAGGGGTAGGCTTTAAGCTAAAACAATTCGGGGTAGATATAGCGGGAGGATATGCAATGCCTCAGGCAAGAGATGTGAAAAATGCTAATCTTGGATTCTACGGACAAGCTAAAGCTACCGCATTTTATTTAGGTCTGGGATTATCTTATAACCCTTTTTAATTGAAAGACTATGAAAAAAATTATAATTTCTACATTCGCTATTTCTGCTCTTCTTTTTACCACGAGCTGCGAAGATGATTTCGATACAGATGTAAAAGATATACAAGTGACGGCTGGAGAGGCAGACTTCTCCAAATATGTTGCTTTAGGAAATTCCTTAACTTCAGGTTACAGGGACGGAGCTCTTTATATTGACGGACAGAATGAATCGTACCCTTCCATGATTTCAATGCAGATGAAACTTGCAGGAGGAGGGGAATTTAAACAACCGTTGATGCCAAACAATACAGGCGGGTTTACCAATTTGCCGGGCTTTCCGGGAAAACTTACCCTTCAATTGGTGAATGGAAGTCTTGCACCTGTTGAAAGTGCTCCCGGAGCGGCGTTGGACAATGTAAAAGCGGGAGGCCCATATCAGAACCTGGGTGTTCCGGGTGCTAAAGTAGCACATTTATTAGCTCCTGGATACGGGAATCCTGCAAACCTTCCATTAGGGTTAGCCAATCCATATTATACCAGATTTGCAACTTCAACCACTTCATCTGTAGTTGCTGATGCATTAGCTCAGAATCCGACTTTTATATCTTTATGGATTGGAAATAACGATGTATTAGGATATGCCACTACGGGAGGAGATGGATCTAACCCAATTACGCCTGTTGATGGTGCGGTAGGAGTAGGTTTTAATAGTACTTACACTGCTTTGGTTGGTGCATTGTTCCCAAGTGGAACGACCAGAAAAGGAATTATAGCAAATATTCCTACAGTAACAAATGTACCTTTCTTCACCAGGATACCGGCAATGCCTCTGACAAATTTAACAGACGCACAGGTTACTCAATTAAATGGTGGTTATGCACAGTATAATGCAGGATTAGCACAGGCTAAAGCATTGGGAGCAATTAATGATGCTGAATATCAAAGAAGGTTGATTAAATTTACTGCCGGGGCTGTTGCCAATGGTGCGGTTATAGTAGATAAGGATTTAACGGCTGTTCCGGGGTTACCAAAATACAGACAAACAACATCCAAAGATTTAATATTGTTGCCTGCAAGCAAAGTGCTTAATCCACAGGCGGGAGGAGGAACATCAAACCCGTTAGAAGATAAGCTTGTATTAACAGAAGCTGAAACTGCAAAAGTATTGGCGGCAACTACAGCTTATAATAATACGATTAAAACAGTGGCCGATTCCAAAGGCTTAGCGTTTGTAGACATGAATGCTAAAATGACGGAATTGAATTCTAAATCAGGAATTTTGTGGGATGGAGTAAAGTATACTTCTACATTTGTAACTGGGGGTGCATTTTCTTTAGATGGTGTTCACCTTACGGGTAGAGGATATGCTATTGTAGCTAATGAGTTTATAAAAACGATTAATGCTAAGTATAAATCCACATTGCCACAAGTTGATCCGAATAAATATTCAGGGGTAAAATTCCCATAATGAATAAGGTAACAAAAAACATAAAAACCACAGGAGTAAATCTTGTGGTTTTTTTTTAAATTTGCAAATCTTTAAAAAGTAAAAATGGCCGAACAGTTAAGTTATCTATTTTGTACAAGGACAAGCAGGGACTTGGCAGAGAAAATTGCCCAACATTATGGGCAGCAATTAGGGAAAATCAACTTTCAGGAATTCAGTGATGGTGAGTTTGAGCCGGTTTTAGACGAATCGGTAAGAGGAGGAAGGGTTTTCCTGATAGGATCCACATTCCCACCTGCAGATAATCTTTTGGAGCTTCTTCTTATGATGGATGCTGCAAAGAGAGCATCCGCAAAGAGTATCACTGTTGTGATTCCCTACTTCGGACTTGCAAGACAAGACAGAAAAGACAAACCAAGAGCCCCGATCGGCGCTAAATTGGTTGCCAATCTTTTGACAGCTGCAGGTGCTACAAGGATTATGACTATGGATTTACACGCAGATCAGATCCAAGGGTTTTTTGAAATTCCGGTAGACCATCTGTATGCTTCTACTATATTCGTAGATTATATCAGAGATCTGAATTTGGAAGACCTTACCATTGCTTCTCCGGATATGGGAGGTGCAAAAAGAGCGAAAAATTATGCCGGACACTTGGGAGCGGAAGTTGTAATTGCCTATAAGGAAAGAAAGAAAGCCAATGTTGTGGAAGAAATGTTCCTTATCGGAGATGTGGAAGGAAAAAATGTTATCCTTATTGATGATATGATTGATACAGCGGGTACACTTTGCAAGGCAGCAGATATATTAATGGAGAAAGGCGCAAAAACGGTAAGAGCAATGGCAACGCATGGAGTACTTTCAGGAAAAGCTTATGAGAATATTGAGAACTCAAAATTGTTGGAAGTAATTGTTACTGACTCAATTCCTGTAAAAAATCATTTGTCATCTAAAATAAAAGTGCTATCTTGCGCCCCGTTATTTGCAGATGTAATGAAGATGGTTCATGAGCATCGATCAATTAGCAGTAAGTTTATTATCTAATTGATTTTTAGCTGTTTGCAAAATATTTTTGAAACAATTTTTTTAAATTTTTTATAATGAAATCTATTACAATTCAAGGTACAAAAAGAGAAAGCGTGGGCAAAAAGTCTACAAAAGCTTTACGTGATGCTGAATTAGTTCCTTGTGTTGTTTATGGAGGTGAAGCACCTTTAAACTTCTCTGCCGAAGAGAAAGCTTTCAAAGGGTTAGTATACACTCCTGAAGCACACACGGTATCTATTGAGGTTGACGGACAAACAATTCCGGCTGTTCTTCAGGACATTCAGTTTCACCCGATTACAGACAAAATTCTTCACGCAGACTTCTATCAGTTAGCTGACGATAAGCCGGTTATCATGGAAGTTCCTGTAAGAATTACCGGACGTTCTAAAGGTGTTGTAGCTGGTGGGGTTTTACGTCAGTCTTTCAGAAAATTGAAAGTAAAAGCTATTCCTGCTAACTTACCGGATGAGATCGTTGTAGATGTTACTCCATTAAGAATTGGTAACAAGCTTTACATCGGTAGCATTAAAACAGAAACATATACATTCATGCATCCTGACAACGCAGTTGTAGTAGCTGTGAAGATGTCTAGAAATGCAATGAAAGGTGGTGCTGCAGCTATGGATGATGAGGATGAAGAAGAAGTTGTAGCTGAAGAAGGAGCAGCTCCGGCAGCAGAAGAAACAGCAGCTGAATAAGATTTGCTTAAAAACAATAATATAAACCTGTCAAATATGGCAGGTTTTTATTTTTTAGATTGCATCTATCATCATATTCATCCGTCTTTCTTTAGGAAAAAAGCTGTAAATTTGAAGTGTTCTAAATAAGAACACCATTAATGATAAAATTGTAATAAATGTTTGACATTCAGGAAATCAGAAGTCAGTTTTCTATATTAAACAGGCAGGTGAATGGTAAACCATTGGTTTACTTAGATAATGCGGCAACCTCTCAGAAACCGGATTCAGTTTTAGAAGTCTGGAACAAGTATTATACAGAGCTTAATGCCAATGTACACAGAGGTATTCATACGTTAAGTCAGTTAGCAACAGAAGAAATGGAGCTTTCCAGAAGAAAGATTCAAAAATTTATAAATGCTGAATATGATTTTGAAGTGATCTTTACCAAAGGAACAACGGAAGGCCTGAACCTTATATCTTATATATTAACGCAGAAGCTTAAAAAAGATGATGAGATCATCATTTCTTATCTTGAACATCATTCCAATATAGTTCCATGGCAATTGCTTTGTGAAAGAACAGGAGCCAAGCTTAAAGTGATTCCTATAGATGAGAACGGAGTTCTTCAGTTGGAATATTTGGATCAATATTTAAGTGAAAAGACAAAAGTGGTCTCTGTAAACCAGGTATCCAATGCTTTGGGAATTGTAAACCCTGTTGAAGAGATCATTGCCAAAACAAGGAAAAGCTCAGAGGCGTATATTGTCATTGACGGAGCACAGTCTGCACCGCATTTTCAGATAGATGTACAGAAATTAGATTGCGATTTCTTCGTGTTTTCAGGCCATAAAATGTATGCTCCGATGGGAACAGGTATTTTATACGGAAAAAAAGAGATTTTAGAGTCTTTACCACCTTTTCATGGAGGTGGGGAGATGATCGCAACTTGCTCATTCGAAGGAACAACATATGCGGCTTTACCTTTTAAATATGAAGCAGGAACTCCCAATGTAGGCGGAAACATTGCTTTAGGAGCTGCCGTGGATTTTATTGAAAAAATAGGGCACAAGAATATCCAAAGCCATGAGAATGCTCTTTTAGAATATGCTCAGAAACAACTGTTGGAAATACAAGGTTTAAAGGTATATGGGGAAAAAGCCAAAAGAACCGGGGTAGTTTCTTTTAATTTGGAAGGAATAGGAATTGCTTCAGACGTGGGAATGATCCTGGATAAAATGGGGATTGCTGTGAGGACAGGGCACCACTGTACGCAGCCTATTATGGATTTCTTTAATATAGCAGGCACAGTAAGAGCAAGCTTTGCGGTGTATAATACCTTTGATGAAATAGATCTTCTCGTAGAAGGAGTAAAAAAAGCACAACGAATGCTAAGCTAATGAAGAATTGTATCAAGCAACTATAATAAAAAGTCCTTTCAATATTGAAAGGACTTTTTTATTTGATAATATCAGCTTTCCAAAGTTATGTGAGTCTAAAATAATTTAAACGTCTGGATCTTTATCCTTTGTTATTTAAGGTTTCCATTCCACAACTGCTCTGATAAAAGCCTCAGCATTTTCCAACGGAATATTAGGGAGAATGCCATGTCCAAGGTTGGCAATATACCGGTCTTTTCCAAAACGGTGAATCATCTCGTTCACCATTTTTTTTATGGTTTCAGGTGTTGAATGTAATCTTGCAGGATCAAAATTTCCTTGTAAGGTCATAGTGTGATTGGTCAAAGTTCTGGCAAACTCCGGTTTGATGGTCCAGTCCACCCCTAAAGCGGAAGCTTTGGACATCGTCATTTCTTCTAAAGCGAACCAGCACCCCTTTCCGAAAACCACTACATGACTAAGCGGGCTTAATGCTTCAACGATCTGATTAATATATTTCCATGAGAATTCCTGGTAATCCTCAGGGGAAAGCATTCCACCCCAGGAATCGAAAACCTGTACGGCAGAAACTCCTTTTTCAACCTTTCTTTTTAAATAGGCAATCGTAGTATCCGTTATTTTTTGAAGTAATAAATGAGCAGCTTCCGGTTGCTGGAAACAGAAAGATTTTGCAATATCAAAAGCTTTACTTCCTTTTCCTTCCACACAATAGCAAAGAATCGTCCAGGGAGAACCTGCGAAACCGATTAGTGGAATTTCATTGTCTAACTTTTGAAGAGTCAGTTCAATAGCGTCAAAAACATATCCTAACGTGTCGTTCACATCCGGAGTTATAATATTCTGAACCTGCTCCATTGTTCTGATGGGATTGTCTAACCATGGTCCAACAGATTCTTTCATTTTGAAATCAATTCCCATTGCCTGTGGCACTACCAAAATATCAGAAAACAGAATTGCAGCGTCTAACGGAAATCTGCGAATCGGCTGTACGGTAATTTCAGCAGCCAGCTCAGGAGTCTGACATCTTGTAAAGAAATCGTACTTATCACGAAGCGCAATGAATTCAGGCAAGTATCTTCCTGCCTGTCTCATCATCCAAACAGGTGGCCTTTCTACGGTTTCTCCGCGAAGTGCTTTTAAATAGAGGTCGTTTTTGATCATAATGTATTTCAATCAATACTGCCTTTGTGGCAATAGGTATTCATATATTGCTATTACTCTCCCTTCTTATGATTTCCAAGATAGAGCTTAAGTTTTTTCCTTCGGAAGTAAAAATTTTTCCCTGAGTGTGCTTTTTAAGCTCATTGGAAGTGGTTTCACCTATTGAAAACAGTTTCATGCCTTCCAATGAATTGTGCTTTGCAAAACTACGAACTCCGCTTGGACTAAAAAAAACTACAGCATGATATTTTTCAGGTATCGTAGGATAGGTTTCTGTAGTATGATACACCGTTACTTTTCTGTATTTGATATTCTGTAAAGGAAGGCTTTTGTCAAGAACATCAAGGGCCAGGTTGCCACAAAAATGGAGGAACTTTTCGTGCGAACAATTACCAATGATAAACTGTGAAAGATCTTCTGCACTTCTCAGCACTTTAAAAGTCCCGAAACCATGCTTTCTCAATTCTCTTTTCGTCTTTTCACCTACGCAATAGATCTTATTGTAATTTTTTGCCGTAAAATCTTCGTTAGGCTTAAATTGATTTTTAAAAAAGGAATTTACTCCATTTGCACTTGAAAAAATCAAAGAATAGTTTTTTAAGTCGAATGGAGTTACCTGTATAGGGTCAATCTTGATTACCTCAACATAATCAGTTGAAATATCCTTTCCTAATTCTTTGGATATAACAGACGGGTCTATATTTTTGGTAAATAAGATTTTCATTTTTGAATATTTGGTGGTGAAGATTGAAGAAACTTAATTTAATCTAAAATCCAGAATTTACAATTAAATCTTGCTTTTAATTTCTGCCATGAGTTCCTTCCCGCCGTTTTCAAGAACAACCCGGGCAAATTTTTCACCAAAGTTTTCTGTTTCATTGTATTCAAAATTTTCATCCAATGAAATACAGTTTTTACCATCTAATGAACAAAGTGCAGCTTTAAAGCGAACCTGGTTTTCAATGATTTCTGCAAAAGCTCCAATAGGAGCGGTACAGCCTCCTTCAAGAGTACTTAAGAAATTTCTTTCTATTTCCACGCAGATCTGCGTTTGTTTATGGTTAATTTGGGATACAATTTCGTTGATTTCTTTTTTATCCGAATGTCCGGCTACGGTGATTACTCCTTGCGATGGCGCGGAGATCATCAATGGAAGCATTTCGTAATCAATGCTCATTTTCATTCTTTTGATTCCGGCCAATGATAAAATAGTGGCATCAAAATCACCCTCTTCCAGCTTTTGAAGTCGGGTCTGTATATTTCCGCGGATATCGGAAAAAGAAGCATCAGGATAATATTTTAACCAGAATGCTCTTCTTCTCAGGCTGCTTGTTGCCAGCTTAAGCTCATGGAATTCTTTATCTCTCGATTCTTCCTTTCTGATCAGAACATCCTGAGGATAATCCCTTTCAAGGTAAGCGATAAGCTCAAGATTTTGAGGGAGTTGGGTAGGTACATCTTTTAAAGAGTGGACCGCAATATCGATTTCGTCATTTAATAATGCGACATCCAAATCTCTTGTGAAAACACCAGTAATCCCTAATGAATAGAGAGGTTGTGTAAGATTCTTATCTCCGGAGGAAACAATAGGAACGATCTCTGTTAAATAGTTATTGTTTTGTAAGTGTCTTGCCACTTCTCTTGCCTGCCAAAGAGCCAGTGCGGAATTCCTGGTTCCGATTCTAATGCTTTTCATTGAATTCGTTGTTTGGTTGTTCAACTAATATTTCGTGCATTAATTTACTAATTTCTTCGGCTTTCCAAGGATTATCGATGATATATTTTGCAAAACGGTTGGTAATTTTCTGGATCATTTTATCAGAAAGCTCCATATCCGTTACATTAATATATTTATTTTTTCTGTAGAAGTTATGCATTTCATTGCGCTCCATATTCTTTAAAACGGCTTTGAAATGATGGATATTAGGAGCCAGCCTTCTCTTTTTTTCCCATTCAAGGAAGTCCTTCGTTAGTTCCTTAATGATCTTCTCCGCTTTCGGAACTTCTTTTTCTCTTTGTTGAATGGTTTCCTGAATTTGTTTCGAAAGATCATCAACATCCACTAAAGTCACATTTTCATTATTGGTAACATCTTTTTCCACATTATGGGGAATGGAAAGATCAATCACCAGTGTTTCTTTTCCATTAGGAAAATGAGACGAATTAATAATAGGATGTTTGGCACCGGTTGCAACGATCAGGATGTCGGTATTTTTCAGTTCTTTATCAAAATCAGCATAGTCAACATGAGGAATGTTGTATTTCTGGGAAATCTTTTCCGCTTTATCCTGCGTTCTGTTGGCAATTTTGATTTTGGGCTGATACACGTGCTTTACCAAATTTTCAACAGTGTTCTGTCCGATTTCACCTACTCCTAAAAGAAGAATGTTTTTATCTGTGATTCTTTTCTGATTGTTCAAAATATAATGAACAGCAGCATAAGATACTGAAGCGGCTCCGTTAGAAATTCCGGTTTCGTTTTTAATTCTTTTGGAAATCTGAATGGCTGAATTAATTGCCCTTTCCAGATAAGGATTAGAATTTTGCCTTTCTTTTTTGAAACGGTTATAAGCTTTTTTGATCTGACCGATGATTTCAAAATCACCAATAATCTGGCTCTCCAATCCGGCGGCCACTCTGAAGAGATGAGTCAAAGCTTCCTCTTTCGTTAAAATATTGGCAAACTGAAGAAAGTCTGTAAGATGAACCCCGATAGTTTTGCAGTATTCTTCCGCAACTAAAAGGTAATTGGGAGTGGTAGTATAGATTTCCGTTCTGTTACAGGTGGAAACAACAAAAGCATCTCCTAAATTTTCATCATGAATTCGGGAAACAAAACTTTTAATGTTTTCATCAAAAAATGCAAATTTACCACGCGTTTCTCCGTCAGCCTTTTCATAGCTTATAGAAAGTACGGCGAAATTGGATGTTTGATGCATATCAGAATACTGTAACATAAGCGTTGCAAATTTACGTTTTTTTTAATTAATCACTTTCTGAAAATACATATGATAATTATCGTAAAAAACTATAGATAAAAGGGTAAGTTTAAGATAAATTTTAATGCGATGGAAAATGGAGCCAATAGTTAAAAAAAATATTTCAAATTTTAATAAAACTTTAACCAAATTATATAGGAGTGGAATTTTATTCGTAGTATGAAATTTATATCTTTGTAAACTTAAAATCAGAAGAAATATATGAGTTTATTTGATATGTTTACGCAAGAAATTGCGATAGACCTGGGAACTGCTAATACCCTTATCATTCATAATAATAAAATTGTTATCGATCAGCCTTCGATTGTTGCCATAGAACGTTCTACTGGAAGACCGATTGCTGTGGGGGAACAGGCAAAACATATGCAGGGAAAAACTCACGAAGATATCAAGACAATCCGTCCTTTGAAAGACGGGGTAATCGCTGATTTTCATGCTTCTGAACATATGATCAAAGAATTTATCAAAAAAATTCCGGGAATTAAAGGTAAATTCATTCAGCCTGCTTTAAGAATCGTGATCTGTATTCCTTCAGGAATTACCGAGGTAGAAAAAAGAGCGGTAAGAGATTCTGCACAGAAAGTGAATGCAAAAGAAGTAAAATTGATTTATGAGCCTATGGCAGCTGCAATAGGAGTAGGAATTGATGTTCAGAAACCGGAAGGAAATATGATCATCGATATAGGCGGAGGTACTACGGAAATTGCAGTAGTGGCTTTAGGAGGTATTGTGTGCGATAAATCTGTGAAAATTGCAGGTGACGTATTTACCAATGATATTGCGTATTACTTAAGAACTCACCATAACTTATACATCGGAGAAAGAACAGCGGAAAGAGTGAAAATTGAAGTGGGTTCAGCGGTTGAAGATCTTGATGTAGATATTGAAGATATCCCGGTACAAGGTAGAGATTTGATTACAGGGAAGCCAAAAGAAATTATGGTTGGATATAAAGAAATTGCAAGAGCATTAGACAAGTCGATCATCAGAATTGAGGATGCCGTAATGGAAACACTTTCTTTAACTCCACCGGAATTGGCAGCTGATATCTATAAAACAGGGATTTACCTTGCAGGAGGAGGCGCATTATTGAGGGGTCTTGCAGACAGAATTCACAAGAAAACAGGGCTTCCTGTATTTGTGGCAGAAGATCCGTTGAGAGCTGTTGTACGTGGAACAGGTATTGCGCTTAAGAATATGGATAAGTTCAATTTCTTAATTAAATAATTCTAACTTTTACGAACCTTATATCTGAATGGGATTTTTGCTGAGATTATTTTCGAAGAACGCACTTTTTGTCTTCTTTATTTTCTTGCAAATTATTGCTCTGGTTCTGATATTCTCTAAAAATGCCATGCAGAAATCCTGGATTGCAGGGCAGACTGCGGCATTCAATTCCTGGGTTTCAGGATATATTGATGAAGGAGTTTCCTATTTGAAGCTGAAACAGATCAATGAAGATCTGGTCGCTCAGAATAAGGCTTTAATGGTACAGCTTTACGGAAAAGAAGGGGCAAAGAATCCTGTTTTCAGAAAAGTTCATGATACATTGGGAGGAGGCCAGATCTATACATTTGTAGATGGGGAGATTGTTTTTAACAGTATCAACAGAAGGAATAATTATTTCACGATCAATCGTGGAAAAAGAGACGGCGTATTCCCGCAAATGGGGGTGATGGCTCCAAAAGGTATTGCAGGAATCGTGATTAATTCTACAGATAGCTATGCCCTGGTTCAATCAATTTTAAGCGTCAATAAAATCAGGATTAATGCTGCTTTAAAAAATTCAGGATATTTTGGAACCTTAACCTGGGGTGGGGATAATTCAAGAGTGATGCATTTGGCAGATATTCCTAAATATGTCGCTTTGAAAATTGGAGATACTGTTGTCACCGACGGTAAATCGGCCATTTTTCCTAAAGGGGTAATGATTGGGACCATTGCAGGATATTCAGTAGATAATAAAACAGGTTTCTGGGATATTTCTGTAGAGCTTAGCGAAAAAATGGGGGCATTGAACAAAGTATATGTAGTGAAGAACCTAAAGAAAGCTGAAGTACAGAGAATTCAGGATACATTGCAGGCCGTAATAAAAAAAGAAAATGATTAGCAGGACACTATTTACGGATATTTTAATCATGATTTTTCTTGTTGCATTGCAAATTTTTGTTTTGAACAGGATCACTATTTTCGGGAAATATACCCCGGTGCTATATCCCGTCTTCGTTATGTTTTATCCTTTTTTCAGAAATAAGTTCCAATTTTTAGCCTTAAGCTTCTTAATAGGTCTGGCTATTGATATGTTTTTAAATTCAGGAGGAATCAATGCATTTGCAACAACTTTGATCGCCTATTTCAGAACCTTGATTTTCAGGACATCCACAGACACTTCTACAGATTTCTTTTCATTTCAGTCCCTTCAGTGGGCTCAGTTTCTGTTATTCCTGTTTTCAAGCATATTTTTGCACCAGCTTTTAGTGCAATACATCGAATTCTTTAAATTTAGCCGATTTTTTGAAATATTACTTAATGTATTGGTAACAAGTATAATTTCCTTTATATTTATCGTTATATATGCATTAATATTTAAAATCAAACAGAAAGTTTGAACACACGTTATTTAAAAATCTTTTCCGTTCTTATCGTTGTTGCCGTAATTTTTGTGGCAAGACTTGCTTATTTGCAGCTGTTCACAGACCGTTATGCCTTAAATGCGGCGAACACTTCCATTAAAACCGAATACATCATTCCGCAAAGGGGTGTTATTTTTGATCGTAACGGAAAAATTCTGGTGGGAAACCAGCCCGCTTATGAAATTTCCTTTACCCAGGCTTTAATGAAACCTGATTTTGATACTGTAGGGTTCTGTAATCTGATGAGGATCACAAAACCTGATTTTATTAGCAGAATCAAGGCCATCAAAAAAGAGAAATATTATTCCAAGCTGACTCCTATGACATTCATAAAGAATCTCAGCAGAGAAGATATAGCCAGAGTTCAGGAAATCATTTTTAAATACCCTGCTTTCAGTATTGTTTCCAGACCTCAGCGCCAATATGAAGTTTCCACATCCGGAAACCTTTTAGGATATACCAGTGAAGTGAATGACAGAGAAATAAAGAAAGATTCCACATATTATCTGCCTGGGGATTTCATTGGAAAGACCGGTGTTGAAAAATCTTATGAAAAAGAGCTTCGGGGAATCAAAGGAATGAAATACATCCAGAAAGATATTAAACTCAGAAGTATTGGTTCCTATAAAAACGGGGCATTAGATAAAGATGTGGTTACCGGCAAAGATGTTACACTCACCATCGATTATGATTTACAGAGAATGGCAGAAGAAATGCTGGTGAATAAGCATGGAGCTATTGTTGCTATTGACCCTAATAATGGGGAAATATTAACTTTGGCAACGGGACCGGATATTGATCCTAATTTATTTACAGGTCCCAATAAATCTAAAAACTTATATGCCCTATCCAAAGATACGATCTATGAGAATAAACCTACTTTTGATCGTTCTGTTCAGGCGGCTTATCCACCGGGCTCTACCTTCAAGTTGCTCACAGCTCTGGCGGCTATGCAAATGGGAGTAATGGATGAGAATACTATTTTTCCTTGTGGAGGGGGCTTTAACTACAGAGGGTTAAGAATTAAGGGGCATGGAGGAGCAGATCCATTAATTCCGTCTATTCAGGTGTCAAGTAACTGTTTTTTTTCTTATGCCTATTTGGCTATTATTAATAAATATCCGGGAAATCCATCCAAAGGAGTTGATGAATGGAAAAACATCATGAACAGTTTTGGTGTGGGAGAATTTCTAAACAATGATTTAGCGGTAGGAGCAAAAGGAAGAATTCCTTCCGGAGAATTTTATGAAAAAAGAATGAAATCCATTCTTAAAGCTAGTGGTTCTAAGAAAGATCATAAAAATTGGGATCCTTTAGCTACGGGAGCTGTATTCAACGGAATGGGGCAGGGCGATGTTCTGGTAACTCCCCTTCAGTTAGCGAATTATACAGCTGCCATTGCCAATAAAGGATGGTATTATACACCGCATATTGTGAAATCCATTGACGGAAAGCCAAATCCGGATCCAAGATTTAAAAAGAAACATAAAACCCTTGTAGATCCGAAACATTTTGTCCCGGTTCTGAAAGGTATGGAAGCCGTAGTTTTAAGAGGTACCGCAGCTGGTTTAAAATCCAGTGATTTCACCCAATTAGCGAAGACCGGTACCGCACAGGTTCCGCAAGGAAAAGATAACTCTATTTTCGTTTTAATCGCACCGGCAGATAAGCCTAAAATTGTAGTGGCAGCGGTTATGGAGCATGCAGGATTCGGTGCAACATGGGCGGGCCCGGCTTGTACGGTAATTGCAGAAAAATATATTACGGGAGACTTGAAGAGAGAACATCTTTACAAAAAGATGACAACGTCCAGCTTTATGCCGGAATATAAAAGGCAATGGATCGCTGATCTGAAACGTAAAGGTTTGTATGTAGAGCCGAAACCGGATTCCATTAAACTTAAAAGAATGCAGGACAGCATTGAATTTGTTAAAAAACAAAAAGCCAAACTGCAGAAGAAAATAGAAGAAGAAATCAAGAACAGTAAGACCAAAACCACAAAGCAATGAAATGGACGGAAGGATTAGATAAAATAGGCCTGGGTTTATATTTCCTGCTTTGCAGTTTTGCCATCGCAAATATTTACAGTGTAGACCCAAAACTCGGTGAAAAACAACTGATATTCTTTTGTATTTCTCTTTTTGTAGGCTTAATCATCTTTGTAGGAAGAAGCAAGTTTTTCGAAAATATGGCCGGTATTTTTTATATCGGGGGGGTATTGCTGTTGATTGGCCTTTTCCCCTTCGGAAAGGAAATATTAGGACAAAAGAACTGGTATAAGTTTGGGAGCTTTACCATGCAGCCGGTAGAATTTGCCAAAATCGGGACGGCTCTTATGTTGGCGAATTATGTTTCAGGGCCGGATTTTAATTTGAGCAATAAAAAATCTCTGTGGACATCTTTAGGAATTATCGGTATTCCTGCCGTTGTGGTATTGGCTATTCCGGATGTAGGTTCCATGTTGGTTTTTATTGCGTTTTTTATCGCGTTATACCGGGAAGGATTAAGTGGACTGCTGTTTGGAATCGGTTTTCTGTTTGCTGGTGTTTTCCTGGTTTCCTTAGCCATTAACCCTATTTATATAGTTATCACCATATTACTGATTGCCGGAGGCTGGATTGCCATGAATTATTACAGAATGTCATGGAATGTCATTTCTATTTCGGGGATTGCCGGCTCCATTCTTATCTTGTGCGGATTGGCTTTCGCTTCTCCTTATATATTAGAAAAACTTCCTAAGCATCAGCGGGAAAGAATTGAAGTTCTTTATAAAGGAGAAAAAGCATTTAGAGATACTTCGGGCTACAATTTATTATATTCGAAAACAGCGATCGGTTCCGGTGGACTTTTAGGAAAAGGATATCGCGAAGGCTCCGTTACGCAGGGTAAATTTGTACCTGAACAGGAAACAGACTATATTTTCTGTACGGTAGGAGAAGAATGGGGATTTGTAGGAAGTGCCGTTCTAATTCTTTGTTACATGATCTACATCGGCAGAATCTATTATCTCGCAGAAAGGCAGAAATCTACTTTTAACCGTGTTTTTGGTTATTGCTTTGCCTCGATCCTTCTGATGCATTTTTCCATCAATTTAGGAATGGTTATGGGACTTTTCCCAACGGTTGGTATTCCGTTGCCTTATTTTAGTTATGGCGGGAGTTCATTACTGGCATTCTCTATCATGACGTTTATTTTCTTTAAATTAAATTATTCGGATAAGAATAGTCTGGTATAACCTCATCTGATATGTTTATCATAAAGAGATGGATTTAATATGTAATAATCTGCCATATCAGAGATAGATTTCTAAATTTACAACCACAAAAACATAAATACATGAAAGAATCTTATATTTCAGACCAAAATTTCGAGAATACAGACTTTGCCCAACATCCTTTAGAAAAAGGGGAATATGAAAACTGTACCTTTAAAAACTGCTGTTTTGAACAGGCTGATTTCTCCGGCTTTAAATTCACCGGTTGTGACTTCATCGGATGTAATCTGAGTCTGGCAAAACTTTTAAACACAGCCTTCAGGGACGTGAACTTCAAAGATTGTAAAATGCTTGGTCTTTCATTTAGTGATTGTAATGAATTCGGACTCTCATTTCAATTCGATGGTTGCTCTTTAAATAACTCCAGCTTTTATAAAACTTCCCTTAAAAAGATAATTTTTAAAAATTCAAAATTAATTGAAGCAGATTTTGAAGAATGTGACCTTTCTAATGCCTTGTTCCATCATTGTGATTTAAGCGGGGCTGTTTTCGAAAACAGCAATCTTGAAAAGGCAGATTTAAGAACCGCTTTCAATTATTCCATAGATCCTGTTAACAACCGTCTTAAAAAGGCGAAATTCTCTCTTTCTGAAATTTCAGGTCTTCTGTATAAGTTTGACATAGAAATCGAGAAAAATAGTTAGGGTTAAAATTAATAATTAGTATCAGCGATATAGACTCTCTTTTATCGAAATAGGATAGTTATAATAAAAAAGAGACTGTCCTACTTTTGAGACAGTCTCTTTTTGCAAGTTTCCCGGTACAAATTCACTCATTATTATCAGACTTGAAAAAGTTTCTTCCATTTTGTAACAGAATTGCGGCTCAACTTGAAATGTCTTGCAAGCTGAGTATTATTGAGGTTGTTCTTTCTCTGATAATCTAATATTTTCAGAATATCAGATTTCCGGTAGGAACGGTGCATTTTATTGAAATTTTCGGTTTGCTTATCCGATGTCCCGAAGATGATTGTATTAAGTGCAATAATGTTTAAAGCAGATAAACTTTCCTGGCTAAGCAATGCTTCGCATTCTTTTTGTTTTTGGGGGAATTTCTTGCTTAATATATCGGAATAAATGCTCTTATAGTTCGGAAGATTATTTTTCATTGGTTGTGTTCATTGTATGTTAAGATTTTATACTTTATCAAATTCTAAATAGAGCTATGTTAGCTTTCCATCTTTTTTCCATGTTTTATTAACCATTTGTAAAGAGTGGTTTTCGGAATCCAATATTTTTTTATTACCTCCATTTTGGTCATTTCACCTGTTTGTATCTGTTCCAGTATGAAATCAATGACTTCCCGGGTATAGATATTTTTTCGGAACTGGGGAAGTTTTGTCTCTTTGAATTTTTGATTCCCCACTTTTGCCGTGGGTGGTGCATACAGGATAAGATGTTGTGAATAGACACGAAAAAAATCATAATTCAACAGTTTACTCCATTTCAGCAAGGCTTCCGTTTCAAGGCTTTTTTGCTGATACATTTCTTTTATTTCTTCTTCGGTACATGTAAAGAAATTACAAATGCGGAATAATTCTATTTTTCGGTCTGCTACTTCTTGCTTAACCATTTCTCCGATATGAATGCTTTTGAAATTCATTTTTGTGTTTTTTTAATTTCTTTAGTAAATAAAAAATGCCCCCATGAATTCTTTCCCATCATTTGTGCATTTTAAGATTAAAAATGGGGGCATTAGTTAATTAATTATTTAAGCCGACATTCTCTGTGCTGTCATAAAGACACGTCGGATGTTATTAGTAGCATCAGTATCATTTAGGTTATCTACGGAAACATAAACAGTTATTCTATACCAGATTCCGTCTACCAGTAAATCCACTGTTTCTATCTCCTGGGAATTGTCACTAGAGCTGGTTGCTATTACAGGAATTGAACTGCTATTCATATTGTCTCCCCAGTTAAGATAAATTCCGTTGTCAGTTTCCATATAACCTCCTGGAGCGACCAGGACATTAGCACGACGATAATTAGTTTCATTTGATAATGCTGCATACCACAATTTAATGTTAGAAGTAGAGATATTTACCAAACGAGGATTGTAGGTAACAGCTCCTGACCCGGCATTAGAACTATTGGTAAAATTGATGTCTAATCTTACCTTTTGCCCTAAAATAGCATCATACCCACCGCCAATATATGTACTTAATAACCCAATATAGGTAGCAGGTAATGTATAAGTAAAGAACTGATATTCTCCTGGTGCCAGCTTTTTACCTCCGCCAACTTCTGCGCTACATGTTTGTCCTCCAATCGAGATTGGAAATGTGGTGGTATTAGGGCTGGATACGGTTGGTGTTCCGGTAATAGAGTAGCTTAAGGTACCGGCTCCCTGCGCAAAATTACCTTGTATAAGTGTAGCTGTAAGCCCGTTCACAGGGCCTATGGTCTGTCCTCCGTATATTCCTCCATTTCCTCCGGTATAAGGAATGGTCATTATCCCATCGAATGGAGTTCCGGCTGTATAAGTCAGTGGATTAAGGTTAGCTTCGGTGCATTTTAAAGTTCCTATTGTACCTGGCTTTAGAGATCGACCGTCTAAAAGCCTCCATTGGGTACCGTCCCAATATGCATAACCTGCAAAAGTAAAGCTGGGCTGTGTTCCCAGATTGTATACTAATAAACCAGTCGCAGGGTTGGGGATAGTAGTTGCATCATTATATGCCGTTAAAGCGACTCTTGGACCTAAAAACCCTTTTTGGCTTCCCGAGGCAAGCTGGCTGACATTCAGTTCCAAAATAGCTGAAGCATCAGGAATTGCACCAATACCAGTAGCTCCTGAAGATGTCACGATAAAATCATCTCTAAGCTGTGTGGCAGTCGGGGTACCCGTACTAGCATTAATGGTTGATGCACCGGATTTTCCATCGATATTGAAAACACCTTGAGGGTTTTGTGTGTTGATCCCGACCTGAGACCAGGCTAAGGAAGATAATGTTAAGGTTATGGCTGTGTATATATTTTTTTTCATTTGTTTTTATTTAAAATAGATTGAATACGAATTGTTTGTTCTGTTATTATTTATCTGCTATGATTATACGGCAGACTTCAAGGTTAATATTATTGGCTATAGCTTTATGTTGTTTTAAAGAGGTGGTGGCCGGATGTTGAAGTTTGTTACAAGGTAATAGGACACCATATCATCATGATATTCAGATTGAGTGCGTTCAGGAAAGGCAAGAAGGTGAACGCTGATTCCTATATCATTGATCAGCAGGTTATGGTAATCATTTTGTGTGAGACTAATACAAGACCGGTAATCCGAAACTAGTATGAAATGGTTTCGTTTATTATTGTTTAAAAAGCAATTGCTTATAATTTTTTCAGATTTGCTTGTACTTGTTTCGGTTGGCTTTTTATGCGGTTTTGTGTTTTTGGTAAAGAATTTCGCAGGTTTGGCAATATTTGATTTCTTTTCTTGATAAACAACAATATCCTGCAAATTGTATACTGCTGTTCCTTCTGAAATAAAAAGAGTGTTGTCTGTTTTTCTTTTTTTGGTTTTGATCGGAAGTGAGGATTTTTTATCAGTATGAATCGATTGATTTGCGTTAAAAAGAAGAGTTCCCTTCCGGATAAAAATTACAGGAGAATGGTTATTTTGATTATTTTTGTCAATAAGCTTACTGTCAGGTCTTAATGAATCAGACTTACCATACATTGGAAACACTGTTCCCAATACGAGAACAATGGGTAATAAATTTTTTCCTTTGTAAATTATTTGTTTTCTCATTGTGATGATGCAAAATTATATGCCCTGTTAGGGATTAAGAAATAAATGAGCAGAAAGCATCAGTGAAAAGTGACTATTGATTGAATATTAATAATAGAAGGATAAATCAATGATGGGAAAATCTAATTGACTTGTATTCAGTTATTTATTTTAGTCGAAAGTGATTTTTGATTGAAATCCTATTAAAAAAAGACAAAAAAATGAATAATGCGGAACTAAGAGAACAGGAAATAGTAAGATTAAAAAGAGAGCTGTCAATAAGATATAATTATCTGATGACGGTTATTCTACTGATATATGCACTAATATATTTTTTTATCATTAAGCACGAAGTATTAGCTTATTATTGTTTGATTGGAGCAGTTGTTATGTTCATTCATGCCTATGTTTTTGACACTATTTTTCCGTCACTTCTTTTAGAAAAGAGAGTACGAAGCTTTCTCATTATTGCACCACTATATATCTTTTTTTTCATACTCTATTTTTGGAAATACACTATTGTTAATTTGTGTTGGCTTGTTCCTATCCCATTTGGCGCATATATCTTTCTCGGTAAAAAAGAAGGACTTATTTTTTCTATATATGCTATGCTCATTCTTGTAATTATATGCTTTACCGCCATTTTTTTTCCGTTTAATTTTAAAGAAATTCCTTATGAAAAAACCAGGTATACTGATATCTCAGTAATTGGTTTTAATATCATTATCATCTGTCTTTTTGTTTATTATAAAGATAAAATCAGAGAACTGGAGATCATCACGGCCATTGAAGAGAAAGAACAAATTATCCTTCCTGTTAAACTGAACGACGAGGATAGGTCCGGTGCGGAATTACTTTTTGAAAATATCGAAAAGGAAATGATTAATAATAAGCTTTTTATCAATCCTGAATTCAATATTTCTATCCTGAGTACTATTCTAAAAGTAAGCAACAATTATATTTCAAGGGCAATAAGGCTGCAGGGATATTCTAACTTCAACAACTATGTGAATTCACACAGGATTAGTTATGTAAAAAAACTTATAGAAGAAAATGATCTGAGCAGGATAACACTAATGTATATTTATACCGGGGCAGGATTTACCAGCCAGTCTACTTTTAACAGAGCCTTTAAGCAATTTGTGGGGATGACTCCCAGTGAGTATATTCAAAATATCAATGATAAATTAGAGTCGAATGATTGATCAGGTAAATGATACCAGATAAGAGCTGGAGGTAAAAGCTTCAATGGGGTCATGGTCTGTGGGAAATAGAATCGGATTGGTTGCTTTTGCCTACATATTAAAAAAATTCAAAGCCGTTTTTTGATGTTATTTGAAATGGAATTAAAAAAAATAAGGCTGTCTTTTGGGACAGCCTATTCATTATTTAAATCAATTATTTAAAATTAAAAACTTGTTGAAGTTGTAGCTGTTGTTGCAGCTAAGTTGTTGTAAGCATCTCCGTTTTCGTTGATCACTCTCTTGGCAAATCTGTATTTAGGTCCCCAGTAAGAATCATTCAGTGAAGATACCATTACTCCTCTTGAAGTGGCAGCGTGAATGAACTTCACTTCACCGTCTTCAGAAACGCTCTCTACAATACCTACATGAGAAATTCTTCTTCCGTGGGAAAAGAAAACCAAATCCCCTTTCTGAAGGTCGCTCTTCTCAATTCTTTCCCCTTCCTGAGCCTGCGAAGCTGCTACTCTTGGCAAACTAAGACCAGCCGCAGCACCGAATACTGAAAGAACAAAAGCTGAACAATCTATGCCTTTTCTTGTTGTTCCTCCATATCTGTAAGGTGTTCCAAGGTAAGTGGCTGCCTCAGATAAGATATTATCGATAGTTTTATTGTATTTAATCGCTTTTGCGATCTCAGAATTTTTAATGGAATTTTTTGCGTTAGCTAAAGAAGCTGCCTTTTCAGCAAGGAAAGAATCGATCAATCTCTGCTTGTCCTGCTCCATTTTCTTGTTGTCGATAGAAGCTAGTTTGGCATCTGTTTTGTATTCTTTAATGTATGTTGCTGGTTTTGAAACTACATAGTTGGTAACACAAGATTGTAACGACATCGTAGACACAAAAGCAACTAAATAAAACAAAACTCTTTTCTTCATATATATTTGATTATCCGTGTTAAAAAGGAATATTTATTTTCAAAAGCATTACAAAAGTAGAAATTCCGAGAAAAGAACCCCAGATATGATTATTGTCAGGTTCTTATTTTAACACATTTTAACATATTATTTAGGTATGTTAAAGAAAAACAAACCGCAATGCCCCTTTTTTGGTAGGCTGCGGTTTTTTTTTATTAAGATTTTTTAACAAAATAAATTGCTTTTCCTTTATTGACGGGCTTTTAAGTTTTAAAACTCTAATTTTCATTTTTGTTAATAAAACAAAAAAAACTCCCCGGAAATACCGGGGAGTTTAACTAATATGGAACTTTAAAGATGTTACTTTGTAAATAACATTTCTCTATACTTCGTCATTGGCCAAAGCTCATCGTCCACCATCATTTCAAGATCATCAGAAGCTTCTCTGATCACATCAAAATAAGGCTTTACTTTGTTGCAATAATCTTCTGCCTGTTTTTGACTGTCTGATACCGCTTTTGCGGCCTCTCTTGCCTTAATAAGGTCTTCAACACCTACCTTAATCTTAGAAACGTTTTCGGAGATGCTTGCAATTAAGCTCATTTGCTCTTTTGCCAGTGTTTTGAATTCTTTATCTCCGAAGATTTCTTTAAGACCTTTGACATTTTCAATTAATCTGTTCTGGTAATTTAAAGCCGAAGGGATAATGTGATTTCTTGCGATATCACTTAAAACTCTTGCTTCAATATCAATAACAGTAGAGTATTTCTCTAATTTGATTTCATTTCTTGCTTCAACTTCTCGGTGTGTGAATACTCCAACTTCTTCATACAGATCAAGGAATTTCTTGTCCATTTCCTGCTTCAAAGCTTCGGGAGTGGTTTTTAAGTTATTTAAGCCTCTTTTCTTAGCCTCTTTAGCCCAGTCATCAGAATAACCGTCACCTTCAAACATGATGTTCTTACATTGTTTGATGTATTCTCTTAATACGTTGAAGATCGCTTCGTCTTTTTTCAATCCGCCTTCAATTAAAGTATCTACTTCTTTTTTGAAATCGTTCAATTGTTTTGCAGCGATAGTGTTCATTACCGTCATAGATTCCGCACAGTTGGCAGAAGATCCTACAGCTCTGATCTCAAATTTATTTCCGGTAAAGGCAAATGGAGAAGTTCTGTTTCTATCCGTATTGTCCAAAAGGATTTCAGGGATTTTTCCAACTACATTTAATTTTAATTCAGTTTTTTCTTCAGGAGATAGTTTCCCATTGGTTACTTTCTCAAGCTCTTCCAAAACGCTGAATAACTGGCTTCCGATGAATACGGAAATAATTGCCGGTGGAGCTTCATTAGCTCCTAATCTGTGGTCATTGCTTGCCGAAGCGATACTTGCTCTTAAAAGATCTGCATATTCATGAACCGCTTTAATTGTATTCACGAAGAATGTCAAGAACTGTAAGTTTTTCTTAGGATTTTTTCCAGGGCTTAACAAGTTTTCCCCTGTATCTGTAGCAAGAGACCAGTTGTTGTGCTTTCCGCTTCCGTTTACTCCCGCAAATGGCTTCTCGTGGAATAAGATATGGAAATGGTGTTTGTGAGCAACTCTCGCCATAATGTCCATCAATAAAGAGTTGTGGTCTACTGCAACGTTTACTTCTTCAAACATTGGAGCCAACTCAAATTGGTTGGGAGCGACCTCGTTATGCCTTGTTGTTACGGGAATCCCCAATTTCATACACTCGATTTCCAATTCCTTCATGAAGTTCATGACTCTTGTAGGAATTGAACCGAAATAATGGTCGTCTAACTGCTGTCCTTTCGCAGGGGAGTGACCTAATAATGTTTTACCGGTTAAAACTAAATCCGGACGAGATTGATATAATGCTGAGTCAACTAGGAAATACTCCTGTTCCCATCCTAAAGTGGGGGTTACTTTTGTAACATTTTTATCGAAATACTGCATTACACTGGTTGCCGCTTCATCTACCGCATTCAAAGCTCTTAAAAGAGGTGCTTTATAATCTAAAGTTTCTCCTGTATAAGAGATGAAGATGGAAGGAATACAAAGAGTAGTTCCCATGATGAAAGCCGGAGAAGTAGGATCCCAAGCTGTGTAACCTCTTGCCTCGAATGTATTTCTGATTCCTCCGTTCGGGAAAGAAGATGCATCCGGTTCTTGCTGGATAAGCATACCTCCGCTGAATCTTTCGATTGCTCTTCCTCCTTCAATGGGAGTAAAGAACGAATCGTGCTTTTCCGCAGTACTTCCTGTCAAAGGCTGAAACCAGTGAGTGTAATGAGTTACTCCTTTGCTCATTGCCCAATCTTTCATAGCCACCGCTACCTGATCTGCAATATGTCGCTGGATTTTAGTTCCTTTTTTGATCGCATCCATAATAGACTGGAATGCTTCTTTCGTTAAATATTCTCTCATTGTTTCTTCGGAAAAAACATTTTGACAGAATAATTCTGATAATTTAGCAGGAACCTCAACAGAGTTGTCTCTTCTAAAGTCCTTGAATGGTAAGGTTTCTAACGCTTTGAATCTTAAAGTTGACATAATAAGGTTAATTTTTACAGGGCAAATTTACAAAAAAAATGAATTCAAAATATTTTAGCCCTAAAAATTTTAGGGGTGTCATGAGAATTTTTTAAATTTAAACAGTAATTTAACTTTTTTAAACAGGGGTGTTGGCTTTAAAATAGAATTTAAAAGGTGTTGATATGCTTAAATATGATATTTTACATTGCAGATTATAAATATAAGCATAAGATTTTGATATTATGTTAAATCTCTTATTAAAAGATACTTAACGTGAAGTTGGCGGGAGATTTTGTATATTTGTGTGAAATTTATTTTATGACAAATTCCAGAGCAAGAGAAACAACGGAAGCAATTGAAAGATTGTATATTTCTATGAGACACCTCTTTTACAGAGGTTTTTTTAAACCCGCCGGTGTTTCAGGAGAAAGTATCAGAAGCTTGTTGAAAACCATCAATCCGGAAATTTACGGTACCATGAATGTTCCAAATAAATTGGAGCTGGATGGTCTAATGTATGTGTTAGACAGGCTTCCGGAAGGGATTGAGGAATGCGCTTTTATTCATCTTACTTCAGATGAAGGATTTGATAAAGGAAGTTTCGAACCTATTGTACCTAAAAAGAGAAGAAGAAACTGTTATAGAATAGATGAACACCAGATGAATATTGAAGTTCTTTTGGGACGTTCGGAAATCTATGACATTCTTACCCATCTTACCTTCTTATTTATAGAAGCGGATAAAGTGCGTAATCTGGCTTTTATCCAGGAAGAGAACTGGAAGCCGACCCGTGCTTTTAAGATCATTGAAGAAGTAGTAAAAGGGGAAAAGAAATTCAGCAGAAGAGAAAAGGAAGTGGCATTGATCCACCTTTCTTCTTTAATAGGAAGAACGTTTGATGAAACGTTGAATGCCTATAATACCTTTGGGGATGATGAAAACCCTGACCGTTTGTTTAAGATCATTTATAGCTTAGGAAAGGTAAGTTTAGAAGATGCTAAACAGACAAGAGAAAGAGAAATTCATTTTAGTGCTATACTAAAAGAAAGAGTAGGACACCACTATTTCGGTGAAAAATGGGCGAACAAAGTGAAAGAAGTTTTATTTGAAAACAATCTTCACATGCGTCCGCTTCATATTATTTCTGCCAATATGCATTCGGTGAAAAATATGCTGTATGCGAATGATGCCCTTAAAAAGAAACAGACCAAAGAAGTAGATTATAAGCTTTACGAAGATATCTCCAACAAAAAAGACCTTCGTGATAAGGTTTCAAAATATGCGTTGGATGAAGGATTGATCTATATTAATGATAAGAGTGGAAGTAATATAGACGTTCAAATCATTGATCTAAGCAAAACAGATCTGAAAAATACACCATTCGGGCATATCAAATTTAGCGGGGATGATGTGATTATGGTTTTCGATTATGCTTTCGGAGAACAGGCTTTTGAAGTAATGGACGAATTATTAAGACCTTTCGAACATCAGGGAGAAGTTTATATGATGAAAGTGAAATCGGTTTCCATCATGGGGAAAGCGGGAATTCTTGCAGGAGGAAAAGGAGATATTATGATCCCGACTTCGCATATCTTTGAAGGAACCGCAGACAATTATCCTTTTGAAAATGCTTTATCTCTTGAAGATTTTAAAGATGATGAATTAAAAGCTTTTGAAGGACCTATGATTACGGTTTTAGGAACTTCACTTCAGAACAGGGATATTCTTTCTTATTTTATGAATACTTCCTGGAAAGCCATCGGTCTTGAAATGGAAGGTGCTCATTATCAGAAAGCCATCCAGGTAGCTTCTAAGATCAGGCACCATATTTCACCGGATCTGTTTGTGATGTATGCCTATTATGCTTCAGATAATCCGTTGGAAACAGGAAGCACACTTTCTTCGGGAGGACTAGGACTTACGGGCGTAAAACCAACGTATCTGATCACGTTAAGAATCCTTGAAAAGATTTTGGATAGCGGTAAGAAACAAATCGCTAAAAAATAATCTTAGTCAAATATAAAGTACAAAACCTCAATGCTCTGTGTTTGAGGTTTTTATTTAATTATATTGATTCTTATGGATTTGATAAATGTGCAGATTTTGAGCATAATCATCTGTGGAAATCCGTGTAATCTGTGGGTAACTAAAATTAACTATACAATATAAGAGCCATCTAAATGTATAAAACCTCAAATAACTCTACATTTGAGGTTCAAACAGAAATTATTACCTTTAGAAAAAAATAAAATTTTAAATGAGAAAATCGGTTGCAATCCTATTTGCGTTTATCATTTCACAATTTCAGGCTCAGCAGACGCCTTATTATCAGCAGGCTGCGAAATACAAAATGGATATAGACGTTAATGCTGAAAAATTTACATACCAGGGAAATCAAACCTTAGAATATACCAATAACTCACCGGATGAGCTGAAGGTAGTGTACTTTCATTTATACTGGAATGCCTTTAAACCGAATTCCATGATGGACCAAAGAGTGAGCAATCAAGGGAAGAATGGTGATTCAAGATTGCAGAAAGATGGAGTTTCAAGATTGGCTTCTATTCCGAAAGATCAGGAAGGCGCTCAAAATATTCATTGGATCAAGCAAAACGGAAAAGATCTGAAATTTGAAGTTCAGGAAACCATTATGAAAGTGTATTTGAGTGAACCAATCAAACCAAATTCCAAAACGACTTTTACTTTGAAATGGGATGCGGTTATTCCTCAACAGATCAGGAGAAGCGGGAGAAATAACAGAGAAGGTGTTGATATGACGATGACACAATGGTACCCGAAGATTGCGGAATATGATTATGATGGCTGGGCAACTTTTGATTATGTGGGAAGAGAATTTCATGCTCCGTTTTCAGATTTTGATGTGACCATTAAAATCAATAAAGATTATGTAGTGGGAGCCGGTGGAATTCTTCAAAATCCTACTGAGGTAAAAGGATATGATGCCAATGCCAAGGTTAAAACCGAAAAAGATAAGAAAGCGGTTTGGAAATGGACTGCCAAAAATATGCTGGATTTTGCATGGAGTGCAGACAGAGATTATATTGTAAAAAGCTTTGATGTTCCTGAAGGTCCGAAAGTATTTTTAGTCTATCAGAATAATGAGAGGACTAAAGTTTGGGAGCAAGCACAATCTTACGTAACGAAATATTTCCAGCTTATGAATGCTCATTTCGGGAAATATGTGTATCCGACTTATGCATTTATCCAAGGAGGTGACGGTGGAATGGAATACGGAATGTGTACCATGATCTTGGGTGAGGCTCAGGATATAGAAGGATTAATGGGCTTAATGGCTCATGAAGGAGCGCATTCATGGTATCAGCAAATGTTGGCTACCAATGAAAGCATGCATCCGTGGATGGACGAAGGGTTTACCAGCTATGCGGAAAATTTTGTAATGAATCAGCTGTTCCCGCCAAAAGAACAGCTTCCGAATCCGTTTGCCAATAGTGTTAATGCTTATAGAAACTTTATTAAAAAAGGAATTGAAGAACCTGCAGTTTGGTTAGGAGACCATCACGATAATGGTTCGGCGTATACTTATTCTACTTATGTAAAAGGTGAATTGTATTTAGTACAGTTAGGATACATTATGGGTGAGCAAAACCTTGCTGAAACATTGAAGCAGTATTATGATCAATGGAGCATGAAGCATCCTTCAGACAGGGATTTTCTTCATATTGCTCAAAAAGTTTCCGGAATGGATCTGAAATGGTTTCATCATTATTGGATCAACACGACTAAGACCATTGATTATGGAATCAAGGATGTAAAATATGACGCTAAATCCACAACCATTACTTTGGTAAATAACGGACAGGTTCCGATGCCAATCGATTTCAGTGTGATGACTGCAGATAAAAAAATCGTGACTTATCAGATTCCATTAAATATGACCCACACCTGGAAAGAGAAAGATATTTACGGTGACTTTAAGACCATGGAATACTGGCCGTGGACTCAAAAAGAATATACTTTAACAATTCCATATACGAAATCTCAGCTGGCTGTTTTAGGAATAGACTTCAGCCAGAGGATTGCCGATGTCAATATGGAAAATAACTTTGTTGAAGTAAAATGATATAAATAAGGAGTGTTCTAACTCCTTATTTTTTTGAATATAATTCACCATATCGTCAAATTGGTCGTATTTTTAAAAATAATCATCAGATTCAGCAAATTTTTAATTTCTAAAATTTTATTTTTACCATTATTTTTTTGCCATCTTTTAGTTATAAAAATTCAATGAATTCAATCGTAATCAATATAGGAAACAGCAACATCAGATTCGGACTTTTTGATGATGACAATTGTGATATTTCCTGGGTAATCAATACAAAACCGTATAAAACAGCGGATGAGCTGTATGTTCAGATGCTGATGCTGTATCAAACCTATAAAGTGGAGCCGGAACAGATCAATAAGGTAATTATAGGATCTGTGGTGCCCCAGCTGACCAAAGTGATGAGCTCGGCGATCAAGAAAATTCACGGGATACTTCCGGTTATTGTAGACAGGACCACCCCTTCCGGGGTGCAGGCCAAATCCAAGCAAATGGGGACTGATATTTATGCTAACCTCGTAGCCGCACATAATTTATATCCTGACAGAAAAAAAATCATTCTAGATTTTGGAACGGCACTTACGGCAAGCTGCATTGCTGAAAGCGGAGAAACTTTAGGCGTAATTATTGCCCCGGGAATTGTTACTTCCCTGAATTCATTGATCAGTCAAACTGCACAACTTCCTGAAATTGAACTAAAGAAACCAAAATCTGTTTTGGGACTGGACACCATCACCTGTATGCAAAGTGGAATGGTGTATGGCTTTTTAGGAATGGTAGAAGGCTTTATAGACCGGATCAATGATGAAGTGAATGATGACTGTTTTGTGGTGGCAACAGGGGGTGTTTCTCATATTTATAAGCCATTAACCGATAAAATTCATGTCATGGACAGGCTTCATACCTTGAAAGGGCTTTATTTCTTAGGAAAGAATTTATAATGAAAAAACTGCCAGATATAGAAACCGAAAGGTTGATCCTCTCTCAACTGAAAGAAGAGGATATTCCTTTCATTGTAGAATATCTTCAGGAAAGGGATTTTTCTGAGCTTACATCCAATATTCCTTATCCTTACACAGAAAAGGATGCTGAATTCTGGTTGAAAGTTTCCAAAGAGACTTTCGAAATGAAAACCGGGTTTACTTTCGCCATCAGAAATAAAAAAAACCGAATAATTATAGGTGCAATAGGCCTTCATGACCGGGGCGATGATAAAGCTGAGCTGGGCTATTGGCTGGCTAAGCCATTTTGGAATAATGGCTTCGTGACGGAAGCTGCAAAAGCAATTCTTGTTTTTGGATTTAAAGAATTACAATTCAATAAAATTTATGCCACCCATTTTATTCATAATCCAGCTTCCGGTAAAATTATGCAAAAGATAGGAATGGAAAAAGAAGCCTTATTAAAGCAACACATAAAGAAAAACAACGAATACTTTGATGCAGCCATGTATTCGGTTTTCAGAAATAAAGATTAACGTTTAGATTGAAAGAATTCTTTCACAATGGAAGAGCATTCATTCTCCATAATTCCGGTAATAAGTTCCGTTTTAGGGTGAAGAGTAAGATGCTTATTGATGAAACCTCGCTGTTCATCGCGAGCCCCTATAACCACTTTGGAGATTTGTGCCCAGGAAAGTGCTCCAGAACACATTACGCAAGGTTCTAGCGTAACATATAACGTACAGTTCTTTAAATATTTTCCGCCCAGAAAATTAGCGGCAGATGTGATGGCCTGCATTTCCGCGTGAGCCGTAACGTCATTCAGGGTTTCTGTGAGATTATGAGCTCTTGCAATGACGCGATTATTGGATACTACAACACATCCGATGGGAACCTCATCTTTCTCCAAAGCTGTTTCGGCCTCCTGAAGGGCCATTTTCATAAAATATTCGTCGGTAAACATTAGTCTCCAATATTCATAGTTAAAGGAAGCCTGTAACTATATCTTACAGGAACACCGTTAATAATAGCCGGGGAGAATTTTTCTGAAATGCAATATAATGCAATTTCCGCCTGACGATTAAAAGTAAAGTTATCTCCCTGTGCGTGAACGTTACTTACGCTTCCGTCCTTTTCTACAATAAACGAAACATGAGCTTTGACTGTTTTTACTTCGGAATATACGCCTTCGGAATAAAACAATTTGGCAATTTCGTTACGTAAGGTATTCATCCCACCGGGATAGTCCGCACTTTTTTCCGTAATAGAACCTTCTTGAGTAGCTTCCGGTTTTTGATACGGATTTTTTAGCCTATTCACATCTTCAAGGTTCCTTACTTTTAATAAAGCTCCAATCATTGCTACATTTTCAATACTGTCCATTTTCTTCATGAAAAACAAAAAATCACGCTTGATGGCTGCCTTTCCAAAAGCATCGGTTTCGGCATCGAATTTTTTCTTAAACTCGGTGTTGAGCATGGTACGATGCTGGTTGTAAAAATTCCTTACCTGCTTAAACTCTTCCTTCTGTTGCGCATAACAAAAAGAAAATGAAAAACAAATCAGGTAAAGAAGTAAAGATTTCAATGTCAAAATATATTTATGTAAATGTAATCAAAAATAATTCAGAAAATTCTTATTCCTGAATATAATTGTTCAGGGACTCCTGTAAATGACTTCGGATGTCATCAACTAAACTTTTCGGTTCTAAAACGGTGACTTCTTTTCCGTAGGATAAAATTTCCTGCATGAAATCATAGGTTGGATGCAAAAAGAACTCAAAATAGATATCTTCCGGGGTTTCTTTAATACTTTTCTGTGACTGATGAAGCGGAAAGCTTTTAATATACTCTCCCTGATGTCTGCTGCATTGCAAAACAATTTTTTGTGGATTTTGTTCCGCAAGATTCATTACCCCAAATGCATTCTTGAAATGCTCCCTGAAATTATAACTGTATTTTTCCCTAAACTTATTTTTACTGACATCAAGATAATTGATGCGGTCCAGACCAAAAGATTTCAGCATTTTGTCTTTGGTGTCAATAGCAATAAGATACCATCTGTCTTTAGATTCTTTTAAGGCTAACGGATGAACCTTTCTGGAGGTCATGAGTTTGTTCTTGTAGTTATAATGCTCAAAGCTCACCACTCTTTTGTTTCGGATGGCAAAAAAAAGATCATAAAAATTTTCAATTCCCGTAGGTTTTCTAGATTCAAAAAAGATAAAATTAGAAAAATCCGGATGCAGATTTAAAGCGTTACTTACCTGGAAAGATTCCAGTAATTTCTGGTTGTATTCATCCACTTCCATAATGGGACGGCTTTCTATATAATACCGGTTATCGCCTTTTTTCTTATTGTGAATGGAAAGATTAAAAAGATCTGAAATTTCATGGATATCTCTTTGTAAAGTCCGGATAGAATAGCTTTTGATTCCAGCGTCCTGGAATTCAAAAGAATTTAAAAGATAGTCCTCCAGTTGCGAATACGTAGCCGGAGAACTTTCTAATCTTTTAATGATTAAGGCATATCTTGTCAGGTAAAAATCTTTTTTCATGATCTAATTTTATAAAACAAATATATGTCCTTAATGCGACAAACTATGTCGTGTTTTATTTTTGTGGATAAGTTTTTACTTAAAAGTAACTTCATCAAAAACTGCTTGCAACGGCTGTTTTATAAAAAGGCGAGTCTGATTTTAAGATTTTATTCCTTTTATTTTTTTCTCTATATATTCAGAAAAACTGTTATTTATCTTTTTATAGCCGGGCTTACTTTCACTGTTTTCCCATTCATCTAAATAAGAACAATAGTAATAAACCGGCGGATTATCTCCTTCATCAAAAAAGAAAAAATGAAACTGTTCACCGCCATCTAATGAAGATATGACCCAAAAATCTTTTTCCATTTTGAATTGATTATCACTTAAAACCCTTTCAACGGAACTTCTGAGGTTTTCATATATTGAAAAGCTGGATGATTCTGAAAATTGTATAACATTATTTGATTCGCCACCTAGATAAAGGAACTCGCGGTAAGAATCGGGAAATTTATTCTGAGCAAATGATTCCATTTTTTCAATTTGTTCGCGGGTAATCCCTTCATTACTTTCATTGTTAATAGAGGAATTATCTTTCATCATTTTTAGGTATTTAATTTTCATCCAAAAGTATATTAGAATCTTTTCCCGTAATTGCACAAACTTTTTCTAATAGTTCCCGAAGCAAAAAAATGACTTGAGATTTTATTTCCTTCCTTATCATATTCTGCAAAATATACGTCAGTCGCTCCATATTCTAAGCTTTCATTCCGTACATTTCCGTTCTCGTAAAACTCAATTACCCAACCAATATCTTCACCATTCACATATTCAGTTTCGCCGGCTATTTGTCCGTTTTCATAGTAACCATGAATTATAAATCCTGTAAATGGTTTACCATTATAGCTTCTATAAACTCCTCCAGAATAAATATTCATTTCTTCTTTTTTTAAATCATTATTATCCACTCTAATTTTATCAGGTCTTCTTTTATTTACATTCATAATTTATTATTTAAATTTTGTAATTTTTTCTAAAAATACTACATCTTTTAGGATTAATTGACAGTCACCACATCGAATCATATATTCCTGTTTAATTATATTTTTATTATAACCTAAAAAACCTTTTAATACATCATCTGTAAGTGTTATTCCATTATTCTCTAATGGTCCATAATAGATCATTAAGCGCCAGAACTTCAGCATGAGTTCCAGGCAATCCAGTTCTTCCCCAATCATATGAAGAAGGATGTTTTATTCCTTTTGCTATTTCATCAAAATGAATCTTAAGTAAATTTTCTATATGAGGATGCATATCATATTGTAAATATTCTTTTGATTTAGATATTTAAAACTAATATATCCATTCTTTAAATTCGCATTAGTTCCACTTTGACCATCTATAAACATTTAATTTTCTATTATTAGCTATCGTTCAATATTTGATTTCGTCATAGTTTGTAAGAATATTTTCAAGAATTTTCTCAATAGTTTAAGGTCTTTTACATGCCTGTGGTTTGTTGTTAGAAATTCATAGAAAAGACTATTTTTTCATAAGATATAGTAAGTAAAAAGAAGCTGCCCTTTTGAGACTGCTTCGTAAATTATCTTCTGATACCCTTAGAGTGCTTTCGAGCTTCGATAGAAGGTATTTCTCTTTCTTTAAAAGAATCATAATTATTTCTGATTTTTTCCGACAATTCTTTCAGTTGTTCAAAATCATAGTCTTGCTCTTCTTCATTGAGAATAAAACTTTTACTAATGTCTACAAAACTATTATGAAATACAACCTCTATAATTTTTTTATCATCAATTTGATAAAGTGTAAAATCCCAATTATGTTGAGCTAATTTTTTAATTGGTTTTTGCGGGTTATCCATACTTTAACGTTTACTTGTTGCCAATTCCTCTTTCCCCCTCTTTTATTATAGATTTTATTGTGGAAAAGTTGTATAAAGTTTTTCCAATACATAATACTCTTGGGCTCCAGAAGCGGCTGCTTTAGAAATCTTACCTGTTTTTAAAAATTCATCAACTTTTTGAACAACATTAACACAATTAGTGTTAGAAGCTTGTACAATTTTTCCATCAACAATATGATGGTTAAAATATATCATAGCATCATCTAAATACTCTAAAGCTTCTTCCGGTTTTATTTTTGAGAGTTTTTTAAGGCCTTCTTCAAATTCTTCTACAGTCATAGTAATGCATGCATTAATGTTTTCAGCCATTCCGGCCTTCTTCACTTTTTTCTCTCTCTCTCTCTCTCTCTCTCTAGTTTTTCCTGGATTTTCCACTGCTTATCCTTCCATCTCTTCTCCGTAGGAGTAAGCACATGATCAGCCACATTTTCCCCAAACCCGAAAGCTTCATCCAAAAATTTCTCTAATTTAGAAAAACAAAACCGCTTCAAGTGAAGCGGTTGAAAATCATTCTTCTATTCTTTCAAGTGACTGTGGTCCAATAATAAACTCTAACTTTAAAGTTTTCTCATCAAAAGCAGCAGAATAAAAAGCATTACTATCATATTGCTGATCATTAATAGAAACCATATAAGAAACAATGTGCATTTTTTTGAATGTGCCATTAGGTTGCTTAACGTTTCTTAAACTTACATAATTTACAGAATCTGAATAATAAACTTTTTCTTTTTTATCTAAATAGTTTTTTAGCTTTTTTTCTAATTCTTGTTCTATCATGATTTATATTTTGGAATTTTAATATTTCTTTTTTCTAATTTTATAATAACTTCAATATCAAGATAAATAAAAGCGTGATATAATTCCTCATTATTGAGATAAAATTTCTTTGCGTTAAAAAGTGCTTTTGTTAATGCATTAATGCAGTAATTGACGCATTCTCTGTTATAGAAATTTTACCTGGAGCTCCTCCTGCGGGATGTGGACCATAAGTCAAATTCTTTTCTCCGTATTTAATTTCACAACCTTTTTTCGCTAAATCATCCATAATGCTTTTCCAAAGCTTTGGGTGAGAAACTTTTCCTGAACCGCAGATTGAAAAAGAAGGGTCAGGATCATAACCATCTTTCCAGAATTTTTTTATCCTTTTTCGTCTCTCTATACCTTGTCTTCGGATTTCTGGTTTTCTGTTCTTCCTTGCAAGTCTTTCTAGTATAGCTTCCTGCTTATCCTTCCATCTCTTCTCCGCAGGAGTAAGCGCATGATCTGCCACATTTTCTCCAAATCCAAAAACCTCATCTAAAAATTTCTCTAATTTAGAAGAAAATAAAAACCGCTTCAAGTGAAGCGGTTGAAAACTATTCCTCTATTTTTTCAAAAGATTGAGGCCCTACTATTTCTAATAGTCTATGCGTTTTTTCATCAAAAGTAGCAAAGTATAATCCATTTCCATCATAAGGCTGGTCAGAAATGGGAACCATGAAATTTACCAAATGTAGTTTTTGATGGTCACCATTTAATCTCTTCATATTTCTAATGCCAGAATATTTAATAGAATTTTTATAATATATTCTTTTATTTTCTAATAAAAATTTTTCTAACTTTTTTTCTAATTCTTGTTCTAACATAATTTTTAGATTTTAGGAATTTTAATATTTCTTTTTTCTAATTCAAATATAACTCTACCATCAAAATAGAAAAACGCATGTTGTAATTCCTCATTATTGAGATAAAATTTCTTTGCGTTTTTTACCAATTGGTCATAAACGTATTTTTCTCTTTTATAAAGACGTTTCCAGTTTTCAGGAGTATAATTTTCCTCCATTATATGACTTAATGGGGCATCTTTCACATATTCATCAAATCCAATCTTATACATTTCTTCAGCATGAAAATGTTCATGTGCCATCAAATATTCTGTTACATTCTGTTTGTAAAGAATGGTATTGGTATTGGGGTCAAATTGAGCTAATACGCTTGGATCTTTAAATCTTTCTACTTTTTTTAATGATGTTCCAAACTTCTTCTTCAATAATTTCCCCCATTCTTCAATATCATATTTTGATAATATCTTTCCGTTATATACTCCGTTTCCTTTTATATTTTCAGGAGAATATTTTTTATTTTTCCGTTCTAGTTTCTCCTGAATTTTCCTTTGCTTATCCTTCCATCTTTTTTCTGCGGGAGTTAAAGCATGATCTGCCACATTTTCCCCAAACCCGAAAGCTTCATTCAAAAATTTCTCTAATTTAGAAAAAATTTCCTTTGGTCCTTTTTTAAACTCGCGAAGCATCATTCCGATGAAATCTAAGACCCGTGTCAATAGGTTTTCAGCTTTGGAAACTATCTGAGCAATCTTTTCCAATGGCTTTAGCAGAAAGCTTTCCACCGTTTTTGCTAATTTGGCTACAACTGCCGCTCCGCCTGTGAGAAGGGTTTCAACAATAATATCTGCTATCATACCAATGACATAACCGTAATAATAAGCAGCTTTCTCTAATGTAAATCCAGGCATTGCTTCATCGATCCACTTTACCAGTCGCAACACTGTTCTCATTTGAAAGGTAATACACCGATAAAAGAAATCTGCATAGTCAAACTTCATAATCCCTTCCATCATATCTTCCATCAGTTCCAAAAACATTTCTCCATATTCGACCTTGCGGTCTTTAATCTTCTCCATAGTAGCCACTGCTTTAAAAATAAAGCCTATGAGAGAGAAAATCCCTGCAATGATATCGATCAGGCTATTGTAAATACCACACAAAAGTGCATTCGCGACCTGATGGCCTCTGTAGATGACATGCTGCAGCCCGGTAAGGGGATCTGCAAGATATTCTTCCATTTTGTCGATCTTCCCAAAGAACAGGTTTAATGCCTGTTTGAGTTTTCTATAGATGAAATCCGGGAAAAAAGGGTCTGCATTATTAAGAAGGTTTTTAAAATCCGATTTCACATCACTGATCTTTGCAAAAAGAGTTCTAACGATTCCGGAGCTAATTTTTTTCTGACCGTCCAGGTTTTCATAAGGATTCGGGGAAGCTTTATGCTCGTAATATTTTTTGAGCTCCCTGTGAAGAGCGTCCGGAATAAAAGCAGGACTGTATTCTCCTTTTTTCGGGGTGGGGTTCCAGCCGTTTTCTGTGATTTTTAATCCGGCAATATTATCAGCAATCGTTTCTTCAAAAAAGGCTCCTGCTTTTTCCAACAAGTCCTGTTTAAAAAAACTGAATATTCTTCCTACACTCGCATCCTTTAATCCTAAAAACCAGCTGATAAAGCCGACTTTGTTTCGATAAATTTTTTCTTCGATCAGTTTTTTAAGGGCTTCCGGAGTTACGGTTACTTCATGCTTTCTTGTAAAATTGAGTATATCAGCAAAAGGAATGTCTTTTTTATGGGTAAGATTGGTTCCTGCAACTGCTCTGAGAACGGTGTTCCGGTTATATTTATCATCTATTTCCATGAAAAGGATGAGTTCGTTGCTTTGTGGCAGAGCTTCCATAAATCGTTGTAATAAGAATGCACCATCCCTGCTTGCAAACAGTACAACATCAATTCCTCCAATAGTCTGATTAAAACGGGTTTTGTAGAGGGTAACTTCTTCTATGTTTCCTCCGAATACAGGATCATCGGAATATATCTGAAAACCCTTTCCCTCTGTAACCGGCTTTCCATTGTAATAAGTATCAGCAATTTGTTTTGAAGTAAGTTGTTTGAATTCTACAGGTGATTTCAGAACAGAAAAGGATGAGCCGGAAAGATTTGGATTATTGCTTCCTAAAAGAGAATTCAAATGGGTTTCCAATAAAGGATTATTTAATATTTCTAAACTCATTTTGTGATTTTTAAAGTTAAAAGGGCAGAGTTTTTAGGCTCTGCCAATCATTATAATAAGAGGTTTTTTAATTATACACTCTAATTTCAATAGTTCCGGCTGTTCCGGAAACGCTTGCCGGGCTTCCGTCATTATTTCTAAAGATGCTCAGGAAAAACTGATCATCATTGAGTCTTCCGGCGCGGCATCCAAAAGGAACCCCACCGTCGGTAGAATTGATTTGGGATTGAGACCAGGCTTTATTGCTTGTGAAAGCGTCTGCCAATTCGCCTACGTATTCGCCCGTAGAAGTCTTCGACCAGACAATATCTCCTATTGTATTTTCTAAAACTACAAATGAAGGGTCAAATGTTCCAGCCTGAAAATTTAATAAAGCTGTATAAACTTTGTATGGTCTTGATGCTGTTACTTTATCATCGACATATTTTTTCTGCGTATAATCCAAATCACCGATGGCATTCGTAAAATCTTTTGCAGATGTATAACCTACTGTATCAAAAAAGCCATAATTAAATCCGTTATATGGGGGTAACGTATCATTAATACCTCCTTGAAAACCATATAGACCAATAACAAAATTGCTTGATTTTGTGGAATTTGAAACTGTCATATCAATACCAGTATCATCAGCAAACATGATTCTTTCAGTTAGTCCATCATCAGTACCTGCTTCTTTTGAGAGTCCTACATAATTAGTTGGAGCAAAATAAATATCACCGGTTATTGGTTTTGTTGATGGTGTTCCCGTTGAAGGTATAAAACTATCATCGACATATTTTTTCTGAACATAGTCAAGATCTGAAGAAGGAGCGTATTGCTTTCCTCCTCTTGCTCCGTGAGTAGAGTCAAAAGAAATAATAGGATCGCTTTGGCCAACTTCTTTTATGGTCAGACCATCAGCATTGGTGGCAGTTCTGATGTTTTTAAGGCCATCAGTGGTTTTTAAAGTAATACCGGCATTCGTTCCACCGATGTAGAGATCGGTAGTATTTTCATTTCCGATGGTTGCGGTATTGTTTCCATTTCCTACTGCGGCTTCCCCTATAACTATTTCGTTAACTGAAGTGGCAGAATCCTTAAATCTTGATCTGTTACCTATAATAACCCCTCCTGTAACATCTTTACACCATCCGGTTCCAGCCCCAAGAAAAACACTTCTTTTAGATTCTTCAACCTGGAAACCTGCTCCCCCTCCAACAGCAACAATTTCATTAAACGGATTAGGCGAATTTGAATTATATGTTCCTTTGAACTGTTGTAAAGCTCCGGTACCGATTAATGTTGCAGAACTAAGGTATTGGGCATTTGGGGCAATGTCCTGTCCAAGGGCAACAATCCTGTGAGGGGTTTCTGCATTTGCTACAATATTGTGCCCGACAACTTGGTTTAGTCTTGAGAGTTTAGCTGCTTTAAAATTATCATTTCCAATAACTGTTGTTGTATTGATAGAATTTGTACTTGTTAAAGAGTCTGTTCCCAGAATGGTATTATTGGCTCCGCTAGCATATTTACTTGCTGAATTTTTTCCGATGGCCACATGTTTTTCACTGGCGTTACCGGTTCTGATCTCAAATGTTTTATCACCATAATAATCCCTGATTTCATATACAGAATCCTGAAATTCATTGTTTTTAACATGATTGAGTTCAACATAAATATCCCCGGTAATATTAGTCCCTTCAAGAAGTAAATCAAAGTTATTTCCAGATGTAGCGGAAACACTTGCTAATTGGTTTTTTGTACCTAGCCATGAATCCGGATTACCTGAATCTATCACACCACTTACATTATATCCCCATGTACCTGTACTTCCTATATTGGAATATATTGTAAATAAGTAAACTTCACCCGGAATCAGATTGTCAAATAGCCTATAAGTCCCGGCGGGAGATAAGTTGAGTGTTAACTTCTTCGTAACGGTGTCATAAGTAGCATTAGAATTTGGCGGAGTATTGACAATCCCTAATGAAACATTTTCTGTTGGAATTTTATGATACTCATCCTGAATATGATTAATGCTTTTTCCGTTAACTCCTAAATACTTGTCTTTGAAGTTCCCTTCAATAAGAGGTTTATAGCTTGGATCCCAGGTTCCGCTGCCATAAAATTCTGTACTTCCTACAATAAAGTTATGCGTGGGTTGATGTCTCTTAGGGTCTTTGTATATTCCGTTTCCTAAGATTACATCATTGTCAAGGAAGATGTCATAAGCCTCTCCAGGATACTTAACTGTCGTAAGATCCATAATATTATTTCCTAAAACAACGGAATTGAATACATATCTGAAATTTCTGATATTAGCTCCTACAAGGGTTGAGGTATGAAAGTCACCTGCCCAGATCTCATTTCCGAAAGCAACAACTCCCGACATCATATTTCTAAGGTTAAAACCGTTACTGGCTGTTGCTACTCTATTAGGAGCGTTGTGGGGCATTTTAGCATTACAAATACCTTTACCCATACCAGTTACACTATCCCAGATTGGGACGTCATTAGTAGGGAATACCGCCGTTCCAAAAAGAGAAAGATTCGTTCCGTCAACGACCCCCTTTCCTAAAATATTTCCAAATGCTATTAGAGAGTCGTGGGCAGGATGTGAAGGGCGATAATCAGTATTACCTGTAAAATCCTCAAAAATATCACATCCCTGAACGGTATATCGTGAATTGTATCCATTATCACTTTCTTGTTTTCCAACCATATTTGGCAAAACATTCCAGCCAGAAACTAATGCGTCATACATTACTGCCTGATCCGGAGATTGCTCGGCTCCGTTAATGAATATCCTTCTGTCTGTATCTACATAATGAGAGACGCCATTATGAATTTCTTCCGTGTCTGCGAGTTTTCCAGATAACGCTAGTGAGCTTAAACCTTGTAAAACAGGCGTTTTTGCATCTCCGTTTTCATCAATGGCGTAGTCTGTATAAGTAGCTGTACCTGGTACAGCTACTTGGTAAAGTACATTGGTTTCTCTTTCTCCTTCAGGAGGCAATGTATTTACACGTATAATTTTTCCTATATTCGACATATTATGTTTTTTATTAAAAGTTGATTTTTTAGTTTACGGCAGGTTGCCAGTCTCCGGTGATTGCTTGCGCTGTTGAAGAAGGAAGTTCTATACCTAAAAGATGATCATTCTTTTCAAAGTTGAATTTATCCTCAGTAATCACTTCTGACGGAACCTCGAAATCATCAGGGTCTTCGGTAGTGAATGGTAAAGCATGGGCGACTTTTAAACCAATACTTTCTGCCTGAAGGATATTTAATGTTGTAGGAAGTCTCGTTAACCAGGCTTTTCCTTGTTTGATTCCTTTTGGTTCCTTCAATTCATCCACAATAGACAGATAAAGTTCATCCCCAATGACAGGAACCTCACCACCATTCCAGATTTTACCGGTTGCTAAGTAGAATTGTACGGCATCTTCAAATCCCGGTCGTACCGTTACAACAACTCTTGCCATACCACTTTGTAGAAAAGATCGGAATAATGGGTCCACATCATCGGATTGATACAGATCGCTCCAATTGCTTTTCTTTCCCCAATAGTACGGGTACAGATAATAGGATAGATTTTCCCATTCGAAAGCTTGTTCCATGAACTTCACAAAAGCTGTATATTTATCTAACGTAGAAGAAAGAACAGTTTCGTAATCTCCGAAAGAAGTGCCGATTGTAAGGCCTTCCAAACCATACCCATGTGTAGAATTAGCATTTCTGTCTGCCATATAGGAAATACAGTTTTTTCTAAGGATTATGTTTTCAATCTGACGATAAAATGCAGGATTTGACCCTTTTATCTGTACAGCCTTATTCTGTTCTTCTGATAATTTATTATTGTACTCTACCAAGGCTTCTTCATAAGCTGTAATAATAGCATTAAAAGTTTTTCTTAACCATGCTTTTTTATATTCAGGTAATACCTGAAGGTAAATAATTACCGAAGAAACCTGGCCATGCTGTGCCACACTAAAATAAGAAACAGGAACTTCTTCGGTGTATTTAGGCATGACTTTAGGATTACCTAAAACATTATTATACTGAGTATTATCGGCCACAGTAATAGCCTGCCACCCTTGTCCTAGGTAATTTTGGGCACCAAATTCAGACTCCGGTCCAATATTAATTTGAGAGTGTGTTGTATAATAACCTTCAGGGATTTGTATTTTTTCAACGGATGATTTAGTAAAGCCTGCTTCTTTGGAGTTTTGGTTGGTGGCGAAAGCTGTTCCTACTACTTTATAATCTTCCGGTTTGCCATCAATTTCGACATTATATTTACTGGCCCAGTATCTTAAAACCATATCATTCTCAAGTGCCAAATAATCTTTCATCGGCATATTTTGAGATGTTCTTGGATCTTCAGGCTTAATTAAAGAGGCTTGATTGGCATTTTTATCCAGTGCCGTTCCCAATAAATGAAGTTTAGCCGGTTCAGGGATCATAAACTCAAACATCATTCGCTTTCCATAGTTGTAGATCTGGTTTTTCATCAATTTATCTACCCATCTGTAAACACTCACAACATGTTTATCTCCTTTTCTGTTATCAAAACCATGAGAATTGTTTTCTTCAAATTCTTCGATAATTTTCTCAATTCTTTCTTCATGCACCTTATTAACAATTCTGTCCATTGCTCTTGATGTTATATCCTGAGCCTGGTTTGCAGCTTGTCTTGTACTTTCCTCCTTAGATTGATGATGAGCATAATTAGCTCCTGCATTCAATGAGAATGTACCTTTCGGAGATGTATAAGAAGTATTGGCATAAGCTCCAATGTCTGTTGCTTCCTGCATCATTTTCGCAATTTCGGTCTGCATTTCAAAACGATTGGCTGTAGTAGTATCTGAAAGCTGTTCTCGCTCTGTATCCGAAGATGTAGTGGTCGTATTCTCGGTTCTCCTTAATTTTCTAGTAGACTTTTCACGATATTCACGAGCCATAATATTTTCGATGTGCGCAACCTCACCTTCTACATAAGCATGTGTGCTTTGCTCTACCTTTAAATAATCTGCAATACCAATATTTTTAAAACCGAATCCTGAAGGGATAAATGTGTTTTCCGGATCTACCGGCTCTCCGGGATTCCCGGGATTATTTGCTGCCCAAGTCTCAAAATATCCAGATAAGCAGCTTTTTAATGTAACACCTGGTACGGTGAAATGAGTAGTCTGTCCATTGGTAAATGTAATATCAAATTCAAAATCGCGGGTAACATCAATAAGCATTACACCTGTTGTAGTAGGACTCGATAAAAGATCAGATAAATAAATGGTGTCTCCACTTCTGGATTTAGTGAAATAACTGAAGTTTGAAGTTATAATCTGATTATTGCTGCCGTATTCTTTATGAACAAGGTTGATTCCTGCTACATCCCATGAGCTGTCGGGAACAGTAATGGATAGTGAAAATGTATTATATCTTCCAATTTTTTGAGGACATAACTGATAGGTGTAAGGTTCAAAACCAGCTTTGGACATGGGAAGAATAACGCCGCCAATGCTTGTATAGACTTCATTATTGCCGTCTGTATTTTCAACAATTGTATTGTTTGATTTTTCAACAGATTCACTAATTAAGGCATTTATTTCTGCAAATGTGTTTCTGCCCTCCAATAAAGAATTGATTTGAGCAATATCAGCTTCAGTAGGTTTTACGGGATCAAACTCCGTGTAAAATTCAAATCCTAAAATGTTAAGAGCAGTTTCGAGGTTACCGGGCTTTAATGTTGCAGCTAATGATTCTCCGGAAATTTCATCTCTGAAATTAAATTCAAACTTTGGAAGTACTGGTTGCGGAACTTCTTTGGGCTGTCTGCAAGGATCATTTGGGTCATACTCCTGTTCAGGAGGTCTTACATTGCAATATTCAGCCTTAGCAGCAGCAACAGCTTCATTATATTCTGCCATAATAGGAGCAATTTCAGTCTGATATGCTTCTTGCTGTAATTGATATGCTGTTTGATATTCTTTGCTATACTGTTTTTCAGCTGTGGCAAGATTCTTTTTTAGCTCCTCATATTTTCCAAGCATTACTTTTGATAATGAAATTTCCTGCTGCTTTTTCATCTCTTCGGTTGGGAATGTTTCCTGAGCAACATCGGCAATTCGGGATGCTTGAGATGAAGAAGGGCTGTTCTCATCCATCATAAGTTCTTTAGGCAATACCACTCTGGCCTCTAGTAATGTTTTGGCTTCATTTTCATTGTTTGCCTGATGTTGAAGGGCATGGATAGCGAATAGCATTTGCATCACGGTTTCCTTGATATAAAAATCTTTTTGAGTGACCACCTGATAAATCAGGTTATTCCATAAAACAAGAAGATTAGGAGTAGTATACCCTATAGATGCATATACTATATCTCTTTGCTGTATGAATTCCTCATAGGTACAAGTTCCTTTGTTTCTGGCTAGCCAGGCTGCGAAGTGATAAACAATAGCATAAGTGTTTTTGAATGCATTCAAGTCAGTTATGCAATCACTGTTTTGTGCATAAAGACCTGCCCGCTCTCTTAAAAGGCTCAGTTTTGATCCTGTTCCGGTAGTTACAGGAACATAAAAATGAGTATCTGTTTTAAGATCTTCAGGAATTAGAATAAATCTTTTATCCTGTTCTTTCTCATCAGATAATTGTGGACTTCTCAGACTTACAAATCTGAAAAGTGTTTGTGTAGGTGTATTCTCTGCAATCGGTGTTACAGGAGTTTCATTTTCTGTCATTTTGTAATTTTTTTGTTTAATAAGTTAATTTGGAAGCTTCTTTTTATTAGAATGTCTTCATTTAGGAGCCTTATTTTTTTAGGTGGTTTCCGACTCTGATATCCACCGGGCTTTTTAATCAGAAGTTTCATTTATTTGTGATTTTATCATGTGGATTTTAAACACAGTTCTGGCCGTCCAGCATTTTTGTGAATGATGAATTCAAGGGCTTATAGAAGGTTAAATGATTATTTTTGTGTTCTTAACTAGCGTTTCAAAGGTAATGGTGAACGACGACAGAACTTGGCATGTTTAAAATTCTTTATAAAATTTCTTCTTCAAGAATATCATTTTCAAAATCATCTCTGAAGAAATTTTCAATCTCATTAAGATAGTTTTCATAATCTATCTCTGCATTTTCGATGTCACTCCATTCAATAGTATAGAGGTCTTCATCAAAAATAATATCTGAATGGTGATGTAGTGTTTCCATATCTTGTGTTGATGAGGGTTTGTTTAAATTTTGATACAATTTTGACTGTTCAGCATTAATAAATGTTGAATTCAATAGTTGTTGTAAAGTTTTTAATGATAGTTTTTTTGTGCTTGGTTTATACTTCAAAAGTAAGAGCTGAAAGCGACAAAACTTGACGTATATTTTAAACTTTTTAAAATTTAAAATATAAGCTAATTGGATTATATTTTATTGTTATAAGCAAAATGACTTATATTTTGTTTTTGATAAGCTTTTGCACAATCTGATTAAGCATTTCCCTGTTGTCATCAATATAACTTAATCCTGCCTGAATCAGATTTTCAATATTAGATCTTCTTACGTTATCCATCGCAGGAGAAGCATTTTTCAAGGAAGGATTGATACGGTAATAATTCTTCTGATTTCTCTGTCCTAAGGTTTGGAACATCTGACAAAGTTGATAATCAACGGTTTCAGCATTAGCAGACATTAAAATATCGATAATAGGATTCACCCATCCGATTTTTCCGGCTTTCTCCAGTTTCCTGAAAGAATAGCTTCTGGATTCAAATCCGGTTCCTATAGAAACAATAATCATATCATTTACACCAGGGTAGTTGGGTTTCTGATGGTTTTTTAACACTTCGGCAAAAGGCGTTTTTCTTGCTTCTGCGTAAGCACAAAGTGCAGGATTATTAGCAAACATTCCACCGTCGATCAGACTGAAGATCTGTCCATACATAGATTTGATCTGTACCGGGCTGAAATAAGTGGGCGCGGCTGAGGTAGCTCTGCAAACGTCTTTTACATAGAAGTTGTCGTTACTCAAATGGGCTTTCCATGAATTGAAAAGCTTGGCTCTTCTGTTTTCAATATCATAACTTGTTATTAAACATGGTTTTATCAATTCTTTTAGTTCTAAATTTCCAAAAAAGTCATTCAAATTTTTTTCAAGCGCTTCCTGGGAGATCTTTTCATTCAGCAAACCAAATGGGTTGATCAGTTTTTCCCAAAAAGACACCTGGAATATGTCGCCACCTTTTTCAGCATATAATTCTAATCCTTTCTGAATAGAATATTTTGCTTTCTGGTGTCCATCAGGACATAGAATGATAGAAGCAATCAGGCCTCCCGTACTGCTTCCTGCAATAAGATCAAAATAATCCCCGAGTTTGGCACCCGGCTTATCGTGATACTGTAGTTGCTCTTCTATGTAACGCAGAATAATGCAGGTAATGATTCCTCTTATTCCACCGCCGTCCAAAGAAAGAATGGTTGTCTTTTTCATGATGCTTTTAATTATGTAAAAAATACCAGACAGCTTTAGAAAATTAAACCAACAGTTTTTTCTCAAAAACTATTGGTTTTGGGCATTTATTTTTACAGCTTTTTGGTGTTTTTCTGTAAAGCAAAGGTAGGTGGGGGAAGCGACAGAACTTGACGTATAAAAAATTAATTTCAAATACAGGAGAATTAAAAAATGACATATCCATCTTTATCCCTTTTCATTTTAGAGAGGATTCTCCAGCTGGTTTTGATCAATTTTTTCTTAGTCGGAATGCTCTTTTTTTCAAAATGAGGAAGGTCTTTGAAAGTCTTCCAGCTTCCACCCCAATCCCATCCGTTTTTAGCGAAAATTTTCACACATTCGTACCAGTCGGCTATCTTATCATTATCCCAGTCTTTCGCAGTGTCCCAACTTGCCACTTTTCCATCAATGATCATGCATATATCTACAGCGAGGCCATAGTTGTGAATACTTTGCCCCGCTTTGGCGTTGGTTACTTTTTTCCCTTTTGTGATTCTACCAATGGCATATAATTTTTCCTGCTCCTCAAAAGATCTTAGTCCCTGAGTGATTCTTACTTTAGCTCTGCCGATCAGAGCCTCGTCACATTCTTTAATAATTTTTTCTACTTCCTCTCTTACGGAAGGGTGTAATTTTTCAATTCGTTGTAAAGATATCTTGTCCATATTTCTATTTAAATAAAGTTTTAGAAAGCAAAAGTAGAAGCGGGAGACGACAGAACGTGGCGTGTTTTTAAAAAAGAAATTAATTTCATTTAATGATGGATAAGCTATTTTGAGCAAATTATATTTCACCTAAACAAAACAGTTAAAAATTTAATATAATCTGATAATTGAAATGGAATTTTTCTTATATTCGTGAAATAAACTAATAAACATGATAAATATTTCAAACTCAGGTACCCCAAAGTCAGAACCTTACAAAACTTTAATGAAAACATTTATTCTATCTTAAGTGAATAAGTGATTTTTTTCAGATGATGATTAGTGGGAAATCTTTATAGATTTTTCATATCTATTGTTAACAAAACCTATTTTATGTATAAAATCTCTTACAGGAGAATTTTCACGATGGTACTATTGTCGTGCTCTTTCTCTGCCTATTCCCAGCTGGTTGGTTCGGATGCCCAACTATGGGAAAAGGCTAATCCTACTTTGCGTGAAGCGACACGATGTAAAGATGAAAATCTATTAAACTTTCATTGCGGCATCAAAGACAAACTTCTCAAAAAATATATTAAGTACAGTAAGAACAAGAGTCATACTCTGAGTTTGGTTCACACCTCAAAAGAGGATGAGCTGATCTGGAAGAATACAGACAAAAATGTTTCCTTAAGTAATATGGCATATGATAATGGTAAAGAAAAGAAAGAAATCAGAAAAAGACCAAGTATCTTTTCCTTTGCCGGTACTGCGGACATAAAAGAAAAATCCGATAGTTTGAAGATCAAATTTGAAGATCAAAATCTTTATGAGATTATTTTCTTTCCCAGAAAAGCCAAAACAATGGATCTCAACAAAATTCATTCTTATTTGTCTATCAAATATGGAATATCCTTGGAAAAAGGAAAGTATTATGGTAGTGATGGTAAGGTAATCTGGGATCCGGAAAAGCATAAAGATTACAAACACAGGCCAACAGGTTTAGGAAGAGATGACGGAAACGAGCTTTACCAGAAGCAATCCTCGAACCAGGCAGATCCGTTTTTGGCTATCGGAATGAATGATATCAAACGGACTAACGTAGAGAACCCCACGACTATTGACAATAATAATTTTGTGATATGGTCTGATGATAATAATGGAATGTCTTTAAAAGCAGAAAAAGATTTGGATGTTGTAGAGAGAACCTGGGAAATCAATTTTATAGGAAGCAAAATTCCCAAAACTGATTATAGTGTAAGGATTATTAAAGAAACCGTTAATCCGCGCGCGCTTCCTCTTTCCTACTGGATGCTGCTTAAAAAAGAGAACGGGGAGACTAAAAAAATTCCGGGAGTTGAAAATGAGAATTATATCATATTCAGCCAAGTTGATTTCCTGGATGCCTTTGACTCCGGAGATAAGACCCGTTTCACTTTTGCGGTGGGACCAAAAGGTAAAAAAGAAAATGAAACTGACCCTTATTCTGGGTCCGGTCCCGGGACTGAATATGATGAAAAAGCTCTTTCTTTAGATGTAAGCAAAATAATGCTGTATCCAAATCCTGTAAAGAAAGATCAAAATTTTAACATTGTTTTTCCTAAAATGGAAAATTTAGTGATTTCAATTTACGATGCTGGAGGAAGACTTATAAAAATGGAGAAAATCAGTGATAATGTAAGATCATATGTTGGTCATCTTCCGGTTCAAAGTTCTTACTTGATCAACCTTACGCAGAATGGGAAATTGATCAAAACATTTAAATTAATTGTTGACTAAGCTAACCATGAGAATAAATATTAAACAATCTTTTACAAAAAGATCAGTACTATTCGTATGTTTTTTTGCAAGTATGTTCTTATTTGCAAGTTTTACGAAAGAAGACCGCCAGAAAGTCCGGGCTTTCAAGCTTCGAATGATGGATAAATACGGGTATCATTCAAAAACGGAGGATACAGATTCAACAGATAATAAAGAAAAACAGAGCCCGGATCATGCTGTCTCGAACGTTGTCAAAAGCGAGAGTGAAGATAATAGCGGAATAGGAGATGTTTTAATGCCTGTTGCCTTGAAGAATAAGGATTCGGAAAATATCTTTAATTCTGAGGAAAAGCAGGGGATGATTGGAGAATTTTCTGATGATGAATCAGACAACCCGTCTGATAATTTCTTTACCATAACAATTCCTGAAATAAAAAAGAATATTAAGGCGTATTTGGTGTACGATTTATTTGGATTAGAGACTTATCACTCAGTTTCCCGATCCATCAATAAAAACTTTGCGTTTGGAGGAAATATCATTGTTCCAAGCAGCCAATGGAGCACTCAAAAAGAAGAAATTGCCCCGGGTTCTCTGGAAAAAGGGAAAAACACTATTCTTTTTACGTCTTCTGTTGATGGGGTAAAATATAAGGTAAAAAATGTAAAAATTGTTTTTGAAAACAGCTTTGCGCCTTCATCTGAAATTTCATCTTTATTGTCAGGAAATAATCTGTACATAAAAGGGGTCGAAACAGGATCGGCCCTCCATACGATACGAGTTAAAGACCACTCTGTTTCATCAGTAAAAGGAGAATATGAAAGTTTAATTGAACTTTCGGAAGAAGATAAGGCAAAAGGCTTTGTGAGTATTACGAATTCAACGGGAGTTAGAGACTATAAAATTCCGGAAAGCAAATCATCATTTAAAACACTGAATGAAAAGCAATATACTCCGCTTATCATCAATATATCCAAGGATTCTGAACAAACGAAAGTTTATGAAAACTCAACAATCGCCATTGAGAAGAATTCTGTAGCGGAGGTTGCCCAGATACAGGTTTTAAAATTACGGAAAAAAGATTATCCGGCTGTTTCGAGAGAGATTAAAGCCCTGACGGTAAATTCCAACGCGTATCGTTTAGAAAAACAATCCGGAGAATTAACGAAAAATCTGCTTTTCTCTTTCCCATACGATGAAAAGAAACTTGGCGCAAGGTCTGCAAAAGAAATAAAAGCTTTTTATTTTGATTATGCTTCGAAAAAATGGAGGGTGGACCCGTCCAGTAAAGTAGATACAGAGAAAAAAGTAGTCACTGTAGAGACCAAGGGAGACACCGATTATATCAACGGGGTTATTTCAGTCCCTGAATCTTCACAATTAGAAGCATTTGCTCCAACTAGTATCAGCGGACTTAAAGCGGCTGATCCTACGGCAGGTTTGCAGCTTATGGATATTCCTACGACAACACAAAAAGGGGATGCCAATGCCAATTATCCTATCCGTGTTCCAAAAGGAATCGGTGGGCTTGAACCTTCGTTATCGATAGGGTATAATAGTGCAGGAGGAAATGGCTGGATGGGAGACGGCTGGAATATTAATGGGGTATCTTCCATCACTGTAGATTCCAGATGGGGAGTTCCTGCATTCGATGGAGGCAAAGAAACAGAGCTCTATTCCTTTGATGGAGAAATGCTGGTTTATCCCAACGGATATCTGCCCCACAGACATAATGACGTAAGTGAAACCAATACGGCTATTACCACTGAAAAGCAATTGAGAACGGCATATACCGATCCCGGCAATAGTCAGGTGAAGAAATTCTACTTAAGAAAAAACCATGATTTTTCATTAATTGAAAGAATAGGAAACGGTCCCGGAAGTTATACATGGAAAGTAACGTCTACAGACGGAACCAAAAGATACTACGGCGGTTCTCCGGATTCCGTATTATATGGCCAGGGAGGAATTGCCCATTGGGGGCTCCGCTTGGTAGAAGATGCCCATGGCAATACCATGGAGTTCACTTATTATAATGAGTCAGCTGGCGGAGGGAATTTTTTCCAGATTAAAAAAGTAGCCTATGGGAAAAATAAAGACTATACGGTAAACTTTAATAAAGAAACGAGCATTACCAGAAAAGATATTACCACCAACGCCAAGCAGGGCTTCAAAAGATCAGAACCATTTTTATTAAAAGATATTGAGGTTAAATACAAAACGGAGCTCGTAAGAACGTATAAAATGGATTATATAGAAGGGGAGTTTTTTAAAACCCTTTTAAAAAGAATTTATATCGTTCCGAATAACCCCTGTTCGACTACACTTGCAAGTAAAAATAGTGGGGAAAGCGGTATGGAAAACAAATCAGAAAGGGAGATAGATGACGGATCTGGTGGCGGTGGCGGTACCAATGGAGGTATTGAGCCAACCTGTAATGAAATTTCAGACAGCTATACCTTTGAGTATTATAATGATGTAAAAGACGGTCAGGGTAACGTTAGGTTATTTGGTCCGGATACAGCTGTTAATCTTCAGAATGATAAGGAAGCTTATTCCGGGTTCATCAGAGGTTTCATCAGACCATCTAAAATTAATGGGAACATCAGTTCTGAAAAAGGCTTTAATTTCAGGCCTGCGGCAGGATTAAATTTCTATTATCCATCCAGTGACGCATATGGCCATTTAATGTTTGGGTTTCCGTTCGGATATTCAGACTCCGAAGCCAGAAATGCACAGCAGTTGGTAGATTTTAACGGCGATGGAGTACAGGATATGATCTATAGAGTTCCTGATGAAGGGTTATTTTTAAGACCCGGAAAGCTGGATGGCCAGGGAAATTTAAGCTTTTTGGCATCTCAGCCTATTGGGAACTACACAGGGGGCGACTTTTCGTTTACGGAAACAAAAACAACCAACTCAGGATGGGATATGGGAGCTATTGTATATAGCCATTCCGAAATCAGGTCATCTTCTACAGGAACTACCAAAACCTATCTGATTGATGCCAACTCAGACGGTCTGATGGATATTGTGAACAATGGGGAAGTGTGGTTTAATAGATTTGATACAGCTTCGGGTAAATCTGAAATGACCAAGCATTCTGAATATACAGAAAATATGGTGGTGAAAGCAAAAGCTATCCAAAATCAGCTGAATAATTGTACGGATCCCAAAAACTGTCCGGTGGCTCCTGAGCTTCCGAAAGTACCTATCACTGATGTGGTAAAAGTATGGATAGCTCCAAAAGACGGGTATATCAAATTTAATGATGAAATAACAATATCATCTTATGGAGCCCTTGAGAATCCACCACAAAAAATGTATTATTCTGTGGAAATCCAGGATCCGACACCCAATGGGACGACCAATCTTTATAAAAATGGAAGAATATATTTAAGAGAGCTTCATGCTGGGGATATGGTGCAGCACATCAACATTGAAAGATATAATGATTATTATACCCAAATGCAGGCTGTTCCGCAGTATGCTTCAAATCTTGCCTGGGGAATCAATAATCCGAACAGATTGTATGTAAAAAGTGGTGATAAAGTGTATGTGAGATTACATAAGAATATGGTTAAAAATTATCCTATTTCTACTAATCCAAATATCACCTATGTAGATGCCAATGGATTTGCAATCCAGAATACATTTGAACTTTCACAGAACCAGTTCCAGTTAAATAATGGACCTTATGGCAATAATTTCTTTTTAAATAATCTGACAGCACCTATTTACCTGGATGCGCAGGGAACGGCTACCATTAATGTAGAAAGCATCAATCTTTCCGGGATAAGCGATGATTTTACCTTTAGGATTGTTACTGAAAATGCTGCTACAGGGACTCTTACAGATTTAATTACACCGGAAATATATAATGCCAATACTTTTGCAACTACACCGGCTCATACCTTAACGCTGAATGTTAATCCTTCAGAGCCTGTATACTTAAGGTTTATTGTAGAATCTGATTCACATACCAATTTCCTGCCTTCTAACTGGACGAATAAAATTACGGTAGATTATAATGCTTCAACAAGTTTTAATCCGAATGTGAATGTCAGCTTTTTACCTGTTCCGGAATATCCTTCTTTTGCGGTGATGCAACTAAAAGAAAAATTGGATATTAGGAATGTTTCCATGTTTGGAATGGTAGGAAATCATACTTATGGGATACAGATCAAAAAAAACATCAGTAATTATTCTGCTCTAGGAACAGGAACATTTTATTATATCATAAAAAAAGGCAACCAGGTTCTTGGGAAAAGAAGGGTTATTGTTTCGCATACAAACGGGATACTTGTAGAGGAAGATATGTCCACAGGTCAGAGCATTACGGGTAATTCGCCAATTGATTTCTTTACCGGGGACATGTCCACTATTCTGGGTAATAGTCACTTGGTAACCATTGAGGTATACTGTAAAACAGGGGGAGACTATGCTCTATTCAATGCATATTCACAATATTTTGCCGGGAAACCTTTTGATATTTATTATGATAACGTTAACTGGTATGGTACTGCTTCTGCAACAGCCGTTAACACGGCCATGTTTAATACGAAAACCGCTTTATTTAATAACTGGGGACAATTTTTATATAAACCCGGAACTTACAGCGATTATACTTTTGGAGAACCTATAGATATATCAGCTTTTTCGGCTAATGCCTCCACACAAAATACTTATACAGCCTGTCAGAATATTACGAATGATAACGCAGCCTTAGCGGATTGTATTATCAACATCACAAATGATCCAAACGCAAGTAACAATACCGTTTCTCAGATGGTAGCATCTATGAAACCTAATATAATAAGAGCACGAGGAACGCTTTATAGAAGTTATTATGTAGGTATAGGACCTAATCAATATTCAACAGCGCTGGACTTCAATAATGATGAAACGGTCAGCTATTTTTCAAACCCAATCCCGAACGTACCTGTTGTAACACCTACCACATATACTTCAGGGCAACTTTCTGTAGATACAACCATGAAGTCTATCAACAGAATCCAAAAAAGCAGTTCCAAAAATAAGACGGACGGATTGAGCTTTGGAATGGGAAGTGGAGGAAATTCAGAAACCGTACTTATGGGAATAGGAAGTGTTGAAACGCAGACATTTTCTGATTTGAACGGCGACGGCTATCCTGATATTGTATATCCTCTTTCTGTACAGTTCACCAATTCAACCGGAAGCTTGGAAGATATCAAAGATTTGAATTCCGGTGATTTCCCGACGAATTCAGCAAGTTATCAGAAAATGAATTCTCTGGGATTCTCCTATAACGCATTCTCTGTAACAGGAAGAATTGGTGCACAGGGAGATAATGGTACTTCTACCCAGCCTGATACAGGCTTACCTTGGTCTGGAGGAGCTTCAATAAGTGCAGGAGTGAATGATTATTATAATTCTTACGACTCCGGAAGGACGTTTTGGATGGATGTCAATGGCGACGGTCTTCCAGACAGGCTAAAAAACGGAGGCGGATCAGCAATGGCTGTAGCATTTAATTTAGGAACTACCTTAAGCGGAGACTCAACTTTTGAAAATCTGATTACCTATCGTTCACATCCAAAAGGAAGTGTGAGCCTCGGAATAGGGGGAGGACTTGGATCTTCAGCGAATCTGGGAGCTTTAAGCAGCTTTGGATTCGGAATAAGTGCCAGTATAGGGGCATCCGCCTCTATAGGTACAGCAGATGTAGTGTATGAAGATGTAAATGGAGATGGTTTAATTGATATTCTTGAAATAAACAATTCCAATAATTCCGCTACCGTACGGTATAATTTAGGAAGTAAATTCAATACAGCCGTTCCTTTGGTAAAAAGTGGAGGGGAAATCAATTTTACGGATGAAACAAGGTCATTCAACGGTTCCTTCTCTTTCGGGGGGAATTATATGTTCAACATGGGGCCTATTACCCTTATCCCACCTGTGGTACTATTAATACTATGGATTAAAGCAGGAGCAGGAGCAACGGTTAACCTGGGATTAAACGTATCTGAAACAAGAAAAGCATTTAAGGATATGAATGGTGATGGATTTACGGATGTAGTACAGGACACAAGCAGCGGATTTATTGTGAATTATTCGCTGGTAGGCAGAACCAATAAGCTGAAGTCTATTACCAATAGTTTTACCAAAGGGAAATATATGCTGGATTATCAGTTTGCCCGTGCCAATTACAATAACCCGCATGCCAAGCTAGTGGTGAATAAAATAAGTGTTGTGGAGCCGGATGTATTTTCAGTAAACTATACAACTGAGCAGGGAACCAAGATGGAAACCCGTTATACGTTCCGAAACAGAAAATATGACAGACGAGAAAGAGAGGATTTTGGTTTTGATACGGTCATCAAACAGGAAATGAACAACGGTTCTGTTGAGAGAACAACTACCGATTTATATTTTAACAATAGTTATCTATTAAACGGATTAATTAAACAGAGTACCGTGCAGAATGGCAGCGGAAGCTATATGTCTGATGTAAAATACGGATATAAGCTTAGAAAATTTATCACTAATAACTCACAGCTTGAAATCAATCTAAATTCAGACTTACCGATTGATTATGATAAAGGAGGACGGGAAGGTAGAAAAATGGCAACTGCCATGTTGAATGAAAAAGTGAAAACGGCATTTGAATCCGGCGGAAGCATTAAAACTACCGAACAGTTTTCGTATACGACAAAAGGACTCGTTTCGAAATATCAATATATCAGTCCTTCTACTTCATACAATACAAATATTAAGTATCAGGCGGTTAATAATAACATTATTGGGATCCCTGTACTTGTTGAGGTTTATGAAGGAAATACGCAATCTGTACTATTAAGAAGAAGAACTGCCTCCAATATCAATTGGAATAACGGTGATGTGGGAACTTATGCGGTTTTCGATGGCGCCAACTACATTCCTACCGATATAGAATATAATGCCGCAGGAAATATCAAGAAAATAACCTATCCGCCGAATAACAACAGCGGACAGAGGTACACGCTGGAATATACTTACGATGATGCAGTAACCGGGAAATATATTGTTCAGGTAAAAGATATTTTCAATATTCAGTCAACGGCAATATACAATCCGCTGTTCGATGTGGTAACAAGAAAAGTGGATACGGGTGGAAATGCCATGGTGTTTTATTATGACGGTTTCGGAAGAGTAAAATCTATTATGGGGCCTAATGAAATTGCAAGTGCCTCTACCGTACCGACCGTTAAGTACAAATATTGGCTAGACCATGCCGGAATTCCGAATCCTGATGCGACAATAAAAATATATAGAGCATCCACTTCCAATTTCGATCCTGAATATGCAGCAGCCGGGAATACGATTATGACGGACACCTATTCAGACTTCCTGGGAAGAATAGTGCAGGTGAAGAAAGATATTGAGATGAATGGGTATGAAGGAAGATCAGTATCCGGTAGAACAATATATGATGGCTTAGGAAGGGCAACCCGACAATATCATCCAAAATATGAAGGAATCGGGTATCAGAGTTTGAATTCTTACGCATTGTCTGAACCTTTTACCTCGAATATATATGACAGTAAGGATAGGGTTACCTCTTTTACAGATGAAGATGGTGCAATAAAAAAGACCATCTACACCATTGAAAATGGCTTGTTTAAGACAACAGAGGAGATTTCAACAGAAAAGACAGAGTCGTATGCCAATGCTGAAGGAAAAATAGTGCAGAAAAATGATTATCTGTATTCACAGCCGGTTACTACACTATTTGTCTATAATACCGTTGGGGAACTGATGACAGTAAAAGATCCGGAAGGTATGGAAACACGTTACTTCTATGATCTAGTAGGAAGACGTACACAGCAGGTTCATCCTGATAAGGGAAAAACTACCTATGAATATGATCAGGCAGGGAACCTTGTGAGATTAATGACAGAAAACCTGATCAATGATCCTGCGATCAGTACTCATTTTATAGAATACAAATATGATTATAACAGGCTTTCAGGAATCATATTACCGGATCTGCCTTCCGGGGATCCTAACCCGAACAATGTTATGTATCAGTATGCTCCTTCTACAGCAGGGAACAATGCCGGTAAGCTTCTTGTGAAAGAAGACGGATCAGGAAGCACTAAATATGCCTATGGAAGAATGGGTGAGGTACTTTCTGAATTGAGAGTGGTACGAGGTTACCATATCCCTGAAATGTATTTTAAAACCTATTTCAACTATGATAGCTGGAACCGTATCACCAAAATTAAGTATCCGGATGATGAGCTTGTTTCTTACCATTACGATAAGGGAGGAAATCTTAAATCTGTAAACAATAACCTTGGAGATACCTATATTCAGAATGTCTTTTATGATCAATATGAACAGCGTGTAGGAATTCAATATGGTAATGGAACCTATCAAAATTATGGATATAATGCCCAGAACCGAAGATTGGATTATTATAGTTTATATAATGCCTCTAACAATATAATGCTGAATAATTCATACAAATATGATGAGTTTTCGAATATTACCACGATTAAGAATGAGGCATACCCTCTGGGAAATGGTATGGGAGGAGCGTTTCAGTTTGAGCTCAGTTATGATACCCTGAACCGGTTAATAGGAACTGGGACAAGGCAAACAATCTTGGACGGAGAACAGCAGCCTATTCATATTTCTAATATGGCACAATCAACCTATCAGCTTGAAATGAAATATAATAATGTAGGAGGAATTGTCCGAAAAATGCAGCACCATGAAAGAGACCAGATTGTTGTACCGGAAAATACATACCAAAATGATTACGGCTATATAAGCGGAACACATAAGGTAGATAAAGTAACTGATAGTTTTACCGGAAATACAGAAGCTTTTGAATATGATTATAACGGGAATGCCGTAACACATAATGATAATAACGGAACAAAGAAAATGTTCTGGGATGAACAGGATCGTATGAGAGCATTTTATAATGATAACACGGGAATTTACCAGTATTATACTTATGATGACAAAGGGGAGAGAGTTATTAAGTATGGTCTGGAAGCTCCTACCCAGCTTTACCAGAACGGAGTACCTGTTATAGTTGATGAATTGAAACTGTTTGAGTATAAACTTTATCCGAATCCTTATGTTACGGTAAGTTCCACAGGACAGTACACGAAGCATTATTTTGAGGGCTCCAAAAGGTTTGCCAGCAGACTCTTGGATGGAGCTGTGAGATTTGAAGATCCTTCAGTCCTCTATAGCAGAACAACACCGCAAAAAGCACCTGAAAAGACAGCGGACGTAGAGGCAGACTTTAAAAAATATCTGGAGAAAACAGATCTTGGAAATAATGTATCGGTGGAACTGAGAGAAGTGTACCAAAGCCCAGATTTATATTACCTGCATGGAGATCATTTAGGAACAGCTACATTTGTAACCAATTCCCAGTCTCAGGCTACGCAGTTTTTCCTAAATTTACCATTCGGAGAAACGATGCTGGAACAGATGGATGGGTCTTACAACAATCCGTTTAAATTTAATGCAAAAGAATTGGATGAGGATACCGGATTGTATTATTATGGGGCCAGGTATTATAACCCTAGGTTAAGTATTTGGTATGGAGTCGATCCGTTGGCTATTTATAATCCGGTTATGGAAAATGAGTTTTACGGAGACGGAAAGCATAATGGAGGAGTATATAATTGGGGTAATTTAAATCCTTATATTTATACTTATCAAAATCCTCTTCGTTATATAGATCCTAATGGAAAACAGGTAGATGCAGTATTTAATAAATCAACAGGACTTCTTGCAATTATACCTGATAAAAGTAAAGTCAATTCAAAATTACCTTACAAATTTGTATCGGCTCAAAACTATAGCAAATTAACTCCTGCAGACAAAGCTAAATTTAATTATGGAATACTTGTAAAAGGAGTATTTACAGGAGGGCATTCTGAAAATGGAGTTGTTACGAGAGATCCTGAAAGACCACAACAACAACCAATTCCAAATGGGAATTATGATATCCTGGATAATAATGCGGATACAAATCACACAGGATGGTTCAGGTTAGATAGGAAGGATAGCAATCCATATAATGATAAAGATGATGCAACACAAAGAGACGGATTTAGGCTTCATTTAGGAACTGAAAGTTGGGGGTGCGTTACTTGTGATGTTTCTCAAGGTGATAGAAAACAAGAGTGGGATATTATCAGTAATGCTTTAGAAACTTCAAAAACTACAACAGTTCCTGAAAGAAGAGGAAGGCAAAGGTGGAATCCTTTTTCTACATTGACAAATTATGGGACCCTAAGAGTTATAGGGAAAGATAAAATACCTCAAAAAGTGAAATAATATGATAAAAAAATTAAAAGTATGTTTAATAATCTTATTGTTTGGAATGATCTCCTGCACCAATACATGTGTGACCCATGGTATTGAAGTTAGTGAATTATTAAATTCGGTTTCAGAAGAGAAATCAATAAATTATTGTAGTCTGTTGGACTCTTCTTTAAATAAGGATAGTGAATCAATAAAAAAGATATCATTATTGGATTTTAGTGATGCCGCGGGTTATGATCATGGTGCTGTTTTAGTAGAGTTAATTTTAAATATAGGAGAAGATCATTATTTACAAAGTATCCAAACTATAAACAGCAAGCAAAAAAAAATGATATTATCCTATCTGGAAGTAGGTCTGGAGTATGGAAATAATCCAGCCATAAAAAGTAAAAATGTAAATAATGTTTTCCCAAAAGTATATGAATACTTGACGGAGAATTAATAATGGTAATTTCTATTTCCGATAATAAAAAATGAAAAAGCGTATTGATTTCAATACGCTTTATTTTTTGCATTATATTCCGAAATAAACCAGTCTTGGAATCAGATAACGATCAGCAAAATAGAAAAGTCTGCGACAAAACTTGACGTATTTAAAAAAAATATTTAAAATACTGTTTTTCAGGTTGTTAAATATGTTGTTAAATTTTTCTTTAGCATCATTGTTTCTCATTCAAAAGTTATAATTTTGCTTAAAATATCTTCATCATGTATGCGTTGGTAGACTGCAATAATTTTTTTGTTTCCTGTGAAAGAACGTTGGATTCTTCACTGGAAAACAAGCCTGTTGTGGTCCTTTCCAATAATGATGGCTGTGTGGTTTCCAGAAGCAGGGAAGCTCAGGATCTCGGGATTCCTATGGGGGCTCCGGCATTTAAATACAAAGATCTCTTCAAGGAGCATGATGTGAAAAGCTTCTCCGCTAAATTTGAATATTATAACTATAAAAGTCAACAGGTTATTGATATTGCAGCTTCCTATGTTGATAAGATGGATTATGAGGTCTATAGTATTGATGAGCTGTTTCTGGACCTGACCAGTTTTAAGTACATTGATATTGATGATTATTGCCTTGAGATCCGGAACAAGATCATGGAAGACACAAAAATTCCCGTAAGCATAGGAATTGCCCCTACAAAAACTCTATGTAAGATTGCCAACAGGATTGTAAAGAAATACCCGGGAAAATTTGATGGCGTTTATGTTTTAGATACCCAAGGCAAAATAGAAAAAGCACTGAAATGGCTTCCCATAGAAGATGTCTGGGGAATCGGATGGAAATTGGGAGTGAAAATGCGCGATAATGGAGTGCATAAAGCCTGGGATCTGCTTCAGAAACCTGAAATGTGGGTCCGCAAGATCATGGGAATTCATGGCGTGAGAATGATTAATGAATTGAAAGGCATTCGCCAGTTGGAACTATCAGCGGCTTCTCCTAAGAAATCCATTGCCGTAACACGAAGCTTTATGGAAATGCTTACGACCAAAGAAGACGTGAGGGAACGCGTGGAAACCTTTGGGATGTATTGCTCCGAAAGGCTGAGAAAGCAGAATACCTGCTGTAAAATGATCACGGTTTTTGTACAAACCAATCGTTTCAGAAAAGATCTGCCTGAATATAAAAAAGCAATCACCCAGATTCTTCCTAATCCTACCAATTCTTCCATTCTTATCGGGAGAGTGGTGAATGAACTGTTTGAAGCTATTTATAAAGAAGGATTTCATTATAAAAGAGCAGGCGTGATGGTGAATGATTTTGTTCCGGAGAATGAAAGGTTGATCAGTCTTTTCGAAGAAGATACTCAAAATCAGCATTTGCCTGTCATGAGAGCTATGGATGCGATGAACAAAAAATTCGGAAAAGATAAGGTCCGTTTGGGAAGCATGAGCGGGAAAAATACTTTCGGCCGCGCCCATCTGTCTCCGGAGTATGAAGCATTTTTAAAAAATAATACATTACCTGAAGCCAATTTCAGGTTTCATTGACCCTGACTAAAAATTAATATTTTTTCTAATTAGAGTAAATCTTATTTGAGTAAAAAGGGTACTTTTTTTATCCATTTTTATTAAAATTCCGAATTTTATTAGTGTAAAAACACATGTAAAATGTTGTTTTTCAGCCATTTGTGTTTTAAGATTCTTTTGATGTTTGTAGCCGGATATTTTTTGGTTTTACCTTTGTCACAGAATTTTACGATTTCAAAAAACACAACATTATATGAAAAATTATTTCACTCTGCTAAAGGGTGTACTGATTTCGGGCTGCTTTTTTCTCAATTATGCAAACGCCCAAATAGGAATCAACACTTCCAATCCTCAGGCAACTTTCCATATTGACGGAGCTAAAGATAATCCATCAACCGGAGCTCCAACTTCTGCTCAGATTGCCAATGACGTTGCTTTTACTTCTTCAGGAGAAATGGGTATAGGAACATTGACTCCTGCCACTAAATTGGATGCTCGTTCAGCAAACAATACGGATAACTCTATAGGTATCGGAGAAACCACTCAAACAGCGGCTGTAGCCGGAGCGGGAGCGATGAGGTATAATCCTTTGAGTGGTGGGAAAATGCAATATTCAGATGGGGTTGTTTGGCAGGAGCTCATTTCCACTCCGACAAAGGCGGTGGTGGTTGCCAATATCCAGGCTGCTAATTTTGCCATCAAAATACCCTATCAGGTTTCCACAGGAATTTCTGGATGGAATGAAATTTCTGATCCCACAATCAATTTTAATAATACAACAGGAGTTTTCACAGCCCCGCGAACCGGCGTTTATCTGGTATCATTTACCTATGATTTTGTAAGAATTCCCATTGTTTCAGGCTATTTTTCTGAAGCCAGATATGTGGTGAACGGAAGTACAGTAGTGAGAAAATGTGTAAAATCTTTTTCAAATACCTCTAAACAAGCCCAGGTTGCCGGATCATGTGTTGCGGGTGTTCAACTGAATAAAGGTGATAATTTCCAGCCTCAGATTTATCAATCTGTCTATAATGGAAATCTGAGTTTGAGAACAGATCTTACGCCTGCGAGTAATGATTATGGTTTTGTAAATCTCTCAATAGTAGAACAATAACACAAAGGATATGAACAAAATTTTGATATGTATATTGATCTCTTTTTATGGCTTTATCAATGCGCAGATTGGGATTAACATGACTTCTCCTGAAGGAATATTCCATGTGGATGGACAGAAAAATACTTCCACAGCATCATCTTCTACTTATTATGATGACTTAGTGATCACTTCATCCGGAAAAGTAGGAGTAGGAACAAAAGCCCCGAAAACAAGACTGGATATAAGATCAGATGAACGCTTGAATGCCATTGGGATTGGAGGTACGTCACAAACAGCTTCGGCAGCAAAAGCAGGAGCGTTACGATATAATGCAGGAACTCAGGATCTGAGTTACTCTAACGGAACCACTTGGGTATCTTTAGCTCATAAAGTCCCGAATGATTTTGTTGATGCTGAAAATTCTTCAATGCAGAATTTCAGCAGTGGTGTGCAGACTGCCATTACGAACTGGACGAAAAAAACAGATGTTAATGGCAGTTTTAATTCTTCAACCGGAGTTTTTACCGCGTCAAAAACAGGGATATATATTGTTTCTTTTACTTTTTCCCTTGCTTCAGGAACTATTGGCAACGATTCCCGTTTTGAAAGCCTGATTCAAACCAACTCAACATCTTCTGCCACGAATAAAGTGTTCAAATGTGTGGGAAGTTATCCGGGAAATAATACCATTTCTAACAGAGTTGCCGGAAATTGTTCGGGGATTTTTAACCTGAACCAGGGAGATAATATTACAATAAGTCTTACTCAAAGTTTGGGAAGCGCTAAAACATTAGATAGTGATGGAACCCTTACATCAGTAAGTATTTTTGGATTATAAAACATAAATGATGAGAAAGAATATTTTTTTAATGATTACATTATTAAGCTTTACCCGTATGTTTTGTCAAATCGGAATTCAAACTCCTAATCCAAGAGGAATTCTGCATATTGACGGACAAAAGGATAATCCGGTAACGGGAACTACATTTACTCCTGCACAGCAAAGTAATGATATTATCGTTACGAATACAGGAAGAATAGGAGCAGGAACTCATTCTCCTGCTGTAAAAGTGGATGCAAGGAATTCAGGAAACGGAGCTATTGGCTTTGGACCCTCTACCTTAACTGCAACGGCAGCGGATGAAGGAGCGGTGCGATATAATAATGGAGTAGAATATTCCAATGGAAATGAATGGCTCCCACTACTTACGGCTCAGCCTGCAACCAATAAAGTAATTGTTATTGCTTCAAAAACCAATAATAATGTAAAACTGATCACTCCCGCAGCAGTCACAACGACAACAGGGCTGCAAAACCGCCAAAGTAATTATCTGGTAGGCTGGACGAAAACTTTTGAAAGCAATTCAGGAACTGGTTTCAATGCCACAACGGGAGTTTTTACAGCACCTCGTAACGGAGTATATATTGCTTCTTTTACCACAGATTTGTCTCCATTGGCTATTAATTATACTGTGGATGTATTAAACCCGATTCAGATTGAAGCGATTTGGCAATTGTATGACAATACGGCAGGTTTAACCGCTGCAAATATTGTGAACACAGTAAAGTGCGTCAATACCATGTCTTCCAACAGCATCGGGAATATTGATGCGGGAAGTAACTGCACCGCTTCTTTTTATATGACAGCCGGACAAAGATTGATGCCTTATATCTGGTTCAATTTGAATAATTCCGATGTGGCTAATTTTTCTTTGAACAATACAGGCGGCTATAACAACCTTACCATTGCAGAGCAGTGATCAGGAAATATCTTCTAATGCTTTTATAAAGGCAGAAGGGTGCATTCCTATGATCTTTTTGAATTCAAGGGAAAAGGCGCTGTGGGAGGAATATCCTGTGATCTCAGCAAGATGATTGATCTTGTATTTTCTGTATTGCGGATTACTTTTAAGATGATCAACAATATAGTTAATTCGTAAATGATTAATGTATTGGTTGAAGTTAAAATTCTTATGCTTTTTGATCACTGCAGAAAGGTATTTAGTATTTACATTCAGATCATTAGCCAAATTGTAACGTGAAATGTTTTTATTATTAAAATGAAGGCTTTCTTCGAAATTTTTCAAACCTTTTAGAATATTTTCCTCTGCTTCAGGGGAAATTTTTATATCGGAAAGCGGATTGTTTTCTTCGGATTTATTATCTTCCGTAGATTCCAGAGGATCTTCTTCGTAAGAAACCGGTGTAATTCCTTTCTGATAAATCTCAGCGACGATCTTCTTATGTTTTTTTCTGAGCTGGATGCTGTTGAAAACCACTATTCCTAAAATGATTGCTAAAGCGATACAGGCAATGATCAAACCTTTGGAAAGAGTATGGCTCTCCGTCAGCTTTTCATCAAAATGTTCGTCTTTAGTGGATAAAGTTTGGTTTACAGCCATTTTCTGGTTATAGGCTACGCTGTCCTTCAGCTCAAGATTTTGCAATCTGTATTTTTGAGAATTGTCCCTGTCGTTTAATTTTTCGTACGCTTTCTCTAAATTTTTGGTAATTTCTATCTTCTTCTCGTTAAAATCATATGTGCCGGCAATTTTTAAAGCTTTCTGAAAATAAGAAACTGCACTGTCCGGTTTGTTCTGCTCGGAAAATGAAAAACCTATATCGTGAAGGATATTGCATTTCAGGTAATGATTCTCATTCCCTACTAGAGCAAGCGCTTTTTTAAAAAAAACTTTGGACTGATCAAACTTTTTTACTTCGGAAAGGTTGTATCCCATATTGGTGTAGGCGGAAACCAGAAGTTCATTTCGTCTCGCAATATTGGATATTTTCTGAAACTCCCGGATGGCATTTTTAGAATAATATTCTTTTTTGCCATACTCATTCTGGTTGAGCAGAATTAAAAAAGAATTGTAAATCATTCCTTTCAGCTCATGTCCCTCATCCGTATTGTCATTTTTTACTTCTGATATTGCATTGTTCAAACTTTGAGAAGATTCTTTCAAAAGACCCAGTTTGGCATATTGGGTTCCCTGCATCCTGTAAGCAAGCGCTTTCCCGATCGCATAATCATTCTGCTCGGAAATGTTCAGAGCTTTTTCCGCAAAATCCAGGCTGCTTTTTGCATCCGATTTCAGATAGCTGTTGAATGATTTTAAATAATAGGCTTTCACCAGATATTTTGGCTGGTTTTCTTTTTGAGCAGCATCAATAATCTGATTCAGGACAATTTCCGAACTATCCGGACTTTTAGAGGATAATAGTCTCGCATACTTGTATTTTTCCTCAAAATTATAGGATTGAGAAAAAAGATACATCGAAATAAGGGAGAAGAAAACGGATAAAGCTTTTTTCTTCATTGGTGTTGTGTTTTATTTTTTTTCGTATTTCCAGTTCCGGCCTTTGCCTTCGGCAATCCATTCCAAAGATTGTTCCATTCTTTTGTTTCGGGTGGCTTCGGTTTTGGCATCTGTGATCCACATAATATATTCTTTTCTGAATGAAGGAGACTTGTTTTCAAAAACTTCTAAAGCCTTTTTATTTTGTTGTAAAGCTTCTTGAAAATAATCGGGAATTTCAGTTTCCGTTTTGCTGGGGGCTGCCTTTTTCATGGTTACTCCCATATCCGTTAATTCCATGGCTTCGAGAATTGCTTTTTTCAGTAGAAGTTTTGATGGAAGATCTTCCATTTTAGTGATTTTCCCCAGACTAAACATTGAACTCTTTTCGGCATTTGTTTCTAATTCCTTTATCATTTTCATTTCTCCATGCAGCCAGAATCCCATACTGCAATACTGTTTGAAAGAAGTAAGGGAACAAAGGATCTTTCCTTTATACATAAACGTCGGAAATTTCCACTTGATGGCTTCTTCTGCATCAGGACATACTTCATGAATTGTTTCTCGAAGGTAATGTAAGACCGGTTTAGCAAAATCCGGAGAATTTTCGATGTATTCATCAACTTTTGTGCTGTATTTTTCCATCATGTTTTAACTAAATAATTGAACGGTTTCGTTGACAAGGAATTTTACCTGATCCGGTCTTCCTCTGTCAGTTTTAGGGAGATTGTTATAGCTTCCTGTTCTCACAATCACCATTTTATGGTCAGGAATCATAATGATATACTGTCCCTGAAGTCCCAGGAAATAATAGTGTTTAACAGGGTTATCATTATTAATCCAGAAACCCATCCCGTAAATCTCTTTGGATTTTTGAGTGGGCGTTTTCATTTGTTCGATAAAGTTGGGGTTTAAAATTTGTTCGTTACCAACTTTTCCGTCATCTAAAAATAACTGTCCGAGCTTCGCAAAATCCCTGCTGTTGGAGTGGATGCAACAATAGGTTTTTTCCATTCCGTTTTCGTCGGTACTCCATTCTGCGTCCTGCTCCATACCTAATGGAATCCAGAATTTTTCTGATAAATAACCAGCCAAAGACTGTCCTGTCGCTTTTTTTACTGCAAAACCCAATAATTGTGTAGAACCGCTTTGATATTCAAACCTGGTTCCCGGCTCTTCTTTGAATTTGCGTGAAAAGGTAGCTTTCATCAGATTTCTTCCATAATAGGCTTTGGCGTTAGGAAGAAACGGGTTCTTATAATCTTCATCCCAGTCTAAACCGGCTTCCATTTGTGCGAGGTTTTTCAAGGTCAGGCTTTTCCCGAATTCTTTGTTTGAAAATTCTTCAAAATACTCAGAAAAATTTTCATCAATATTATTAATTTTTCCTTCCTCTAAAGCTTTGCCCAACAACATAACGGTAACCGCTTTTGCCATAGAAAAGGAATTGGTTTTCGAAAGCTTAGTATAGCCGTTCCAATATTGTTCATGAACCAATTTTCCATCTTTAACGACCAAAAAAGAAGCGGTATTGGAACGAATCAAGTCATCAACTAAATTTTTAGGTAATTCGATTGTGTTATAGTCCGGAGACTCTTTCCAGGATTTGGGTGTTCGGGTAGCAATTTTATTGCTGGAAAAATATTTTCCGTCATCAATATTGGCACTTAGTTTTCCTTTTAAATACGTTTTGGAAATTCCATTGAAAAGGTACCCATATCCGAAAACATACATGAGGATAACGAGAACGATAAGAACAATCAGAAAGCTTTGTAAAACGATTAGCCACATAATGTTTCAGAATAAATTAGATCAAAAACAAATCTATTTAAAAAAAGTGTATAAAAAAAGCCTTGATTTCTCAAGGCTTTATTCTATATTTTCGAAAGTATATTTCTGAAGTTGGTCTTCTCATCAATGATTCTTCTCAGCTCAGAAACAGGGACTCTTTCCTGAACCATTGTGTCTCTGTCTCTAAGAGTTACTGTATTGTCATTCAATGAGTCATGGTCAATCGTAATACAATAAGGTGTACCAATGGCATCCTGTCTTCTGTAACGTTTACCAATACTGTCTTTTTCTTCATAAATCAGGTTGAAATCATACTTGAGATCATTGAAGATTTTTTCTGCGTATTCATCTAATCCATCTCTCTTTAACAATGGAAGAATAGCAGCCTTCACAGGAGCTAAAGCAGGAGGAAGTGACAATACTGTTCTCTCTGAGCCGTCTTCCAATACTTCATCTTTCAGGCAGTGAGAGAATAAGGCTAAGAATAATCTGTCTAAACCTACCGATGTTTCTACAACATAAGGAACATAGCTTTCATTTCTTTCAGGATCGAAGAACTGTAATTTTCTTCCTGAGTATTTTTCGTGAGCTTTTAAGTCAAAGTCTGTTCTAGAGTGGATACCTTCCAATTCTTTAAATCCAAATGGGAAGTTGAATTCAATATCAGCAGCAGCATTAGCATAATGCGCTAATTTCTCATGATCATGGAATCTGTAATTTTCATCTCCCAATCCAAGAGCAAGATGCCATTTTAAACGGGTTTCCTTCCATTTTTCATAGAACTCAAGCTCTGTTCCCGGAGCTACAAAAAACTGCATTTCCATTTGCTCGAATTCACGCATTCTGAAGATAAATTGTCTTGCAACGATCTCATTTCTGAACGCTTTTCCGATCTGTGCGATACCGAAAGGAAGCTTATGACGCGAAGTTTTCTGAACATTCAGAAAGTTCACGAAGATACCTTGTGCTGTTTCCGGTCTTAAATAAAGATCCATTGCGCTGTCGGCAGAAGCTCCTAATTTAGTTCCGAACATCAGGTTGAACTGTCTCACATCCGTCCAGTTTTTGGAACCGGTATCCGGATCAGCAATTTCAAGCTCTTCGATTAAAGCTTTTACGTTCGCAAGGTCCTCATTTTCTAAAGATTTAGCAAGTCTTGAAAGAATGGCTTCTCTTTTAGCTCTGTATTCCAACATTTTTGGATTCGTGGCAATAAACTGATCTTTATCAAAAGCATCACCGAATCTTTTGGCTGCTTTTTCAATTTCTTTTTTCTCTTTATCTTCAATTTTAGCACAATAATCTTCCACCAAAACGTCTGCTCTGAAACGTTTTTTAGAATCTTTATTGTCAATAAGAGGATCATTGAAAGCGTCTACGTGGCCTGAAGCTTTCCAGGTTGTAGGATGCATAAGGATCGCCGAATCAATACCCACAATATTTTCGTTAAGCTGTACCATCGCTTTCCACCAGTATTGTTTGATATTATTTTTTAGTTCGGCACCGTTCTGTCCATAGTCATAAACAGCGGATAAACCATCGTAGATCTCACTGGAAGGGAAAATAAAACCATATTCCTTAGCGTGAGAAATCACTTTCTTGAAAACATCTTCTTGCTTTGCCATAATTTTTTTACGTCTGAATTTGCAAAAATAGTGAAAAAGCGGGAAGTAGGAAGATGAAGAAGGAAGTTTTTGTGTATAAGAAAATTAGGAGCCGGGAACCTGCTTTCACTGCTCGCTTTTTCCGGGATTAGGCTGCGGCGGCTCCGCCGCCGCAGCCTAATCCCGGAAAAAGAATTCAACCATGCCACTCAATCAGAGCTAATCAGTTTAAAATTTCTACTTTTGTCCCATGTTAGAAATTCTTTATCGGGATGAGTATCTTATTGCCATTAACAAGCCTAGCGGATTATTGGTTCATAAATCTTTTTATTCAGGAGAAGCCGATACTTATGCGATTCAGGAGTTGAGAAATCAAATTGGGCAGAAAGTTTACCCTGTTCATCGATTAGATCGAAAAACTTCGGGTGTTTTGCTGTTCACTTTAGATAAAGAAACATTGAGAACGATGAGCGATCAGTTTGCCTCACGGGAAGTCGAAAAAAAATACATCGCCATTCTTCGTGGTTGGACAAAGGAAGAGGAAACCATCGATTATGACTTAGTTAATGAAAATGAAGTCAGGCAAAATGCAATTACCTATTATCGCCGTTTACAGACGTCGGAAATAGAGTTACCCTTTTTAAAACATCAGACTTCCAGATATTGTCTGGTTGAAACCATTCCTGAAACGGGACGGTTTCATCAGTTAAGAAAGCACTTTAAACACATTTTACATCCGATTTTAGGTTGCCGGAAACATGGATGCAATAAACAAAATAAGTTGTGGCTTCAAACATTTGGCATCAACAAAATGACGCTTCATGCTCATCAATTGATTTTTAATCATCCTGTTACTCATGAAAAAATAATTCTCAATGCTTCCATTGATGATGAATTCAAAAGAGTCGCGGATATTTTAAACCTTGATGTAAGTTCTTATATATAACTCTATTTTCGTGCGGTCGCTAAGTTTACACTCTCAATTAAAATAGTTATCTTTGTACTCCAAAAAAAGGCATGTACAAAAACCTGATCCGTCCCATTCTTTTTAAATTCGATCCGGAAGAAGTTCACTATTTTACTTTTTCAATGCTTAAAAATTTCTCCTTTTTCACGAAGCTTTTTCTTCCGAAACCGATAGAAGATAAAAGGCTGGAAAGAGAAGTGTTCGGATTGAAGTTTAAAAACCCGGTGGGCTTGGCTGCCGGTTTTGATAAAAATGCAATGCTTTACAATGAATTGTCGGATCTTGGTTTTGGGTTCATAGAAATTGGAACGTTAACTCCGAAAGCCCAGCCAGGAAATGATAAAAAGAGACTTTTCCGTTTAATGGAAGACTCTGCAATCATCAACAGAATGGGTTTCAATAATGATGGAGTGGATGCAGCCGTAGAGCGCCTTAAGAAAAATAAAAATGTACTGATCGGCGGAAACATCGGAAAAAATAAAGTAACTCCGAATGAAGAAGCCGTAAACGATTATAAAATCTGTTTTGAAAAGCTTTTCCCTTACGTAGATTACTTTGTAGTGAATGTGAGTTCACCGAATACCCCCAATTTACGTGAGCTTCAGGATAAAGAACCTTTAACCCAGCTTTTAGGGACTTTACAGCAGATGAATACTGAAAAAGCGAACCCTAAACCCATTCTTCTGAAAATTGCTCCGGATTTAACGGATGAACAGCTTTTAGATATCATCGATATTGTAAAGGAAACTAAAATCGCAGGGGTAATTGCTACGAATACCACACTTTCGCGTGAAGGTTTAGTTTCAGAAAATAAATCTGAAATGGGTGGACTTTCCGGAAAACCTTTAACAAAGAGATCTACGGAAGTGATCCGTTTTCTTTCTGAAAAAAGTAACAGAGCTTTTCCGATTATTGGAGTCGGAGGAATTCATTCAGCAAAAGATGCCATTGAAAAACTGGATGCGGGTGCAAGTTTAGTTCAGTTATATACAGGATTTATCTATGAAGGCCCTGAATTGATTAACGAGATCAACAAAGAGCTTTTAAAAAGAGCAAGCCGGTTGCCGAGATAATTGAAAATATGTAAAGAGAGTCAAAATGACTCTCTTTTTTATTTAACTTAAGTCTAGAACGTTGCTACGTCAGTTCGAGTAATTTTTTGAAATGAAATGAAGAAAATATATCGAGAACTTTCAAAACCTAATTTCTCGATACGATTTCTTCAAAATATACTCGAAATGACGACAGTTCAAGCTCAGATTACTTAGATTTTACAACAGATGCATTCTTCATATCTACAGTTAGGGTATAAGCAGGAGAAGTCGTAGTTTTTTTGATATTGAATTTTATTACTTTCGGATCTTTGGTTTTTGTCTCCGTAGTTTCATAAATATTGGTCAGGCAGCTTTCCGTAAGAAATTCTTCAAATCTCTTGTAGTTCCAGTCTTTGGTAAAATAAAGCACTCTGTAGCCTTTTTCACCGTCACTGGCGCCGCACATCCCGCAAAAATTAAAATTGGATGCCCTTTCAAAATATAAAAGAACCCTGTTCCCGGTATTGTCGGATTTGTAGGAAATGAGCTCATTTCCTCCATAACGGTCAATTACATCATACGTATTGATTTTCTTATTATGGGGAAGAATAAGATAATTGTTGTACCGGTAGATCATATTGTTCTTGGTAGAAAGCTTAGCGGAATGCATTTTACTTTTTAGGTAGAAATGACCTGTAATTTCATTGCTTTCATTATGGCTTGTAAAATCCAGGATTTCTTTAGGTTTCAGAGTTTTTGCGATACTGTCCACTTTTTCAATCGTACGGATAGAGGTAATTTTACCTTGGAATGTTTTGAAAACCTGCTTTTGTTTACCACCGAAATGATAGAGATTTAAATTACCATGATCATAAATGCCTGACAAAGGGATTTTTTTCTGGTACTTATCATAATAGTACCATCCGTCCACAAAATGCTGATACTGGTTACAATCAACAATTCCTGCATAATTTAATTGCATGGTAACCGGCATTCCTGCTATTTCTCCTTTGAATATCTGAGAAGAATCGGTCACGCTTTTGAGCTCGACTTTCTGGCAGAGAAAAAAAAAAGAATAGAGTAGAAGTAAAAAAGTAAAAGTTTTTTTCATGGTTTGGTAAGGTGAGTTTTATATGAAGAAATGGGCAACCGTATAGATAATTAAACCGACTAATCCACCCACTAATGTTCCGTTGACCCGGATAAATTGCAGGTCTTTCCCAACTTCAAGCTCAAATTTTTCACTAAGTTCTTTTCCTTTCCAGTTTCCTACGGTGGAACTGATGAGGTTTCCAAACTGATGGGTGTTTTTCAGGATATATTTGTAAGCGGTAACACGTACCCAATGATCAATTTTGTTCTGAAGATTTTCATCTGTTTTCAGGTTTTGTGAAAACTCATTCAGGTTTTTGGAAATATAGTTCTTCAGCGCCGATTGTTCTTCCTGAAGCTCTTTCATCAAGGTTTTTTTGATCGAAATCCAGATGTCATTAGAATATTCTTCTAGTTTTTCATTTTTCAGCAAATCATTTTTGATGTTTTGAAATTCTTCATTCCATTTCGGATCTTCTTTCAGATCAGTGGAAAACTCATGGATTTTTTTGGTAATTAAAGCCCGGATTTCATGTTCCGGATCTTCTTCGATCTCTTTAAAAAAATCAGATAAACCGGAAGCAATTTTTTCGGCAATTTTATTATCTACAAATTTGGGAATGAAGGTATAGCTTCCTTCACTTACCCTGTTTTTGATCATTTCATCATTTTCAAGAACATAATCTTTAATTTGCCTTGCAAGATTGGTGATAATTCTTTGATGATCATTTTTTTCCAGAAGATAATTGATTCCGTTTCCGATGATTTTATTAAGCTTAATGTCATCCGTCATTTCCGAAACCTTTTTGCTGATAAAATGGCTTACGGTAGAATCATCCAGTTTATTGAGAATATCCAATACGATATCTGAAAGGTTTTTAATTAAAATGTCCTGGTTTTTTTCTTTGGCGAGCCATTCCCCTACAAAGTTGGAGACTCTCAGCTTTTGAATATAAGGTCGGATATTTTGAGGGGAAAGGAAATTATTGACCACAAAACTTCCCAGGTTGTCACCCAGTCTCTGTTTGCTGTTTTCAATGAGATTGGTATGGGGAATAGGCAGTCCCAACGGATGCCGGAATAATGCGGTAACAGCAAACCAGTCTGCCAAAGCACCTACCATTGCCGCTTCCGAAAAAGCGCGAACATAGCCTATCCAGTGTGAATCATTTGTTTTCTGGAGGATAGTCATGACAATAAAAATAATGGCCATCAGTACAAATAACCCCGTGGCGAAAGATTTATATTTCCTTAGCTGTATTCTTTTAGCTTCATCATTCATATTCTCAAATTTAGTAAATTTGGTTATGAAATTTTTGATTTCAATAGTATTATTCACATTTCTGCAAACTTGCTCACAGACCAATCAACCCATCAAAACCTCATCTATGGAAAATAAAGATGCAAAAAACAATCCATACTATTCAAGAACAGATACAGCCCAGCTAAAAATTTCCAATGAAGAATGGAAAAAGATTCTTGCTCCGGATTTATATGCAATAGCCAGAGAAGCTGCTACAGAAAGAGCGTTTACCGGAAAATATAATGAATTTGATGAGGTTGGAGAGTATTATTGTGCTGTCTGTGGCAACCATCTGTTCCGTTCCACTTCCAAATTTTCCAGCAGCTGTGGCTGGCCGAGCTTTTTTGAAGCAGATAAGGAAGGCGTATATTATGAAAGAGATCTTACCTACGGAATGGATAGAGTAGAAGTACTTTGTAAAAGATGCGATTCTCATTTGGGACATGTTTTTGATGACGGTCCGAAGCCTACAGGATTAAGGTATTGTATGAATTCTATAAGCCTTGAGTTTGTCCCGGATCCACAAAAATAATGCTGTTTAATTCACGAAATCAGGAAGTTAAAGTTTCTTAAATTGAGTTAAACTTTGTAGGGTTATTGGCTTCAGTTATTATGTAATTTATAAATTTGCTCCGCTTAATTGAATTTAACATAATAGTGAATGAAGGGATTATATAGTGTATTAGGTGTTGTATACATGGTTACGACGTCGTTTTACCTTGCTCCAAAAAAGGAATTAACGGCGAAAGAAAATATCAGCACCACAAAGATTGAAAGATTAGTAGCAGACACGAAATCTGAGAAGACAAACAGTGTATCTTCTGCAGAAGAATTGTACCACTCGATTGCATTTGAGCCCAACCACGAGCTGAATTACGAAGTTTTCTCAAAGGCATTGACGGGATTTGAAAATTTAAAGAAGGCAGGATTGCTGAACAATGACTCGCATTTATTAACCATTTGCGATTTTTCTATGTCTTCCAACACGAAAAGGCTTTGGGTAATTGACCTGAATGATAAAAAAGTATTATTCAACTCATTAGTAGCTCACGGAAAAAATACAGGCGAAGAGTTTGCGACGAATTTTTCAAACACGGAAAGTTCGTTGCAGAGCAGCTTAGGATTTTATATCACGGATGCTACGTATAATGGAGATAACGGATTTTCTTTAAGATTGTTGGGAATGGATAAAGGATTTAATGATGCAGCGTACAGAAGAGCAATCGTAATGCACGGAGCAGATTATGTAAGTGATGAGTTTGCAGCGGCACATAAAAGAATCGGGAGAAGTTGGGGTTGTCCTGCTGTGCCGAGAGATCTTACACAGCCGATCATTAATACGATCAAAGGAAGAAACCTTCTTTTCATCTATTATCCTGATCAGAATTATCTTTCCAAATCGGAGTGGTTAAAAGCTTAAAAATCAAAAGCGGTCCAATTGGACTGCTTTTTTATTTAAATAGTATTTTTTTGTTATTCTGATGAAGGAAGAATCTCTTACACTTTAATCAGACACAAACATCTGCGTCATCAGCTCAATCAGAGAGAAATTTATTTGAACTTCTTGAAAATCAGAGATGCATTATGTCCTCCAAAACCAAAAGCATTACTCAGTGCAAAATTGATCTCTTTCTCTTTCGCTTCTCCAAAAACAATATTCACTTCCTTCGGAATATTTTCATCAATATGTTCCACATTGATCGTTGGCGGAATAATCCCGGTCTGAATCGCTTTAATGGAAAGAATCGCTTCTGCTGCGCCTGCTGCCCCTAATAAATGCCCCGTCATGGATTTGGTAGCACTGATGTCAAGATTTTTACTTCCCTTGAATACATTGTTAATTGCTTTTAATTCAATCAGATCTCCAATCGGAGTTGAGGTCGCATGAGGATTTAAATAATCAATGGCTTCTGCATTTATTCCCGCTTCTTTTAGGGCTAACTGCATGGATTTGATTGCTCCAATGCCATCCGGGTGCGGCGCTGTCATGTGATATGCATCGGCGGTCATTGCTGTTCCTACTAATTCTGCATAAATTTTGGCACCTCTGGCTTTTGCATGTTCATATTCTTCCAAGACCAAAGCTCCTGCACCTTCACCCATGACAAAACCGTCTCTGTTGGCATCATAAGGACGGCTTGCCGTTTTGAAATCATCATTTCTTGTGGACATTGCTTTCATAATCGAAAAACCTCCCACGGAAGCAGGGGTAATAGCTGCTTCTGATCCTCCGCTAATGATTACTTTTGCTTTTCCAAGACGGATATAATTGAAAGCATCCATTAAAGCTGTATTTCCGGTAGCACAGGCAGAAACCGTGGTGTAATTGATTCCCTGGAGCCCATATTTCATCGAGATCATTCCTGAAGCCATATTGGCAATGAATTTAGGCACAAAGAACGGATTAAAACGGGGAGTTCCGTCTCCTTTTGAAAAATCCATGACCTCGCTTTCAAAAGTCCACATTCCGCCCTGTCCGGTTCCCCAGATCACTCCGGTGTCAAAAGGGTCCATATTTTCCAGCTCCAATCCGGAATCCTGGATCGCTTCTGCGGATGAATATAGAGCGTATTGAGTGAAAAGATCACTTCTTTTGATTTCATTATGATTTAAATGGATTTTAGGATCAAAGTCTTTTACCTCGCAGGCAAAATGAACTTTGAATTTCTCTGTATCGAAGTGTTGAATCAGATTCGCTCCGCTTTGTCCGTTGATACTGTTTTGCCAAAAATCTTCTACGTTATTTCCCAAAGGTGTTACTGCACCTAATCCTGTTATGACAACTCTTTTCATATGTGGATGTTAAATTTTAAGGTCATATGCAATCACTATTACTGTTTTGTCTGTCAGAACAATCTGGTAATGGTGATTTCATACTTAGTTATTAATTTTAAATAAATTGGAGGTTCCTCTTGCAATTAACCTGGTTTTGTCTGCATTCCAGATTTCGCACTGGGCATTTACAAATTGTTTTCCTCTTTTTATAATTTTGGTTTCAGCTACAATAATATCATTTTCTTTTGCAGCTGAAAAATAATCGATCACATTATTGATGGTGGTGATGAATGAATTTTCATTTAAAGAAAACATGGTAGCTCCGATAATGTCATCAATAATAGCGGCAGTTACACCTCCATGAAGATTTCCGATCGGGTTCAGCCATTCCGGCCTTACGGTATATTGAAATTCCACATGGCCTTCTTCTGCGGAAATGACAATAGGATTCAGCCATTTCATGAACGGAGAAGGAGACTGATCAAATTCCTTTCCTATAAATTGTTGTAGTTGTGCTAATCTGTCCATACTTTCAATGTTTATTTTTCTAAAATCATGGTTACTCCCTGTCCTCTTGCGGCACAAATGGAAATAAATCCTTTTCCGCTTCCTTTTTCGTTGAGCAATTTGGCTAGAGTTCCGATGATTCTTCCTCCTGTTGCGGCGAAAGGGTGAGCTACGGCAAGACTTCCGCCTTTTACGTTTAATTTATCCCTGTCAATTTTCCCCAAAGCTTTTTCAAGTCCGAATTTTTTAGCCAGATCATCGTTTTCCCAGATTTTGATGGTGGCTAAAACCTGTGCAGCGAACGCTTCATGAATTTCATAGTAATCGAAATCTTCAAGATTCATTCCTGCTTTTTTTAACATTCTATCCGCTGCAAAAACAGGAGCTAAAAGTAAATTGTGTTTGTTTTCAACATATTCAATTCCTGCAACTTCCGAAAAAGTAATATAGGCTAAAATGGGTAAATTATTGGCTTTGGCCCACTCCTCACTGGCTAATAATACCGCAGAAGCACCATCTGTAAACGGAGTGGAATTTCCGGCGGTCAATGTCCCGTTCTGTTTATCAAAAGCAGGTTTTAATGAAGCCAATTTTTCCAGGCTAGTATCACGGCGAAGATTATTGTCTGTATCTAAGCCAAAAGCTGGAGAGATCATATCATCAAAGAAACCTTCATCGTATGCTTTTGCCATATTCTGATGGCTCTTTAAAGCCAGTTGATCCTGTTCTTCACGGGAGATCTGGTAATATTTGGCTGTAATTTCTGTATGCTCTCCCATAACCAGACCTGTTTTTGGTTCCTGGCCTTTGTAAGGAATTGGCATCCAGTCTTTCAGCTTGGGACTTAATAATTGTTTTAGTTTACCAAAAGCTGATTTTTCTTTATTGGCTTTTAATAATGCCTTTCTCAATCTTGGAGAAGACTCAAAAGGGATATTGCTCATCGCTTCAACACCGCAGGCGATTCCGCTTTCAATTTGTCCTAAAGCAATTTTATTTCCGATATAAACGGCTGCTTCAATTCCTGTGTCACATGCCTGCTGAAGATCACAGGCCGGAGTAGCCGGATCTAGTGAGGTATTCATTACCGATTCTCTGATGAGGTTGCTTTCGGAAATATGTTTAATTACGGCGCCACCCGCAACTTCTCCAAGAAGTTTTCCTTTCAGGTGGTAACGATCGATAAGGCCGTTTAATGCAGCAATCAATAATTCCTGGTTTCCCTGGTCAGCATAAGCGGTGTTGATTCTGGCAAACGGAATTCTGTTGTATCCTACGATGGCCACTTTTTTTGTTTCCATAGATTAAAATTTATGATGGAATAAGGGTAAGTTCATGATCAATAATGCTAAGAATACGGTCTAAAGCGAGATGCAGATATTTTTCATCTTCTGTGGTTTTGGAAAGTAAAATACCTCCTTCAATGAGCATAATGAATAATGAAGCGTATTCTTCCGCATTGAGTTTTGGATTAAGCTCTTTACTTTTTTGACCTGCTGAAATAACGGCGGCAATCTTTTTTGTCCATTCCTCAAACGATTTCTTAACCTGGTTTTTCAGAATAGGAAAATTATCATCAGCTTCAGTGGCGGCATTCATTAATGGACATCCTCCATTAAGGAAAACGGCTTTCCAGTTTTTTCTGTAAAAAGCAACAAAAGCATATAGTTTGTCCAATGTTGTTGGAAATTCATCCCCGAATGAGTGGGCCATATTTTTACCCAATACCCCAGAGTTATACTTGTAAACTTCAACGGCTACTTCATCTTTGTTTTCAAAATTCCCGTAAATGCTTCCTTTAGTTAATCCTGTTGCCTGCGTAATGTCTGAAAGTGACGTAGCCAGATAACCTTTGGTATTGAACAAGGATGCGGTTTTCTCAATAATGAGCTGTTTTGTTTTTTCTGCTTTTGACATTCTCAATAGAATATGATGCAAATATACAAATAAATATACCGATCGGTATATTTTATGTTAAAATAAATCTGAGCTGGTACATGCAGCCCAGATCATTTATGAATATTATTAAGCTAAAGTAGCGTTTAAAGTGATTTCAAAATTGAAAGCGGCACTTACCGGGCATCCTTCTTCTGCGATTTTAGCATATTTCTGAAACTCTTCTTCGGTAATTCCTGGAACTTTAGCGGTTAAGGTCAGTTCAGATTTCGTGATCTTTCCGATGCTTGGATCTAAAGTGATGACGGATGTAGTCTTTAATTCTTCAGGAGTGAAACCTGCCTGTGATAATTCAGCGCTTAATTTCATCGTGAAGCATCCTGCATGAGCGGCGGCTAATAATTCTTCAGGATTAGTTCCCACTCCGTCTGCAAAACGGCTGTTGAAAGAATATTGTGTTTCGTTTAAAGTAGTGCTTTGAGTAGTTAAATGTCCGTTTCCTTCTTTGATGGTGCCGTTCCAAACGGCAGTAGCGTTACGTCTCATAATGTTTTGTTTTTTATTGTTAATGTATATTTGTTTTTGATGTTACAAAGATATATTGGTTATTGGTCAAAATAAATAGAGAAAAAGGCTTAAATGTTGTACTTTTTTCCCGATGTGTAATTTTTCTTGAAAGTGGCTGGTGTGCTTCCCGTTTTGCTGGTAAAAAGCCTGTTGAAATAAGCCGGATCTTCATAGCCTAAATCATATGCGATTTCCTTAATAGGCTTGTCCGTATAAAATAAGAGCCTTTTGGCTTCCAGTAAAATCCTGTTGATAATAAGCTGGTTGGGAGACTCAAGATTTAGATGTTTAAACTTATGGGTTAATGTTTTTGGAGCTACATGAAGCAGGTCGGCATACTCTGAAACATGATGCTTTTCTTTAAAATGAATTTCAAGATATCTGCTGAAATCCCGGAAAATGTCCAGTTCACTACCAGGAATTTTGATATGTTCATTATCAATATTTTGTTTTTTCCATTTTCTTGTAGCACGGATGATCAGTTGTTTTACATAAGTTCTTATCATTTCTTCTGCCGAAGAATCCTGCCATTCAAGTTCATACTTTATATGCCGGAAGAGATCTTTGATAATGACTGCTTCCTCGTCTTCCAGTTCCACAAAAGGGATTTCAAAAATGTTATGAAAAAGAAGCCCGTCACAAGCCACCTCTTTATCATGAATCTGGATACAGTAAAAATCGCGGTTATAAAATAGAATAACAGCTTCTTCTTTTCCTTTTGTTATCGTAAAGTTCTGATTGGTTAAGAAAAACAGGGAAGTTTTTTGAATGGTATATTGTTTAAAGTCCACAGTAAGTTCATAACCGGGAGGAAGCAGGAGTATTTTGATATAGGGACGGAATTGTTCACTGTTGATGATTTCAAGATTTTTATCAGAAAAAATTTCAAACCCCAGTTTCTTGTAATGATCTTCAAAAATAAGCGGTCGCGGCATACATTTACTTTAGCTTAAAGATACAAAAAAGCATGATTTAATATAGATTGAGATAATGCAAAAAGAAAAGTACACGGAAGCATAAAAATTCATATATTACCAGATAATATTTTTCCCTTTTTAAAAGCCTTGTATTTGAATTATAACTTAATTTTCTTCACAAAATAATGAGCAAGCTAGAAAATATTTTGAGAGAAATAACCCCGTTATCTCCCGAGGACAGTTTTCTTGTATTTGACCGGATAAAAGCATCATTTGATTTCCCGTATCATTATCATCCGGAAATTGAAATCAACTTTGTCTATAAAGGAAAGGGATACCGGAGAATGATTGGCGATCACACAGGAGAAATCGGGAATTTAGAATTGGTATTGGTGGGACCTAATTTACCGCATTGCTGGGCAAATCATAAGTGTAAAAACAGGAAAACCCATGAGATAACGGTTCAGTTTAACCAGGACTTTTTTAACCAGTCGGTTATGGAGAAAAATATTCTGAAGCCTATCAATAATCTGATAAAGGAATCCATCCGGGGAATTTTGTTTTCCCAAGAAACGGCTGAAAAACTGAAGGACTCATTCCTCAATTTATCAAAAATGAGCAGCTTTGAATCCTTTATTGAGATCATGAAAATTCTTAACGAATTAGCTACTGCCGAAAATAAAACACTTTTATCTTCTTACAGCATAGAGCTTGAAACCTTTGTGGACAATGATAAAATGAAAACCGTTCATGATTTTGTCCATAAGAATTTTGAGAATAAGATTACTCTTAATGATGCAGCTGCTCTTGTGAATATGAGCAGTGTAACGTTCAACAGGTTTATCAAGAAGAGAACCGGGAAAACGTTTGTCAATTATCTCAATGAAATAAGAATAAGCTACGCCGCGCGATGGCTGATGGAAAAGAACCTTACGGTTTCTGAAACCGCATTTGAAGCAGGGTTCAATAATATAGCCAACTTCAATAAGGTGTTCAAATCCATCAAAAAAACAACGCCTACAGAATTCAAGGAGCTTTTTAAAGGAGTGAAAAAAATAGAGTAAGGTTTTGTTAAAAATATACTTTTAGATAAGACAGTCCGGATTATAGAGATCCGGATTTTCTTTTTTTTAAATTAAAATCCACAAAAGGATAAATATATGATGCAGAAAATATAAAAAATAGTAAAAAAACATCAGTTTTTGATAAAAAATTAAATTATATATTTTCATTTAAAGTATTATAAATCAGTGGTTAATTAGTATTTTGTTAAAATACCTGAAAAAATAATATCGTTTTATGATAAAATAACATTATATCTGACTGGCTACAAAATTTAGATTTGTTAATGTGAATTAAATCTTAAGAAAACTTTAATTATTTGATGCATTTGAAACATTATGTTGAGGAAAATGAGAGAATTGTTTTTAAAAGCGGTAAAACAGTTAAAGAATAAAGTGAATTCTCAGATAACCCTTAACTAATCTAATATTTATGAGAAAAATAGTTGTACCGGTTGTATTGGCCTTTTCTGTGTCTGGATATACACAGGAAACAAAGGCTTCCGACACTGCTAAAACAACCAATATCCAAGAGGTTGTTGTCACATCCTTAGGGATAAAAAGACAAGCACGTTCACTCACTTACTCCAGCCAGCAAATCGGCGGAGATGACCTGACGGAAGTAAAAACTCCCAATCTTTTAAACTCTATCAACGGAAAGGTTTCCAACGTACAGATCAATAAAACCAACGGTGGCGTCGGAGGATCTGTAAGAGTAGTGATGAGAGGGGACAAATCTACGAGAAACAGTCAGCCGCTTTATGTGATTGACGGTATTCCGATTATTAACAATACGGGAGTTACCGGAACTGGAGGTCCGAATGTTGACTATTTTAACTCAATGCCTGATACCGGAGACGTACTGAGTACCATCAACCCGGAAGATATCGAAAGTATTAACTTTCTTAAGGGAGCATCAGCTGCCGCTTTATATGGAGCTCAGGGAAGTAACGGGGCAATCCTTATTACCACTAAAAAAGGATCTGCCGGAAGAAGCAGCCTTTCGTACAGCTCAAGTTTGACATTTGACAGAGTGTATGATCTTCCGGAACTTCAGCACAGCTATCTTCAAACCACTCCTTATGATCCGGCCAATGGGAATACGGGATCATATGACAGTTGGGGAGCAAAAGGAACATCAAAAGATTATACAAAAGATTTTTTCCAAACGGGAGTTACCTGGATCAACAGTATAAGTTTTCAGGCAGGTAATGAAAAATCCACCAGCTTTTTCTCTTTAGGAAATACGACGAATAAGGGGATTATTCCCACATCTAATTTAGATCAATACAACGTTAATTATAGAACGACAAGTAAATTTTTGGATGATAAGCTTGTTTTGGACGCGAATGTAATGGCCTCATTACAAACTTCAAAAAACAGGCTGTCGCCGGGATCTTACTTCTCACCGATTACGAACCTATATTGGCTGCCAAGAGGAGTAGATTTTGATCATTTTGCTGAAAATTATTCTTATTTTGATCAAACCAGATACCTGGATGCACAAAACTGGTGGGCGGTAAAACCCAATGGCGAATTTGCAGACAATGAAACCCAAAATCCATATTGGATACTCAATAAGAACCCTGTAATTACTAAAAATAAAAATGTATACGGTTCTGCAGCATTAAGCTATGCCATTAATAACTGGTTAACTGCAAAAGTAAGAGGGAATTATAATTATTTTAATTCCGATTCACAAAGAAATGTGGCTGCTTTTTCTCAGCCAACTGTCTTAGGAAGTAAAGACAGTAACGGGAAAATCTATAAAAATACCTTAGAAAAAACTACCATTTATGGAGATGCCTTGTTAATAGGTAATCCTAAAATCAATGATGATATCAGTTTAGACTTCACCTTAGGGGCAAGTATTTCCGATCTTAAATATAATATTGCCACAATCGAAAATAATAAGCTTTTTGTAGCTAACCTTTTTGCTCTTAATAATTTAGACTGGGGGAATGAGCAAGGGCAGGGAGTTTTTGGTAACGGAAGAAGCTATATTATCACCCATCCTCAGAGACAGGATCAGTCCGTGTTCGCAAGCGCGAGTCTTGGATATAAGAGTAAAGTATACTTGGATCTGACTTTCAGAAATGACTGGTCTTCCACATTAGCAGGAACAGGAAATAACGGGATCGATTATGAATCAATAGGTGCGAACGGAATTTTAACTGAGATTTTTGATCTTCCACAAGCGATTTCTTTTTGGAAAGTCAGAGCTTCTTATGCTACTGTAGGAAATGCCTTGGATCCGACTTCTACTATTCCGCAACCGGAATTTAATGCCGGAGTGATCACCGGATCTTATTCTTCAGCACCTGTAAGCAATGCTATGTTTAGCGATTTGTTCCCGAAACCGGAATTTAACCGGACTTTTGAAGCCGGAACAGAATTAAGAATGTTCAAGAACAGATTATCGTTTGATTTTACATTCTATAAATCAGTGGTGAGCAATCAGTATTTAAAAGGTGTGGATGCAGCAACCAACTTCGGCGTGCAATCCGGTAAGGTTGATATCAATGCCGGGAAAATTGAAAACATAGGTTTTGAATCCAGCTTGTCTTATAAAGTTTTCAATAATGGAAAATTCAGCTGGACCACAACACTTAATGCTTCATCCAATAAAAATACCATCAAAGAACTTTTACCTTTGAAATATTATCCGGATCCTGAAAAACTTTTCGTGTTAACGGGAGGAGGCTTTAATATGTTGAAGGTTGGTGGTTCATTTGGAGATCTTTATGGGACAGCATTTAAAAGAGATGCCCAAGGAAGAATCGTAGTAGATCCTAACGGAGTTCCGATTAAAGACAGCAATGAAAAGCAGTATCTTGGTAATCCTAATCCGAAATTTATGCTCGGACTGAATAATACCTTCAATATTGGGAAATTCAATGTAAGTTTCCTTGTAGACGGAAGATTCGGAGGCCAGGTTTTAGGATTCACTCAGTCGGTTAATGACGGACTGGGAGTGAGTCAGGCATCTGCCGATTCCAGAGACGCAGGCGGAGTTTCCATTGCGAATGCCGTGTATGAAAACGGTACTCCTTACACAGGATTAACGGATGCTGAAGATTATTATAAGGTTGTTGGAGGAAGAGGAGGTATCAATGAAGCTTATATTTATAAAGCCACGGCTGTAAGATTGAGACAAGCTTCCATTGCCTATACGCTTAAAACGAATTCAAAAGTATTCAGAGATGCTACATTAAGTATTATCGGAACAAACCTGTTCTTCTTCTACAAAGATGCTCCGTTTGACCCCGAACAAGTATCCGGAGTAAATCCGGGTGGAGTGGGTGTTGATATGTTCGGGATGCCGATTACCCGTTCTTTAGGTTTCTCTTTAAAAGCAAACTTCTAATTACCTGAGATATGAAAAAAATAAATTCTAAGATTATTATTTTGAGTCTTGTGGCTGCATTATTTTCAGGCAGTTGCACTGATGATTTCGAAAATATCAACTCACAATATAGCGGAGTTACGAATGAACAATTACTTGCGGATTTTGTGGTTCTTACCAATCCGTTAAAGCAAATGCAGAAAAATCTGCAAAGTCCTACCAACTGGATTTATCAGCTACAAACTAACCTTAACGCAGATATGTACAGTGGTTTGTTCAGTACAGCTACTCCTTACAATGGTGGAAAGAACAACACCACCTACTTTATTATGGATGGCTGGAATGAAAGAATCATGATGAACCAGCTGGAAGATGTGAACCAACAGTATAAAAACTTCTTCAGAGAATCTGCGGAGAAATACCCGGGAGTAGATTTTTCACAATCCAAAGCAATTCTTACGATTTTAAGAGTAATTGCTGCTCAGAAAGTCTCCGATGCGCATGGACCTGTGATCTACAGTAAATTTGAATCTCCGAATGCCAACGGAATCACAGATTTCGATTCACAGCAGGATGCTTATAACTATTTCGTTACCGATCTTAATAAGGCAATTCAGGCTTTCACCGGAACTCCAAGTATTGAAGATAAGACCGTCATCCAAAAATCTGATGTCGTTTTTTCAGGAAATACGGCAAACTGGGCAAAATTAGCCAATTCACTTAAGTTGAGGCTTGCGATGAGATTAAGCTATGCAGATCCGGCAAAATCTAAACAATATGCAGAAGAAGCTTTATCATCTTCGGTAGGTTTAATTGATGATAACTCAGAAAATGCTTTGGTAAGCTATGGCGGAGCTTCACCTCTTAATGATATTATTTATTCATGGGGAGATTGTAAAATCGGAGCACCTCTCATGGCATTTATGAACGGATTCCATGATCCTAGAATTTCTGCCTATGCTAAACCTGCTACAGATCCAGCGGCTTCTGGTCAGTATATCGGAGTGAGACTGGGGGTAGATCTTGGGGGAAGTAAAGACCGTTATGGAGACTTTTCACAACCTATCGCAGCAGCGGCAACAGGAGATTACTTCTCAGCGAGCAATGGAAAAAATAAAATATTTACCGCAGCAGAAGCATGGTTCCTAAAAGCAGAAGCAGCTATCAGAGGCTATGCCGGAGCAGGAGATGCAGAAGTCAATTACAATAAAGGAATAGAAATGTCATTTGGAGAATGGGGGAAAAGTTCAGGATATGCAGCTTATGTTGCAGATGCTACTTCCACAGAAGCACCTTATATTGATCCTAAAAATTCAGCCAATAATATACCGGTAGGAAATCCAATGCTAAGTACGATAACGATCAAATGGAATGCTGGAGATACTTTCGAAAGAAAATTGGAAAGAATCATGACCCAGAAATGGATTGCTATCTATCCGGATGGAGCAGAAGCATGGGCAGAACAGAGAAGGACAGGATATCCTATTATTTTTAAAAATATTCTGAATGACAGCCAGGGAACCATAAGTACGGATGTAATGATCAGAAGAATACCGATTCCGACCAAGTATAGAAATAACACGCTTAATTATCCTCAAGCCGTACAATATCTTGGCGGTCCGGATAACGGAGGAACCAAATTGTGGTGGGATAAAAAAATATAATTCCAACCATTATATCAGATAAACTAGAAGGAGAGAGGTTGTCTCAGATGCTCAATCACGGCATTTCATATAGTTTCTTTTTTTGAGACTTCCTCTTTCTTTTATCTTTGTACTAACATGGGAAAAAACAGTTTTGCAACGAATCGTATACGACCAATCTTATGGATTTCAACATTGTATTTTGCAATGGGAATGCCCTTTGTTACTGTAAATGCAGTTTCAGGGATCATGTATAAGGATATGGGGATATCGGATTCGAAAATTGCTTTCTGGACGGCACTTATTTTATTTTCCTGGACGCTGAAGCCTCTTTGGAGCCCTTTTCTGGAAATTTATAAAACAAAAAAATTCTTTGTCGTTTTTACCCAGTTTGCCATAGGAATTCTGTTTGCTTTGATTGCATTAAGTCTTCCTTTACCCGGATTTTTTAAGTACAGTATTGCCCTTTTCGCCGTCATCGCATTTTGCGGAGCAACCCATGATATTGCTGCGGATGGTACATACATCTACTTTTTAACTAATAAAGAACAAGCCCAATACATTGGTTGGCAAGGCGCTTTCTATAACCTGGCGAAGATTATCAGTAGTGGAATTCTGGTGTATTTCGCCGGTGTTTTAGAAAAGACAAAAGGAATTACCCAGGCATGGATGATCATCATGGGAGTATATGCACTCTTGTTTTTTGCGCTAGGTGTTTATCATTATTTCATTTTGCCGAAAGAAAATAAATCTGTACAGGAAAAATTCGAGAAAACAGCAGGAAATGTTCGTAAAGAATTATTAGAGGTCATTACTTCATTCTTTACCAAACGAAATATTGTAGGGTCCTTGTTATTTATAATTCTCTACCGTTTTGCAGAAGGATTTGCCATTAAAATTGCTCCATTATTCTTCAAAGCCCCGAGGTCTTCAGGCGGATTAGGATTATCCACATCAGATATTGGGCTTATTTATGGAACGTATGGCTCTGGTGCATTTATTTTAGGGTCTGTATTGGCGGGGTACTTTATTTCTGCCCGCGGATTGAAAAAATCATTGATATGGCTTTGTGCGGCATTCAATATTCCTTTTGTAGTGTATGCTTTGCTTGCTTACTATCAGCCGGCTAATCTGTTACCTGTAAGTATAGCCGTTATAATAGAATATTTTGGCTATGGATTTGGCTTTGTAGGATTGATTCTCTACATGATGCAGCAAATTGCTCCCGGAAAGCACAAAACAGCACATTATGCCTTTGCAACGGGGATTATGAATTTAGGAGTGATGCTTCCCGGAATGTTTAGCGGAATGATCAGCGATTGGGTGGGATATAAACTATTCTTCATCTGGGTTCTTGTAGCTACCATTCCCGCATTTATCATCACATGGTTGGTTCCTTTTCCATATCCAGAACAACAAAAAGAACAAGCTTAATCACAAATAATATAAATAAAAAGTAAAAATACTTTATGACATCTCAATCAGTAATGATCCCTTGGCAGGATCGCCCGAAAGATTGCCGCGACATCATGTGGCGATTCTCTGAAAACCCGATCATAGACAGGTACGCAATCCCTACCTCAAACAGTATTTTCAATAGTGCGGTAGTGCCTTTTGAAGACGGATTTGCAGGGGTGTTCCGTTGTGATAATAAGGCGGTACAGATGAATATCTATGCGGGCTTCAGCAAGGATGGTATCAATTGGAAGATCAATCATGATCCTATAGAAATGCAGGCTGGAAATACCGAAATGATCGAGTCTGATTACAAATATGACCCACGCGTTACCTTTATTGAAGACCGCTACTGGATCACCTGGTGTAACGGCTACAATGGTCCAACGATCGGAATTGGATATACCTTTGATTTTAAAGAGTTCTTTCAATGCGAAAATGCCTTTTTACCCTACAATAGAAACGGGGTTTTGTTCCCTGAGAAAATAGACGGTAAATATGCGATGTTAAGCAGACCGAGTGATAACGGTCACACGCCTTTCGGGGATATCTATATCAGCTATAGCCCGGATATGAAATATTGGGGAGAACACCGTTGCGTCATGAAAGTAACTCCATTTGAAGACAGTGCTTGGCAATGTACCAAAATCGGAGCCGGGCCTGTTCCCATAAAAACAAAAGAAGGGTGGCTTCTTTTTTATCATGGGGTGATCAATACCTGCAGAGGATTCAGGTATTCTATGGGAGCAGCATTGCTCGATCTTGAAGATCCTTCAAAAGTATTGTACCGTACGAAGCCGTATTTGTTAGCTCCGGCAGAAATGTATGAGCTTACAGGGGATATCCCCAATGTAATTTTCCCATGTGCGGCCATTACAGAAGGAGATAAGGTCACCGTGTATTACGGAGCAGCAGATACCGTTGTTTCTATTGCCTTTGGATATATTTCAGAGATTATAGATTTTATGAAAAAGAATTCAGTTTAAAAGAATCTGTATGAAAATCATTGTGAATTTTATTTTGATCATATTTAAAATCATCGTGATGGTTTTCATACTTTTAAGTAAACTCCTATCTTGAAGACATTTTTGAGAGATCCTATTATGAAAAAACAACTGCTTATATTTTTATGTACTCTGTTCATTCTCAATGCTTCTGCCCAACAGCGGAAGAATGATGTTCTTTCCTGGGTAGATCCGTTCATAGGAACCGGAGGACATGGCCATACCTTTCCGGGGGCAACCACACCATTCGGAATGATCCAGCTAAGCCCGGATCAGAATACCAAAAGCGGAGATTGGGACTGGTGTTCCGGATATCATTACAGCAGTAAAACCATAATGGGATTCAGTCACAACCATCTTAGCGGAACAGGTTGGGCGGATCTTGGAGATATTCTGGTAATGCCGACAACGGGGGACATAAAAATGGTTCCCGGCTCGGAAGAGAAACCGGAAACAGGATATCGTTCCAAATTCAGCCATGAAAGAGAAACTGCTTCACCGGGATATTATTCCGTGATGCTGGACAGCTATGGAATTAAGGCTGAACTAACCGCTTCTCCAAGAGTGGGATTTCATAAATATACCTTCCCGAAAAGTGAAGAATCCAATATCATTATTGATCCCACCAACAAAATATTCGGAAATATTTACCATACACTCGTAAGTATAGAAGGCAACAATACAATCAAAGGATACTGTTACAGTAACGGATGGGGCGGGAAAAGATTCGCTTACTTTGTGATGGAATTTTCAAAACCTTTTAAATCTTACGGAGTTTATGCAGAAGGAAAAATAAGAAATAATGAAAAATTTGCATTAGCCAAAGATGCTAAAGCGTTTGTGCGATTCTCTACCCAGCAGAATGAAAGTGTTGAGGTAAAGGTTTCCTTATCTCCGGTAAGTATGGAAGGAGCGCAGGAAAATTTTGATTCCGAAGCAAAAAATGTAGATTTTGCAAAGGCAAGAGAAACGGCACAAAATATATGGCGAGATCTTATCGGCAGATTTCAAGTAACGGGAGGTACAGACAATCAGAGAAAGATTTTTTACACCGGGGTTTACCATACTTTCATTGCCCCTAATCTTTATATGGATGTGAACGGAGATTATGTAGCTGCCCAAGAAAATATGAACACCAAATGGTTTACCAATTACAGTACCTACTCTTATTGGGACGGATTTCGGGCAACTCATCCATTGTTGACTATTATGGATCAGAAACACACCAAAGAATTCGCCAATTCTCTGATCAGCAGATACACCGACAGAAAAGACCACATGCCGATCTGGGAGCTTTGCGGATATGACAATTTCTGTATGCTTGGTTATCACAGTGCTTCCGTAATTTGGGATGCCATTTCCAAAGGCGTACCAGGAATTGATCCTGAAAAAGCATTTGCAGCCATGAAAGATGCTTCCTTAACGGATAAGATGAGCAGTAGTGACGGTGGAGGCGGCCTTAATGATTATATTAAGCTTGGATATACTCCGTCAGAAAACGGAGCTTCAGTTTCTGCAACCCTGGAATATGCTTATGACGACTGGTGTATTCAGCAATTAGCGGAAAAATTGGGTAAAAAAGAAGAAGCGGAAGTGTATAAAAAACGGTCAATGAGTTTCTTGAATACATTCAATAAGCAGAACAATCATTTCTGGCCTAGACAGAAAAACGGAGAATTTATCCCTGATTTTGCTTTGAATGACTGGAAAAAACTACAGCCTCACTGGGTTTCAGGAAATATCTGGGCGTATGACTTTTTTGTTCCCCATCAGATCGAGGAGATGATCAATTTATACGGCGGAAAGAAAGGGTTTGAAGAAAAACTGGACAAAACATTTACCGAAGAGCTTACAATGGAAGGCGAACAGCACGTTGATATTTCAGGCTTTATCGGGTCTTTAGGATTTGGAGATGAGCCGGGGCATCACGTTCCATACCTTTATAACTATGCAGGAGCTCCCTACAAAACCCAGAAAATGGTAAAATACATCCGCGACAATATGTACGCTGCAAAACCAGATGGAATTGTCAACAATGAAGATTGCGGACAAATGTCGGCCTGGTATATTTTCTCTTCATTAGGATTTTACCCTGTAACACCGGGAAAACCAGTGTATGCAATCGGGGCGCCGCAATTCCCGAAAGCATCCTTACAATTGGAAAACGGAAAAACCTTCACGGTAATAGCAGATAAAATATCCGATAAGAATATCTATGTTCAGAAAATGTTTTTGAACGGAAAAGAATTCAAAAGCTGGGAACTGAACCACAGCGATATCATGAATGGCGGTGAGCTTAGATTTGTAATGGGAAGCAAGCCTGTAAAATAATTAATAAAAAATAACGAAATAAAGTATCAATGGAAAGGAGAAAGTTTATAAAGACAAGTGCACTCGCAGGAGCAGGATTACTGTTTACGCAGAACGTTTTTGCCAAAAGCTTAAGCATTGAAGAATTTCCCATAGTCCGTGTACCTAAAAATAAAAGACACTTTACCAGTGAAGCGGTGGAAAATGCGATCGCCGCCTTTAAAAAGAAAGTGAAAAATAAAGAACTGGCCTGGCTTTTTGAAAATTGCTTTCCGAATACATTAGATACTACCGTTTTTTATAAAGAAATTAATGGAGATCCGGATACGTATGTGATTACCGGAGATATAGATGCGATGTGGCTTCGTGACAGTTCCGCACAGGTTTTTCCTTATCTGCAGTTTTCAAAGAAAGACGAAAAGCTTCACAAACTTATTTCGGGCGTTATTCATAAACAAACAGAATTTATTCTTAAAGATCCCTATGCTAATGCATTCTATAATGACGTAAATAAAGTAAGCGAATGGAAAGAACATGATCATACAGATATGAAACCGGGTACCCATGAAAGAAAATGGGAAATAGATTCCCTGTGTTATCCTATCCGTTTGGCATATCATTTCTGGAAAACAACAGGAGATACAAAACCTTTTGACAACAAATGGTTACAGGGAATAAAACTTACTCTACAGACTTTCATAGAACAGCAGAGAAAAACCAATTTAGGACCCTATAAATTTGAACGTACAACATCCTGGGCTACAGACGGAATTCCGATGGGAGGATATGGCTATCCTACAAAACCTGTAGGGCTCATCAATTCAATGTTCCGTCCAAGTGATGATGCTACTATTTATGCATTTTTGATACCGTCTAATTTATTTGCCGTAGTAAGTTTGCGACAGGCAGCAGAAATGGTTTCACAGATCAAAAATGAAAAAACATTAGCACAGCAGCTGAACAATCTTGCGGATGAGGTAGATGCCGCCATTAAAAAATACGGGATCTATGACCATCCTGAATATGGGAGAATATATGCTTTTGAAACCAATGGATTTGGAAGTTATAATTTAATGGATGATGCCAATTGTCCAAGCTTATTAGGGTTACCTTATCTCGATGCTGTAAAATCCGATGATCCGGTATATCTCAATACCAGAAAATATGTGTGGTCAAAAGATAATCCATTCTTTTTCAAAGGTAAATTAGCAGAAGGGATCGGAGGTCCTCATATCGGTCTTGATATGATCTGGCCGATGAGCATCATTATGAAAGCCCTTACTTCCAAAGATAAAAAAGAGATCCGATGGTGCATAGAAACCTTACAGAAAACCCACGGTGGTACAGGTTTCATGCATGAGTCCTTCCACAAGGACGACGACAAGAAATTTACCAGAGCATGGTTTGCATGGGCAAATACACTGTTCGGGGAGCTACTATGGAAAACCTTTAACGAAAATCAGGATTTATTGACGTAAACAGATAAATAACATTCCGTTTTCTTTTTTTGAATGATAACATTGGCAAAGCTTGTTCAGGCATTGCTCATGGGAACGTTGGCTCAAAAACGAGCATACTTTTTCTTTTTCAAACAGAACAATACAGTTAAAAACTCTTGAAAAATGGGAAACAGTGATCATTTTACCCCGGTAGAAAAATCATTTTTAAATGATTCTTTGAGAAACAATACGGTGAATGTACCCTATATTGTGGTGGACAATTTTCCTAATCTGGGAATGCTTACGGCGTTCCGCTTTCTGGAATGGGTAAGTGAAAACCCGGACGGAGTGATCAGCCTTCCCACAGGAAAAACACCGGAATATTTTATTTTCTGGACCAAACATATCCTTGAAAACTGGGATCAGGAAAATATTGTTGAGCTTAGAAAAAAACACCATTTGGTTTTCAACGAAAAACCATCACTGGCTGATCTTCATTTCGTTCAGATTGATGAATTTTATCCCATAGATTCATCACAGGCCAACAGCTTTTATCATTATGTAAACAAATACTATATTGAAGGATTTGGCTTGAAACCGGAAAATGCATTGTTGATTAATTGTAATGAAATTCCTTTGGCTTCTGGTAAAAGCATTCACGAAGTTTTCCCGGATCATAAAGTGAATCTTGAGCTGAGATATCGTGAAGCTCAAAACCCTTTGGAAGAATTACAAAAAGAATCTATTTTCCTTATTGATAACTGGTGTTCAGACTATGAACAAAAAATCCGCAAATTGGGCGGGATTGGTTTTTTCCTGGGCGGGATCGGCCCGGACGGACATATCGCATTCAACATTAAAGGGTCTGATCCTTATTCCACTACACGGTTAACCTCCACCAATTTCGAAACACAAGCTGTTGCCGCCGGAGATCTTGGAGGAATTGAAATTTCACGGGAACGATTGGTCATTACGATTGGTCTGGAAACCATCATTTATAATAAAAATGCAGTAGCCATCATCTTTGCAGCGGGAGAAGCAAAGGCTCCTATGGTAAAAAATGCACTCGAGCTTCCGCCTTCCAATCTGTATCCTGCAACAGTTCTCACTCATCTTCCGAATGGCAGATTTTATCTTACAGCAGGTGCAGCAAGCTTATTGAAAGACTCCATTGATGAATATTATCATTCAGGAGACTGGTCTCAGGAAAAAACAGATAAGGCAGTGATGAGCCTGACTGAAAAGCTGAATAAGTATGCAGAACACATTACATTAGATGACCTTAGGTCAGATGAGTATACCCGATTGATTCCGGATCTCAATGAAAATACGGTTCAATCAGTTATTCATTCTATTAAAAATAAAATACAAAAAGGAACAGACAAGCTTGGAAATGAAACGTTCTACCACACAGGTCCCCATCATGATGATATTTCTTTAGGGCTTTTGCCTTACATTCATTATCAATCAAGAGACGAAACTAATATATCTCATTATTCGGTTCTTACTTCAGGATTTACGGCTGTTACCAATAAATTTTTAGTGAAAATCCTGAATGATACCCTTTCTTTTATAAAAAAGGGCGAAATAGAAATGCTTCAGTACCCGGATTTTTTTGAAGCCGGGTATAAAAATAAAAGAAACAAGGATGTTTATCATTACCTGATTCATATTGCCTCCGGGAATGCAGATGAAAAATCACGAGCTGTTTCCCACAGAATGGTAAGGAATATCGTTGAGCTTTGGGATCTGAAAACTCAATCGGAGCTGGAAGAAAAGATCAGTGAAATTATCACAACTATTGGTTCCAGCTATGACGGACAAAATCCGGCACCCAAAATTCAGATATTGAAAGGAATGATCCGTGAATATGAAGAAGAATTGGTCTGGGCACATTTCGGGGTACGGACAAAGAATGTTCACCACCTCAGACTTGGATTTTATACCGGAGCCATTTTCACGGAAAAACCCAACAGGGAAAGAGATGTTATTCCCATCCTTCAGCAGCTCAGAGACATCAATCCAACTGTAATAAGCTTAGCGTTTGATCCTGAAGGAAGCGGTCCGGATACTCATTATAAAGTTTTACAAGCCATTGCAGAAGCTGTAAGAGAATGGAGTAAGGAAAAAGATCTTTCTCAGCTTAAAATTTGGGGCTATAGAAACGTCTGGTATCAGTTCCATGCAGCGGATGTTACCCATATCTTCCCGGTATCGCTCAATGCCATGAATACAATGGATGAAAGTTTTACCAACAGCTATCTGAGCCAGGTTGAAGCCTCTTTTCCGAGTTACCGGTACAATGGGAAATTCAGCAGTCTTTCCATACAAACCTGGGTGGAACAATTAAAAGCTGTCCAACTTGTTCTGGGGAAACCCTACTTCTATGATAACGAAAGCCCGAGATTAAGGGCTACACACGGGCTCCTTTTCTTCAAAGAAATGAATGTGGAGGAATTTTTACGATCTGCACGAGAACTGGAAAAATCAACGGAAGGAGTACTGTGATCTCATTGAAATTTTTGTTTTAACAATGCTATAAAAAACCAACAAAAAATGCTTGATTTATGAAAAAAATGAAACTCTTTTCTCTATTGGCTATACTTTTTATGTATGGCTCGTTATGTGCCCAAGGCAATAATCCTAAAGGAATTTGCTATGTGGAAGTGAATAACAACAACATCCTGAATGCAGGATCGTACAAACTGCAGACATCTAATAAATATTTATTTGATGTGGTGAATATTTTTGCGGCCAATATCAACTATGATACAAGCCGTGGAAGAGCGTATTTATACAGTAATAATAATGTGACCAAAGTACTGACTAACGCACAGACCTATATTAAGCCATTACAGGATAAAGGAATGAAAGTATTGCTAACTATCCTGGGGAATCATCAAGGTGCGGGAATCTGTAATTTCCCAACCCGTGAGGCGGCAAAAGACTTTGCATTACAGCTGGCTCATACCGTGAATACCTACGGCTTGGACGGAATTGATTTTGATGATGAATATTCAGATTATGGAAATAATGGAACAGGGCAGCCTAACTCAAGTTCATTTGTCATGCTAGTTCAGGAATTGAGAGCCCTGTTGCCGGATAAAATTATTTCATTTTACTATTACGGGCCGGCTTCTTCAAGGCTTTCCTGGAACGGACTTAGAGCGGGAGATTATCTCAACTACAGCTGGAATGCCATGTATGGTACTTTCTCCGCCCCGAATGTTCCGCCTCTTACCAATGCACAGATTTCTCCTGCGGCAGTTTGGTTGGGAAATACGTCTAATTCTACCACGACCAGCCTGGCCAATCAAACCAAGAATGGCGGTTACGGACTATTCCTTTGGTATGATCTTCACGGAACCAATGAAACCGCACAGCTTTCTGCAGGGACTCAAACATTATATGGAGAACAAACGGTGTTAAGCACTCCTTTACAATCATGGTCACAGGGAACCAACTGTGATGCTCCTATTGGATTATTAGCGAATAATCTTACCGGAACAAGTGCTAAATTGAACTGGACCGCGGTGGGAACCAATACCTATGATATAGACTATAAACCGGCAACTTCCACTACCTGGACTAATGCAGCAACAGCAACTACGGCAACTTCCATTACCATATCAGGATTAACCGCAAACACGGAATATGACTGGAGGATCAGAACGAATTGCAGTGTGAAAGGTACCTATATGTTCGCGCCGAGATTCAACAGCGGAACCGGAGTAGTGCCTCCAACCGGGTCATATTCTCTTTCTCTGGACGGAAGCAGTGAGTCAGGATCAGCCGGAAGCCTTAATTTAAGTGGTTCTGCACTATCTTTTGAAGGTTGGATAAAGCCATCATCTTTCAAATCCGGATTTCCTTACATCTCATCGATCATGGGAACTGAAGTAAGTGACAGTAATTCCGCCTTATTAAGATTAGGGGATGGAAATCTTGCCAACAACAAGCTTCAGTTTGTATTAAGCATCAACAATGCACAACAGAAATTAGCCTCCAACACGGCGTTAAATGCCAATACCTGGTATCATGTGGCCGCTACTTATGATGGCGCTACCATGAAAATTTACATCAATGGTGTTCTTGACGCCAGCAAATCCCAGACGGGAAGTGTGAATTCCAGCGGAACATTCAATGTAGGATATTCATACAACACATCCAGAAACTTCAATGGTAAAGTAGATGAGGTGAGAGTGTGGAAACGTGCCTTAAGCCAGACAGAGATCAGCCAGAATACATGTAATGTAACTCTTCCTGCGACTTCTCTTACAGCCTATTGGAAATTTAATGAAGGAAGCGGAACGTCTGTTCAGGATCATTCAGGAAACGGAAGTGCATTAGCATTAACGGGAGTGGATAATACGAACTGGTCTACAGATGTAGCATGTACTACGGGAACCCAAAGAGGTCTAGTTGCAACGGAAAGCCAAAATCAAAAGGCTTTAGAAAATGAACAGGTTGTTAAAAAACAAATAAAACTGTATCCGAATCCGGTAAGCAGATCTTCTCAGCTTATGATTTCTGTTCCGGCGGAATTCAATAAAGGGAAACTAACGGTATATAGCTTAAGCGGAAGTGTTATAGAAACTCAAACACTCAATGTGGGAGACCATTTGTATAATCCGTCGAAACTGTCTACAGGTAATTATATCATTCAATTTGAATCTCAGAACGGAAGTCTGAAACAGGTTGAAAGATTCATTGTAAAATAATAACCTAAACCGGGGAATTGGATTCAAGATTCCCCGGTTTTATCAATCATTAAAACTGACTATACTATGAAGCAAAAATCTTATCTTTTTATTCTTTTGATACTCATTTTTCAGGCCAAAAACCTGATGAATGCTCAGCCGCTTAACCCTTTGGGAATATGCTATGTGGAAGTGAATAATAACAATATCCTGAACGCTGGATCTTACACTTTACAGACAAGCAATAAACAATTATTCAATGTTGCGGTTATTTTTGCAGCCAACATTAACTATGATGTGTCCAAAAGCAGGGCTTATATTTATAATAACAATAATGTATCGAAGGTTCTGAACGATGTCAATACCTACGTAAAGCCTTTGCAGCAAAAAGGAATAAAAGTATTGCTGGATATTTTGGGAAACCATCAGGGAGCGGGAATTTGTAACTTTCCTACCCGTGAAGCCGCACGTGATTTTGCGTTACAGATCGCTCATACCGTATATACTTATGATTTAGACGGCGTTGATCTGGATGATGAATATTCCGATTATGGAAATAATGGGACAGGTCAGCCTAATAACAGCTCTTTTGTCATGCTTTTACAAGAGTTGAAAGCAGCAATGCCTGATAAACTGATCACTTTTTATTATATAGGTCCGGCAACAACCAGACAATCCTATAATGGTGATGCCGCCGGAAATTATATAGACTATAGCTGGAATGCCTATTACGGAACATACAGCGCTCCGAACGTACCACCTCTTACCAAAGCCAAGCTTTCTGCTGCAGCAACCTGGATCAACAATACTTCTACCACTACGCTTGCGAATCTGGCAACCAATACCATTAATGACGCGTACGGAGTATTCATGTGGTATGATTTGAAAGGGACAAACTCGGCAAGTTATTTAAGTACGGGATCAAACATTCTTTATGGCGAGAATACAGTTTTAAGCGGGCCTTTGTATTCATGGACAGCAGGAACGACGTGTGATCCGCCTTTGGGATTGGAAGCAACCAATATTACAGGAACTTCCGCTAAATTAAACTGGACTTCCAATGGTTCTCAAACCTATAATATTGATTATAAGCCAGCCAATTCAACGACTTGGACTAATATAGCAAGCAATTATTCAGGAAACAATATCACGGTCAATAACCTGACTGTGAACACGAATTACGACTGGAGAATACAAACCAATTGTTCTCCTACATTGACCAGTACTTATATTTTTGCGCCAAGGTTCAATTCCGGGAACGGATGTACAATTCCTTCCGGCCTTACATCGGGAAGCTTTTTAGGAAATACGGTTCAGTTATCTTGGGATGCGGGAACAGCGTCTTCTTATACCCTGCAATATAAAACGGCAGCCGCAACCACATGGACCGAAGTCCAAAATATTACCACCAATACATATACGCTTCAGAATCTGGTACAAAACACCAATTATGTGTGGAAAATACAGGCGGTATGCGGTTCTACCACTTCTGCATATTCGGCGGAAGCATCATTTAACAGTGGATTTACACCGGTGCAGAGTCCCGGAGCGAGGTCACTTACCTTTAATGGAAGCACCACTTATCTGAACGCGGGACAATTTAATCTTAGCGGAAATGCCATAACATTTGAAGGTTGGGTAAAGATCAACTCATTTAAATCTGCTTTCCCTTATATTTCATCTGTAATAGGAGTTGAGGTTGGAGATAATAATTCTGCCATGCTGAGATTTGGCGATGGTAACCTTGCCAATAACAAACTGCAGTTTATATTGAGTTTCGGATCGGCTCAGGTAAAACTTAACAGTAATACAGGGTTAAACACCAATACGTGGTACCATATAGCAGCAACGTATGATGGAGTCTCCATGAAAATCTATATCAATGGAAATCTTGATGCAAGTTCAAACGCTACCGGGAATTTTACGGCAAATGGTATTCTTTACCTCGCGAGAAATTATGATAATTCAAGAACACTTAACGGTTTCCTTGATGAATTCAGGGTTTGGAAAAAAGCATTAACGCCACAGGAAATTGCAGCCAATAATTGTAATGTTCCTGCCAATTCTACAGGGCTTGAAGCGAACTGGAAAATGGATGAGGGAAGTGGCAGTGGAGCTTTAGATGCAACGGCCAATACTCATTTTGCCACTTTGATCAATATGTCAAACTCTAACTGGAGTACAGATGTAGCCTGCGCAGCTCCATTATCTACAGAAAATATTGATTTGAAAAAAGAAAGCGGTATCTATCCGAATCCTGTTAAAAAAGGAGAAGATATCCATTTTAATATCAACTCTGTAAGTGAAGTATCACTGTATGATATTTCAGGAAAACTCGTTAAAAAACAAAGTATAGATCAAAATAATGCTACGGTAAGTACACAGAATTTATCCAGTGGTACTTATATCTATACCATAACATCAACAAAAAAACAGACTGCCTCTTCCGGAAAAGTAATTGTGAAATAAATCGTAAAAATGAAAGCATACTGACGGAAAATTAGAAATTAGGATTAAAATTGGCGTCTGTAATGGACGACAAGAAGCATTTTTCGTATGAAAATACTTAACTTGCTTTCTTGTTTGTCTATTTTAATTTCACAAACAATCTGTCTAAAATAAAGTAAGAAAATAATGCAAAATATACTAGGGATAGACATTGGCGGCTCACATATCACGATGGCACAGGTACACCCTGAAAGGCGTGAAATTATGGCTTCCACCTACATCAGGGAACATGTCGATTCTTTTGAACCCCGCGAAGTTATCTTTTCCACGTGGATTTCCGCTATAGAGAAAGCTATACAGAGTCTTGTCAAAGAACACCTTTTAATCGGAATTGCCATGCCCGGTCCTTTCGATTATGAAAATGGGGTTTCTCACATGCAGCAGGGCAAATTTATGGATATTTACCAGGTGAATATTAAAGATGAATTGGCTAAAAGATTATCTATTTCTAATGATCAGATCCATTTTGTCAATGATGCGGCTGCTTTTTTAGAAGGGGAAGTATTCGGAGGCTGTGTGAAAGAGTATAAAAGGATTTTCGGAGTAACCCTAGGAACAGGACTCGGAACAACTTTTTACGACGGAATATCGGTTATGGACGAAGATTTATGGGATTCTCCGTTAAAAAACTCGATTTGTGAAGATTATCTGGCGACACGCTGGTTTATTAACCGCTATGCTGAATTAACCGGCGAACAAATCTCGGGAACTAAAGACCTTTTGGAAAAACCTGAAGAAATCCAAACTAAAATGTTCGGTGAATATGCCGATTCTTTCGCAGAGTTCATCATATCATATGTGAAATCTTATGATCCCGAAGTTTTGGTCATAGGAGGAAATATTGCAAAAGCCTATCCCTATTTTAAGGAAAGATTCAATCAAAACTTAATTAAAAACAATATTCACCTGCCTGTTAAAATTTCTGCCATCTTTGAAGATGCGGCCATTTTAGGAGCAGCAAGCTACGCTTTGAAAAAATCTAAAGAATGAATAAAAATTGTATAATGAAGTCTCTGTTTTCAACCGTCTTTATTGTTTTGAATATCTTGGCCTTTGGTCAGGATTCATCCCCTGTTGATTATGTGAATCCTTTGATGGGAACCCAGTCCAAGCCGTCCTTATCAAACGGGAATACCTATCCTGCAGTGGGGCTTCCGTGGGGAATGAATCTTTGGACACCGCAAACCGGAAAAATGGGTGACGGTTGGGCTTATACCTACGATGCAGACAAAATAAGAGGTTTTAAACAAACGCATCAGCCGTCTCCCTGGATGAACGATTACGGTGCTTTTACTCTAATGCCGGGAGTGGGAAAATTAAAATTCAAAGAAGATGACCGTGCAAGCTGGTTCAGTCATAAAGCTGAGGTAGCAACCCCTTACTTTTATAGCGTTTACCTTGCGGATATCAACGTAACTACGGAATTCACTCCTACAGAGAGAGCAGCCTTTTTTAAATTTGATTTCCCTAAAACGGACAGTGCTTATGTGGTTATCGATGCTTTGAATAAAGGATCATACATCAAAATTCTTCCTAAAGAAAGAAAAATTATAGGATATACTACCAAATACTCCAGAGGAAAATATGAGAACTTCAAAAACTATTTCGTTATTCAGTTTGATAAAAAGTTTGATGTAACGACAGCCTGGAAAGACGATAAGCTGGTAAACAATCAATTGGAAATTACCAGTGATCATGCAGGAGCAGTGGTTGGATTTAAACTGAAAAATAAAGAATCTGTTTATGCCAAAGTAGCCTCTTCATTCATCAGCTTTGAACAGGCGGAACTAAATTTAAGCAGAGAAATTGGGAAACGTGATTTCGAACAGGTAAAAGCCGATGCCAAAAACATCTGGAACAAAACCTTAGGAAGAATTGAAGTGAAAGGAGGAACAGATCAACAAATGAGAACCTTTTATTCTTCTTTATACAGAACCCTGTTTTTTCCGCAGAAGCTATACGAAATCGATGCTCAAAACAAGATAAAACACTGGAGCCCTTACAACAGTAAAATCTTGGACGGAAGAATGTTTGCCGGAACAGGTTTCTGGGATACTTTCCGTGCTTTATATCCTTTCCTGAATCTGGTATATCCAAGCATCAATGTAGAAATGCAGGAAGGATTGGCTAATGCTTTCAAAGAAGGTGGCTTTCTGCCGGAATGGAGCAGTCCGGGATATTCTGATATTATGATCGGGAACAATTCCGCTTCCGTGGTAGCTGATGCGTATATAAAAGGACTTCGTGGCTATGATATCGAAACGCTTTGGCAGGCGGTGAAACATGGGGCAGACCATGAAGGTCCGATCAGTGCGGTAGGACGTAAAGGAGTAGAATATTACAATACCTTAGGCTATGTTCCTTATGACGTGAAAATCAATGAAAATGCGGCCAGAACGTTGGAATATGCATACGACGATTTTTCCATATATCAATTGGGAAAAGCGTTGGGAAAACCGGAGTCCGAAATTGAAATCTATAAAAAAAGAGCAAATAATTATAAGAACCTATTCGATCCGGAATCGGGTTTAATGCGAGGGAAAAATAAAGACGGAAAATTTCAGTCGCCTTTCAATCCTTTCAAATGGGGTGATGCCTTCACCGAAGGAAATAGTTGGCATTACACATGGTCCGTTTTCCAGGATATTGATGGATTAGCCAGATTAATGGGCGGGAAAAAGAAATTCGAAGCCAAGCTGGATGAGGTTTTCTCATTACCGCCGGTTTTCGATGACAGCTATTATGGAAGCGTTATCCATGAAATCCGCGAAATGCAGATTATGAACATGGGGCAATATGCGCACGGAAACCAGCCTATCCAGCACATGATTTATCTATACAATTATGCTGGAGCGCCATACAAAACCCAATATTGGGCAAGACAGGTGATGGATAAATTATATTATGCAACACCGGATGGCTATTGCGGAGATGAAGATAACGGGCAGACTTCCGCCTGGTATGTATTTTCGGCTTTAGGATTTTATCCGGTGACGCCTGCTACAGATCAGTATGTTTTGGGAGCACCGTTATTCAAACAGGCGGTAATTCATTTGGAAAATGGAAAGACAATTGAAATAAAAGCACCGGAAAACAGTGCAAAAAACCTTTATGTAAAATCATTAAACGTGAATCTTCAACCGTACACCAAGAACTGGCTGAGCCATAAAGAGCTTATGAAAGGGGCGGTTCTTGACTTCAGTATGGATGATCAGCCGAACAAAGAAAGAGGATCACAGGAAAAAGATTTCCCGTATTCCATGTCAAAAGAGAAACAATAAAACAGAAATACTATTAAAAGAGAAACGGATATGAGTGCAGAAAAACAGCAAATATTTGAGAAAGTAGAAAAAATGTTGACATCACAAGGGTTTAATCTTGTTGCCAAAGATGATACAAGACCTTGGGGCGGTTTTTTCGTAATTGATGAGAATCAGGCACAGGATTTTGCCAACCAGTATTTTGATGGAATTGATGTTGAAAATCTGAGAATTGGAGGAAAACTAAGCCCTAAAATCCTTCTGGTAGCTCCAAATGCAAGATTAAGCTGGCAATATCACCACAGGAGAGCTGAAATCTGGCAGGTAGTGGAAGGAACAGTCGGAATCAAAAGAAGCAATACCGATGAAGAAGGTGAATTAAAAGAATATCAGCCAAAAGATCAGGTAAAGCTTCAACAGGGAGAAAGACACCGTTTGATCGGTTTAGACGGGTGGGGTGTAGTGGCTGAAATCTGGCAGCATACCGATGCATCCAATCCTTCAGATGAAGATGATATTGTGAGAGTGCAGGATGACTTCGGGAGATAAAATAAAAAAACAGCTTCAATATTGAAGCTGTTTTTTTATTTAGGAAGATTGAGGCAGCCAATACTCTCGGCTTCATTCTTCCCGCTTTCTGTTTTTAAAACGTCACATCCAGACCCACATAAAAATTAGCTTTCATAATCGGAGCATACACCATTCCGCCATCAAAATAATTTCCGAAAGGGTTCTTAAAATCGATGATAGGATTGTCCTGCTGATAAGAAGTTAAATTCTCCCCGCCAAGATAAGCTCTGAGCTTTTTATTGAAATTTCTTGAAATCTGGGCATTCAACACCGCATAAGATTCGGAATAAGCCGGAAGTTGAAATTCTGCCGGATTGCCCGACATATTCGGAAGCCTTTGTTTTCCCACCCAGTTTAAGGTTGTATCAAAGCTCCAGAAGCCTCCTTTGCTGTTTTTATTGGTAGCATAAGCCAGATTCATAAACCCTCTGTGTTTTGCCATAAAAGGAATTTCTCTTCTTCCGTCCATATAATCGGCCTGAACATCATAATATTTATAAGCCAGCCTTACATCAAAATTCTTGAAAGGGGTGAAATCCCATTGGGTCTGAAAACTGTTGGCAAAAGATTTTCCTTCAAGGTTATAGAATGTTAATTGTTGAGGCGATCTGTCCAGATCTACCAAAACCTGATCCTGGAAATCTGTTCTGAAAAAATCCGCCACAATACTGGATTTTCTTCCGAAAAGCTTAAACTCCTGCTGTAAGCTTACTCCATAGTTCCATGCAATTTCCGGTTTCAAGCCGTAAATATTCCCTCCGTTCTGTAAAATATTGATACTACGGTTTGATGCAAAATACTGTTGGTTTTCTGCAAATACAGAAGCTGTTCTGAATCCTCTGCCCGCAGAAAGCCTTAGAATAGTTTGTGGAGTGAAGTCATATTTGAAATTTAGTCTTGGGGTAAACTGCGTACCTGCAAGATTATGAAAATCTGCCCTTGCTCCGGCTACTAAAGTATATTTTAAACCTGTCAATGTATATTCTGCAAAAATGCCCGGAACAATTTCATTTCTTTTGAAATTGTCCGTTAAATACGTTTCATCGTATCCGTCATATAGAAAACTTGCTCCCGCTTTATACTTATGATTGGTATTTCCGAGAATACTTTCAAAAATTAAATTGGAATAATACGTATGCTGTTTTCCCGAATAATTTCTCAACCCGAAGAAACTGTCCTGCTGATGATACACATATTGATTCATCCATCCTAAACTCTGATAAGGTTTTCCTTTGAAAACATACCCCGTTTTATTCCACACCTGGAATCTTGAAATATTAATTCCCACTCCGTAAGCCGACTGCTCATCCTGGTCCAATTGCTTATTAAATCCGGTTTGCCCTGCCGTTCTTTCATCCTTGATGAAATTAATCCCAAAATGCGAACCTAAGCCGGACTTCTCCAAATCATTGTAATTAAGTAAATAAGCTGCATTTAATTGGGTGCCTTTCGGTCTGTCCAGAAACCCGTCATCATTTATATCCGTGTTTCCGAAAGTTCCGTTTCCATGCAATAAAAAAGTCTGTAACCATTTCTCATTAATAGGAGCAACGCTTGTAAAATTAGCCTCCGCTCTTCCATTGAAATCTGAAAAAAGATTCAGGGATGTTTCCGGTTTTTCCGAATTCTTTAAAAGTTCTGTATTGATTTGCCCGGTAATGCTTTCATAACCATTGGTAACTGTACTTCCCCCCTTCGTCAGCTGAATGCTTTCAATCCATCTTCCCGGAATGAAATTTAAACCATAAGCCGAAGCAAGACCCCTGATTTCCGGTAAAAGCTCTTTCGTCAGGCTTGTATATTTTTGATCTAAACCCAACATTTTTAATTGCTTTGTACCAGTAACCGCATTGCTGAAAGAAACATCCACGGTAGCATTGGTTTCAAAACTTTCGGATAAATTACAGCATGCAGCTTTCAATAATTCTTTTTTGTCAATATTGAAAGTCAGGCCTGCCTCTTTTTTATTCAAAGAAGTTGGAGCCTTAGAACCTGATACGGTAACACCATCAATTTTATTCTCATGTTGGCTATAACTATTTTCTGACACCTCATTATCCTCATCATGATCTTGATGCTCAGATTTTGAGCCTTCTTCAAAATGGACTTTAGGATTTGCAGCACCCATCGGAATTCCCCTGTCATAAAGGCAGCACCCCGGAAGACCATTATAAACATCATCGGAAGCCTTATACTTTTCATTGTCATGCCCTACTTCGGCAATCTTTTTTAAAATTTTGTCCGCTGAGGTTTTGGAAGCATCGAATTGCAGACTTACGGTTTGTGTTTCTGCATTCCATTCCGCTGAATCAGCACCTGCATCATAAGCTGCTTTTTCAATTCTCGCTTTACATGAACCACAATTTCCTTTTACATAAAATTCGTTTTCTTTTTTATGCTGCTGGTGGTGTGCTTCCGTTTGGGGAGAAGGTTGAAGATCTCTTTCATAATGACAGCATCCCGGAAGCTTTTCATAGGTTTCATCCAGTGCTTTGAATTTTTCATTGTCGTGGCCGGCTTCCGCTACTTTTTTAAGGATGTCATCCGTTAAAATGTTGGGCTCTGTTTCTAAAGTTAACATTTGGGTATCAATAGAATAACGTGCTTCTTTAGCCCCTGCTTTTTTAGCGGTGTTTTCTATTCTTTCCTTACACATGTCGCAGTTTCCTCTTACCTGGAACTGGCTTTTTGATAGGTTTTGAGCAAAAATAAAGGATGTTGATAATAAGAATAAACCAAGAATTAACTTGGAAATATATAATTTCATTTTGTTTACAATTTAGATTAAATAAAAAACTGTCCATTAATGAATAATGAACGCGGTTGGATTTAATTAACCTATTTTCGGCGGCTGCCAGATTTCTTTTAAACGGTCTGAAATATAAGGATCGGAATACTGGAACTGCAAATTCTTATTGACTTTGTAATAAGATAATTCCAGGTTCAGGCTTTTAGAAAAAGGGGTTTCTATAAAGGTATAACAGGCAATGCAGGAAGAACAGCAGTCATCATTGCATGATTTTGTTTTTCCCTGATGCTGATCCGAAGAAGGGGACTGGTGATTTTTGCAGCAGTCAACATCCGTTTTGGAATCTGCTTTACAGCAGGTTTCCTTGGCAGATAAATTATAGAAGTTATCCTTAGGAACCAGAAAAATTCCCAGACAGAAAATGATCGTCAGAATCTGCAATAACTTCATAGGGCAAAATTACGAAAATTATGGCAAAGGATCTCCCACTTTTACGGCGCAATTATGCCAAGGTTCTCCGTGAGCCGGGTTTACTTTCGGTTTTTCTCCGGTTGGAGCCGGTTGCTGTACGGGAGCCGGTGTATTCTGAGCGATAGTCTGAGCCGGTTGTGGAGCCGGAGCAGGTTTGCTGTTTAAAGGCTGTCCTACGGGAATATCACAACGATGTCCCGGTTCTCCATGTGGAGGATTCATTCCCGGAGCAGTTTTTACAGGTTTTCCTGTTTTGCTATCCACCGTAAATTTGCCCGGCTTCATCGCATTAGGATCAATCTGAATGGTTTGGTTGTTTCCTACCGTAACGTTTTGTGCAGAACCTGCTTGGGCAGGTTTGCCGTTCAAAGGTTGTCCTACAGGGATATCACATCGGTGTCCCGGCTGTCCGTGGGGCGGGTTCATTCCCGGAGCAGTAGCCTGAGCCACAGGTGCAGCAGTTTGGGCAGGCTGAATTCCCGCCTGATTCAAAAGAGAGGCTTGAGGAGCATTATTTGCCGCCACATTGACTTGCTGAGTTCCTGCTTCTTCTTTCAGGTAGGTTGCTCTTTCATCTTTTTTACATGAAGCGGTAAGTATGGAAATGGCAACAAGGCCTAAAAATGTATTTTTCATATCCAGTCGTATGAAACAAAATTAGCAAAACATTTTTAATTGTTTTGCTAATTTGATATTTATAATCTTTTTTACGGATTAATTTTTAACTAAAAGTCTGAATCCTTCCCCGTGAACGTTGATGATTTCCAATCCTTCATCATCTTTCAGTAATTTACGAAGCTTGGCAATATAAACGTCCATACTTCTTGCCGTAAAATAATTCTCTTTCTTCCAGATTTTTCTTAAAGCCAGATCTCTCGGCATGAAATCGTTTCTGTGGATGCAAAGAAGCTTCAACAATTCATTTTCTTTCGGTGAAAGCTTATATTCTTTGTCACCTACTCTTAATTGTCTCAGCATAGAATCGAAAAAGATATTGCTGATCTTAAATTGCTCCTGCTCTTCATTTTCCAACGTAGAGCTTCTTTGAAGGATAGCCTTGATCTTATATAAAAGCAGCTCAGTATCAAAAGGTTTGGTGATGTAATCATCTGCGCCCAACTGATATCCTTTTAAAATATCTTCCCTCATGTTTCTTGCTGTCAGGAAAATGATCGGTGTATTTTTATCGATCTTTTTCACATCTTCCGCCAATGAAAAACCGTCTTTTTTAGGCATCATCACATCGAAAATACAGATGTCGAATTCATTTTCCGTGAATTCTTTTAAACCCTGTTCTCCATCTGTAGCAAGGGTAACATCAAAATTATTGATCGTTAGGTAGTCTTTCAATACAGCTCCAAAACTCTGATCGTCTTCTACTAGTAATATTCTGTTGCTCATAATTTCAGTAATTAAAAATTAATAATAAGAATGAACGTTTTCACTCTGTCTTCTATACTTTGTTATTTAGGTTTTATTATTTAATGCATCGGCAGCTTGATGATAAACGTGCTTCCCTTTCCTTTATGGGAGTCTACGATAATCTGGCCTTTATGCAGTTCTACTATTTTCTTTACATAAGACAATCCTAATCCTTGTCCTTTTACATTGTGGATATTTCCCGTTTCTTCTCTGAAGAATTTCTCAAATATCTTGGTCTTGTTCTGGGTTTCCATTCCCATTCCTTTGTCGGAAATCTCAATTACGTACCAACTTCCTTCATTTCTGGTTTTCACATGTATTTCAGGGGCTTCTGGAGAATATTTGTTGGCATTGTCCAATAAATTTACCAGCATATTCGAGATGTGGAATTCATCTATTTTGAAGGTGTATTTATCGGCTGTAAATTCCTGGGTAAGAGATCCGTTTCTCTGTTCTACGATGAGGTTGAATGATTCTGTGGTTTTTTTGATCAGTTCTCTCACATTGGCCTCCTTTAAGAATAATTTCACCTCATTTCTTTCAAGCTTGGACATATTCAACACATTCTCTACCTGCTTTTTCATCCTTAAATTTTCCTGTTTGATCAGATTGGAATAATACCTTACTTTCTCAGGATTGGTGGCAATTTTGTCATTCGCTAAAGAATCCGTTGCAACAGAAATGGTTGCTAATGGAGTTTTAAACTCATGCGACATATTATTGATGAAATCCGTCTTCACTTCAGCCAGTTTCTTCTGCTTCATCATATAATTGATGGAAATAATATAAATCCCTAAGATGGTAAGTAGAGAAAGGAAAGTTCCTAATAACATCGGCCAGTTGTTCATCGCTAAAGAATATTCTTTCTTAGGGAACACCAAAGCCAGGTTATATAATGTGCGGTCTTTTTTATCCGTAAAAAGAGGATAAGTATAAGTATCGCTATCCTTTTTTTCTTTATATACCTTATTGGCTACACTCGTTAGTTTATTGTTCTTATCTGTAACCCCAAAACCGAATTTGGCATTAATTCCTCTTATGGTTAATTCTTTGGTAAGAACTGAGTCCAGGATTTTATTGTCAACTCTTTTTGTGATCGGCAGATTGTTTCCATATATTTTGGCAAATTCCTTCATGGAATAATCCCCGTTTTCTATATCCTGGTTGATTTCTGCTGTAAGAGGCTCACGGTTAGTAGTATCTCTTTTTATTTTATAAGCCGCTTCATCAGTATACAGGGTAGTAAGCTTGATGGAGTCTCCTTTTTGAGAGATAGGAAGCTGCGTTTTTTCAATGATGTTTTTAGAGTAAATAATCTGTCTCTGGGTACCGGAATCCTCTACTTGCTGAATAGTGGTTAAAGAAGGTTGATCATTGTTCGCAAGAACATTGGATCTGAAATTTTTAAAATCAGCATTCAGGTATTTTTCCACTTCAATCTCAGAAACACTTTTAGAGGTGTTCTCTAGAGCGGAATATACCTTGTTGGAAAAGTCCTGTTCCAAGGCACCGTAATAACCTTTCAGCCAATAAAACTGGAGCGTGACAAAAACAATCAGGGAGATTGTCATAAACACCGAGATTATTGGGATGAATTTATTATTCATTACTTATTTTTAGGTTTATTTTAGAATCGTGAATGTTAAAATTAATTATTTTAAGACTTGATAAACAAAAAACGAGCCAAAAAATTGTATAATTTTTCTTAAAAAGAAGTTTTTTAACATTTATTTATAAGTATTTAAATACTTGTCATATGAAAAGAGCTTCCCAGGAATAAAGATGTAAGTTTGATAAAAATATTTATTTATGGAATCTAATATTGTTTTCAACAAAGATTTTGACTCAAACAGTGTGTATGTCATGAAAATTTATGACGCCGAAGTGTCAAAAGTATGGGATTATTTTACCAAATCCGAATTATTGGATCAATGGTGGGCTCCGAAGCCCTGGAAATGTGAAACCGTAAATCAGGATTTCAGAGAAGGGGGAGAGTGGTTCTATGCCATGGTAGGCCCGGAAGGGGAAAAGCATTATGCTAAAGTAAAATATGGAGAAATTATAGAACACAGAAGTTTCGACGGTATTGATGCTTTCTGTGATGAAAAGGGAAATATCAATGAAAGTTTTCCTGAAGCAAAATGGTTGTTGGGTTTTACAGGTGTAGACGAAGGAACCAAAGTAACCGTGAATATCCATTTTGAATCCTCTGAAGCGATGAAGCAGCTTATTGAAATGGGTTTTGAAGAAGGCTTCAAAATGGGACTGAATCAATTGGAAGAAATTCTAAAAGGGCAACTTTAAAAATTTGAGAATTTGAAAATGAAATAGTTTGAAAATAACATATCAAATTTGCTTATCAATGTTAATAGGAACGGGCTTCGGCCCGTTCATTTTTTTATGTAACCCAAATTCTAAAAGTTTAGTTCAAACAAAAACTTAGGAACAGAAAAACATTTTTCAAATTATTTCATTTTCAAATTCTCAAATTGAATTAAAGCAATTCTTCATCTTGAAAATACTGAATAATTGCTTTTTTCATCAAAATTTGTTGTTCATTCGGTTTCAGTTCCGGGAGTTGTTCCAGCTCTTCAAAATGTGGATATCCATCATCATCGTAATGTGAAAATTTATAATATCCAAAAGGCTCCAATAATCTGCAAACGGCAATATGAATTAAATTTACCTTATCATCCTTCGTGTATTTTTGCTTACCGCTGCCTAACTCCTGAAGACCGATCAAAAACAGATATGTTTCAATCGGAGCATTTTTTTCGGTATCGAAATTTTCAATGAAAAATTGTTCTACTTTTTGCCAATATTCCGCTTCGTTAATCATAATTATTCTCAAGTTTTAATAAAAATGCATATTCTAACGCATCCTCTTTCAACGATTCAAATCTTCCGCTTGCTCCTCCATGTCCTGCACTCATATCTGTTTTAAAGATAAGCAGATTGTTATCTGTCTTTAATTCTCTGAGCTTAGCTGTCCATTTTGCCGGTTCCCAATATTGAACCTGAGAATCATGCAATCCTGTTGTGATCAGCATGTGAGGATAATCTTTTGCTTCCACATTGTCATAAGGAGAATAGGATTTTATATAATCATAATACTCCTTATTGTTGGGATTCCCCCATTCATCGTATTCTCCGGTAGTCAATGGAATAGTTTCATCAAGCATAGTAGTCACTACATCCACAAAAGGCACTTGTGCTACAATTCCGTGGAATAAAGCAGGCTCGTAATTAACGATAGCTCCCATCAGTAATCCTCCTGCACTTCCACCCATCGCATACAGATGTTCGGATGAAGTGTAATTTTCTTTGATTAAATACTTACCTGCATCAATGAAATCAAAGAATGTATTCTTTTTGAAAAGCATTTTTCCATCTTCATACCATTCTCTTCCGAGATATTCTCCACCACGGATGTGAGCAATCGCATAAATAAATCCTCTGTCTAAAATGGATAACCTTACGTTGGAAAAGCTGGCATCTACAGTGTGCCCGTAACTTCCGTAGCCATACAAAAGCAAAGGAGTATCTGCAGATTTCTTAGTATTCTTATGATAGACCAGAGAAATTGGAACTTTGGTTTTCCTATCTCTTGAGTCTGCCCAAATTCTTTCGGAAATATAATTTTCAGAGAAAAACTTCCCGCCTAAAACTTCCTGTTGCTTTAAAAGTTGAGTGGTTTTCTCCTTCATATTGTACTCATACGTAGAACTTGGCTGGGTCAATGAAGTATAACCGTAACGCAGAACTTCAGTATCAAATTCTAAATTAATACCAATATAAGCAGTATAAGTAGGATCTGAAAAAGGTAAATAATGAGACTCTTGTGTATGTTCATTAATAATTTTGATCTGCAACAATCCTTTTTCTCTTTCTTCAAGAACCAGATAATCTTTGAATATTTCAAAACCTTCTAACAGAACTTCTTTGCGGTGGGGGATTACATCTGTCCAGTTTTCCATTCCGCAATTATTGATGTTGGTCTTTACAATCTTAAAATTGATGGCATCATCAGCATTGGTAATGATATAAAATTCATCTTTATAATGTTCCACAGAATATTCCAGATCATCTATTCTAGGCTGAATAATTGTCCAGTCCGCGAAAACATTATCAGAAGGGATAAAACGGTGTTCATCTGAAATTGTGCTGGAACTAGCAATGAAAATATATTGTAAAGATTTTGTCTTGAACACATTCACATCAAATGTATCATCCTTTTCATGGAAAATCAGAACGTCTTCTGAAGAATCGGTTCCTATTTTGTGTCTGTACACTTGGAATGCACGAAGGTTTTTATCTTTTCGGATATAGAAAACATGTTCATTATCATTCGCCCAAACTGCTTTTCCTGTGGTATTGGGAATCATATCCGCTAAAATTTCCCCGGTTTCTAAATTCTTAAAATTGATGGTGTAGATTCTTCGGCTTACATTATCTGTAGAAAAAGAGACTAGCTTATTGTTCGGAGAAACAGCTACGCTTCCCACTTCAAAATAGCTTTCACCTTCTGCCAGAATATTAACATCAATAAGGATTTCTTCCGTATTGTCTAAACTTGTATGTTTTCTGCAAAAAATAGGATACTCTTTTCCTTCCTCATAACGAACGATATACCAATACTCATTAAAAAAGTAGGGAAGAGACTCGTCATCTTTTTTATAGCGGGCTTTCATTTCTTCAAAAAGATCCTCCTGGAGCTTTTCCGTATCCTTCATCATGAAATCGGCATACGCATTTTCTTCTTCAAGATATTGTATTACTGCCGGATTTTCCCTTTCATTGAGCCAAAAATAATTGTCGATCCTTTTATCGCCGTGTATTTCTAATATTTTTTCTATTTTTTGTGCCTGTGGAGCTTTCATTCAATATTAATTCTTGTTCAAATGTAATTAAAAAAAAACCATCTTTCCTGTATTGAAAAGACGGTTGCTATATTTTTAGGATGAAAACCTATTTATGAAGTGCTTTCACATACTTTTCAAGGGCCATTGTCATGGATGGTGTTTCCTTGGTAGGAGCCATTAAATCTACTCTTAATCCCGCTTCCTCGGCTGCTGCTAAAGTGGTGTTTCCGAAAACACCGATTTTAGTTTCATCCTGGCTGAAGTTAGGGAAATTCTGCTGTAAAGATTTGATTCCTTGCGGGCTGAAGAAGATCAGCATATCATAATCTTTTACATTAATATCTGTCAGATCACTGCAAACGGTTCTGTACATAATTGCTCTTGTCCAATCAATATTGGCGGCATCTAATGTTTTAGGAATATCCGGGCTCAATACATCCGATGATGGAAGTAAATATTTTTCCGTCGGGAACTTCTTGAAAAGAGGTAACAGGTCAGAGAAATTTTTCTCTCCGAAACTGATCTTTCTTTTTCTATACACAATATGCTTTTGAAGATAGTTGGCAATAGCTTCTGATTGACAGATGTATCTCATGGTATCCGGAACGGCAAAACGCAGCTCTTCGGCAAGTCTGAAATAATGATCTACCGCATTTTTACTGGTAAAAATAATTCCTGTATACTGCGTCAGATCAATCTTCTGAGTTCTAAGCTCTTTATTGTCAACCCCTTCAACATGGATAAAAGGACGGAAATCAATTTTTATTTTTTCCTTCTTCGCTATATCCAAATATGGGGAAGACTCACTTGGTGCTGGTTGTGAAACCAATATAGACTTTATTCTCATCATTGACTATATTAAAAAAATAATAATTTCCAAAGCAACAATAAAGGCGCGATTTGGAGGGTGCAAATATACAAAAATTTATAATACCATTTTTCCGGTAAGATGTTGTTTCTGTGAAATAAATAGAAAAACACCTTGAAAATGAAGACGAAAGAAAAGAAGAATAAATAATATAAAAATATTTTATTTCTGTCTATCGGGAAATAATAATGGGTGATACACAAAATGATCAGTAAAAATGAAAGAATGAAATAAAATTTGGTGGCAGTAAAGTAGAAAATAGTCCATTTTTTTCCGTCCCCTATACTTTGATAGAATAAAAAACCTAAGGCAGACTTCACCAGATAGAAAAATATAATGGCAATTAGGCTGAATCCGAATTTGTTGAGCTGATATCCGGCAATTTGCAAATTCGCTATATATTCAGGTACAACAGGGATATATTGTGAAAGAAGAACAGCCAGGGTGAGAGTGGTGATACAAGAGGTGATAAGCCAGCTCGGAAGGTTATTGCTTGCATCAAAATATTTTTGAAGCATAAAGTCTCTCAGGTTGGCTTCCCTTTCTATGACATTCATCATAAAAATATATAAAAACACACAGCCCAGCAATATAAAGATTACCCAATCGTTGTTCTCAGGTATTCTTACATGATTTGTAAAATTTTGTGATAGCGGCAACGGAATATTTTTTGCAAAATTATAGATTATTTTGTATAAAATAAAAAGGTTAAATAAACTATCTTTGCAAACTGAAATGAAAAAACTCGTCATTATTCCAACCTATAACGAAAAGGAAAATATTGAACATATTATTTCCGCGGTTTTTGCATTGGAAGATGGCTTTCATATTCTGGTAGTGGATGATTCATCTCCTGATGGAACTGCGGAAATCGTAAAAAACCTACAGAAATCATATCCACATCATCTGCATTTGTCGATAAGGCATACAAAAGATGGTTTAGGAAAAGCTTATATCCATGGATTCAAATGGGCAATTCAGAATAATTATGATTATATCTTTGAAATGGATGCCGATTTTTCCCATAATCCGAATGATCTGCCTAAATTATTTAACGCCTGTTTACAGGCCGATATGGCGATCGGGTCACGTTATTCAAAAGGAGTGAATGTAGTAAATTGGCCTATGGGAAGGGTTTTGCTCTCCTATTTTGCCTCTAAATATGTAAGATTCATTTTAGGGCTTCCTATTCATGACACCACCGCAGGTTTTGTTTGTTTTTCAAGAAAAGTTTTGGAAGAAATAGGATTGGATAACGTAAAACTGAAAGGCTACGGCTTTCAGATTGAAATGAAATTCAGGGCATTTAAAAAAGGGTTCAGAATTGTAGAAGAACCTATTATCTTTACGAACAGGATTTTAGGGGAAAGTAAAATGAACGGCGGAATTATTCATGAAGCGGTTTTTGGGGTCCTGAATCTGAAATGGAAATCATTAATTAACAGATTATGAAAAAAATAATCAGTGTTTTCATTCTGATGAGCATGCTTTCATGTGTAGACTATATCGACAAGCCTAAAAATCTTGTAGATGAAGATACTATGGCTGAAATTTTGGCTGATCTGGCTGTGAACGATCAGGCAACTTATATGTTTCAGGGAAAAAATCTGGAAAGTGGAACCAGGTTTGTTCTTAAAACCCACAATGTAAAGGCGGATGATTTTGTAGAAAGCTACAAATATTATGTTGTAAAAAATAAGCTGAAAGGAATTGCTGAAGACGCTCAGAAAATTTTATTGGAGAAAGACCCGAAGGCGGAAAAATATGTTGACGAGAAAATGAAAAAGAATCAGAATATACCTTCTTTTGTAAGATAAAGTATGATGCAGAAACATGTTCCATTCGGTAAAATATCAATGCCAATGGGCGGTAACTAAAAGTATACGAATGAAATTTTTTAATATAGAAAAAACCTCTGAGGGAAAAGCAAGAGCGGGAGAAATTACCACCGATCATGGCACCATCCAGACTCCTATATTCATGCCGGTAGGTACTGTAGCCAGTGTGAAAACAGTCCATCAGAGAGAATTAAAAGAAGATATCAAAGCCCAGATCATTCTGGGAAATACCTATCACCTCTACCTTCGTCCTACTATGGATATAATGCAGGAAGCGGGAGGTTTGCATCAATTCATGAACTGGGACCTTCCTATTCTTACGGATTCAGGAGGATTTCAGGTGTTTTCACTTGCTAGTAGCAGAAAAATGACGGAAGAAGGTGTAAAATTCAAGTCCCATATCGACGGAAGCTATCATTTTATCTCTCCGGAAAAATCTATGGAAATCCAAAGACAGATCGGAGCCGATATCTTTATGGCGTTTGATGAATGTACACCATATCCTTGCGAATACAATCAGGCCAAATCATCGATGGAGCTTACCCACCGTTGGTTGAAAAGATGTATTGAATGGACGAAAGAGAACAAAGAATTATACGGTCACAAACAAAGACTATTCCCGATTGTTCAAGGGTCTACCTATTCAGATCTGAGAAAGATCTCTGCGGAGGTAATTTCTGAAGCAGGGGCGGAAGGAAACGCAATCGGAGGCCTTTCTGTGGGAGAACCAGAAGAGGAGATGTACAGAATAACGGATGAGGTAACGGACATTTTACCAAAAGAAAAACCAAGATATCTGATGGGAGTTGGTACGCCGTGGAATATTCTTGAGTCTATTGGCTTAGGAATTGATATGATGGATTGTGTGATGCCGACAAGAAATGCCAGAAATGCTATGCTTTTCACTTGGAAAGGAGTGATGAATCTGAAGAACGAAAAATGGAAACGCGATTTTTCGCCTTTGGATGAATTCGGAACCAGCTATGTAGATCAGGAATATTCAAAAGCCTATCTTCGTCACTTGTTTGTATCAAAAGAATACTTAGCGAAGCAGATTGCGTCCATCCATAATCTTGCATTTTATTTAGATTTGGTGAAAGTAGCAAGAGAACATATTATAGTAGGGGATTTTTATGAATGGAAAAAATCTGTAGTGCCGGTTTTAAGACAAAGACTTTAAAATAAGAAGATGTTTACGATTATAGACAGATACATCATTAAAAAATACCTTGGGACTTTCAGTTTCATGTTGATATTGTTGTCTATAGTAGTGTTGGTTATTGATATCCAGCAGAAAATTCCAAGAATAGAAAATGCAAAGCTATTGGATCCTAAATTAGATTTAGGGTATTTCCTGATGCATTTTTATCCCTTCTGGATCATCAATCTTGTAATGACTTTTTTATCGATTCTGGTCTTTATTTCCGTAATTTATTTCACCTCCAGAATGGCAAATAATACGGAAATTGTAGCTGTAATCAGTAGTGGAGCAAGTTTTCACAGATTCGCAAAACCTTACTTATTAACCTCATTATTTATTGCTTCCATATCTTTGGTGATCAATCACTTTGTATTGCCTTGGGCTAATATCAAAAAAAATGAATTGGAAGCTTATACCTATAATGCTGCTAATAAAGAAAAAGTTTTAGGAACCGCACCTGTTTCTGCACAGCTTAGCAAAACAGAATATATCTTTATAAACTCCTGGAACAAAAGAGAAAGAAGAGGTTCAGGTTTTATCTTTCAAAAGTTTGATAAGAACAGGAAGCTGATGTATGAGCTCAAAGCCAATGATGTATATTGGGATAAAGCCAAAAAACAGTTTGTTCTGAACAGCTACTTTGAGAAATCGGTCAATAAAGACGATTCTCAAAAACTGGGAAATGGCTTTGAGTTAAGGAAAAGCTACGGGCATGCTCCGGAAGAACTTTTCCCGAATGAGCTTTTAGGACAAAACAAAACGACCCCGGAACTGCTGAAATTTATCCAGAGAGAAAAAGAAAAAGGAAACAGTAACCTGAATGCCCACTTGAATGAGCTGTATCAAAGAACCTCAATGCCGGTTTCCATCGTTATTCTTACCTTTTTGGCCCTGTCGTTGTCTTCTCAGAAAAGGAGAGGGGGGTTGGGAATTAACCTTGCAGTGGGAATTTCTCTGGCGTTTATTTTTGTATTCTCATTCGAAGCGTTGAAAGTGGTCTCTGAAAACAAGAGTATGAGCCCGGCTTTAGCCATGTGGTTCCCGAACATGATATTTCTGCCTTTAGCATTGTTCCTGTATCTTAAAAGAGCCAATCAGTAAAGCAGCTTTATTTCTTTGTGATAAAAAGATTGAAGTCCGTCTTTTTCCATCTCGATCCATATTTCACCCTTTTCATCTGCAAAACGGATAATGCCATTTTGTCTTCCCTGTTCATTTTCAAAAACCGAAATTTCATCTTTTCGGAATAAGTTGGAATTAAAGCGATCCAGTATTTCCTGTTCGGAAGGAATGTTTTTCAAATTTTCCACCAGGGAATCATGATATTCGGAAACAAAATCCTGAAGGTCAAAACGTTTTCCTGTCTGCGTTAAAAGGGACCCTGCATTGGAAACTTCAAATTTTTCCTGAAGAATATTGATCCCGGTTCCGATGATGAAATAGTTTTGATCATTAATTTTCTTCTTTTCAATAAGAATTCCGACTATTTTCTTATTTTTAAGAATAATATCATTCGGCCACTTGATTTTCACAGGGCTTTCAGTCAATTTGGCAAGAAAATCCCTGATGATGGTTGCGGTATAATAATTGAATAGACTATCAGTAACAGTAAAGTTTGAAGTGTTTACGGCCAACGTGTAAGCCAGATTGTGTTCCGGAGCAGATGCCCAGCTATTTCCATATTGCCCTCTTCCTTTGGTTTGATTGAAAGTGTATAAGCACACAAAATCTGAACCTTCGTAAAGTAAAAACCTGGAAATTTCGTCATTAGTAGAAGAACATTCTTTTAGGTAAAACAGTTCACTCATTTAAGAAAACTTTAAGACATTAAAGGCCTAAAAGTAAGGTTAAAGTAAAGAAAAAACAATAAATTTGCAGATTATAGTATTTTTTTAATGAATAAAACAGCAGAAAAGCAAGAATTATTAGATAAAATCGTTGACGCTATCCAGGATGTAAAAGGTGAAGATATCATGATCTTCAATCTATCCAAAATAGAAAACTCTGTAGCAGAGACGTTTGTAATATGTAGCGGAAATTCCAACACGCAGGTTGCCGCCATTGCAGGAAGTGTAGAAAAGAAAGTGAGAAACGAGCTTAAAGAAAGGCCATGGCATGTGGAGGGTACCGAAAATGCGATGTGGGTTTTGGTAGATTACGTTTCAGTAGTAGTTCATATATTTCAGAAACAGGTACGCGAGTACTATGATATAGAAGAACTATGGGGTGATGCGGTAATCACCAAAATTGAAAATGAATTTTAATTTTAAAAAGGATCAATGAACAATAAAGGATTTAACTGGTTTTTTCCTATTGCGATCATAGCACTTTTGTTATTTTTTGGTTCCAACTTTTTAGGAGGCGATAATGCAAAATCTATAGATGAAGATGAATTCTTCCAAGTCATGCAGTCGGGAAAAGTTCAGAATGTATTAATATATAAAGACACCGAAAAGGCTGATGTATTCCTTACTCAGGCTGCTAAAACGGAAATGGTGAAGAAAAATACCGAAACCAATCCGCTTTCAGCTTTCGAAATGGCTCCCAAAGCAGATTATACTGTAAAATATGGAGACCTTCAGCTTTTTCTTCAAAAATTTGATAAAGTAAAAGCCGATAACCCGAATTTAAAAACCACGAAGGATTACGGGGCTGGAAAAAGTCCGTTCACGGATATTCTGGTTTCTGCATTGATCTGGATCGCCATCTTAGGATTATTTTATTTTCTTCTGTTCAGAAGAATGGGCGGTGGCGGAGGTCCTGGTGGACAAATTTTCTCTATCGGGAAATCTAAAGCGAAGCTTTTTGATGAAAAGGAAAGAATCCAGGTAACATTTAAGGATGTAGCGGGGTTGGAAGGAGCAAAAGAAGAAGTTCAGGAAGTCGTGGATTTCCTTAAGAACTCTGAAAAGTATACCAAACTGGGAGGTAAAATTCCGAAAGGGGTTCTTTTGGTAGGGCCTCCGGGAACCGGTAAGACATTATTGGCAAAAGCCGTAGCCGGTGAAGCTAAAGTGCCTTTCTTCTCCCTTTCAGGATCAGATTTCGTTGAAATGTTTGTTGGGGTAGGAGCATCGAGAGTAAGAGACCTTTTTGCCCAGGCAAAAGCGAAATCTCCGGCAATTATTTTCATCGATGAGATCGATGCAATCGGACGTGCAAGAGGAAAGAATAATTTCTCCGGCGGAAACGACGAAAGAGAAAATACCCTGAACCAGCTTCTTACGGAAATGGATGGTTTTGGTACCGATACCAATGTTATCGTAATGGCTGCTACCAACAGAGCGGATATCCTTGATAAAGCTTTAATGAGAGCCGGACGTTTTGACAGGTCTATTTATGTGGACCTTCCGGAATTACATGAAAGAAGGCAGATTTTTGATGTTCACTTAAAGAAAATCAAATTGGCGGATAATGTAGACAGAGAATTCCTTGCCAAGCAAACCCCTGGTTTCAGTGGAGCAGATATTGCCAACGTTTGTAACGAAGCAGCACTTATTGCGGCAAGAAATAATCATGACGCTGTTAATAAGCAGGATTTCCTTGATGCGGTAGACAGAATTATCGGTGGTCTTGAAAAGAAAAATAAAGCGATCAAACCTTCTGAAAAGAAAAGAGTGGCTTATCATGAAGCAGGACATGCTACCATCTCATGGTTGGTAGAACATGCTTCTCCATTGTTAAAAGTAACGATTGTACCAAGAGGACGTTCTTTAGGAGCAGCCTGGTATCTTCCGGAAGAAAGACAGCTCACGACTACTGAACAAATGCTGGACGAAATGTGTGCCACATTGGGAGGTAGAGCCGCAGAGCAGGTAATATTCAATAATATTTCTACAGGTGCGCTTTCTGATCTGGAAAGTGTAACGAAAAGAGCTCAGGCAATGGTAACGATCTACGGTTTGAGCCCGAACATCGGGAATATTTCTTACTATGACAGTTCAGGCCAATCTGAATATTCTTTTGGGAAACCATATTCTGAAGAAACAGCAACCAAAATTGATGCAGAGATCAAGAGATTGATTGAAGATCAATACGAAAGAGCTGTACAGATCCTTACGGAGAACAAAGATAAGTTAGATGCCTTAGCCAATAAGCTTTTGGAAAAAGAGGTGATATTCCGTGAGGACCTTGAAGAAGTGTTCGGGAAAAGAGCCTGGGATCCGGAATTAACGGAGAAACCCGTAACCAATACCATTCCTACGATAAAAGAGAAAGATGAGGTAGAAGAAAGCGAAATTCAGGCTCCTGAAAGCCCGACTCAGCTTTAAAATGGTCTCAAATTGATCAAAATACAAACCTGGTAATTCAAAATTACCAGGTTTTTTCATATTTAAGAACACTTTTTTAGAATCTATATAATTAATTTTTTACTTTTGTATAAAGTTGACTAAAAATAATTTAAGTTGAGTTTATTTAAGAAAATTGTAAGCAAACTTACCAACCAGCCTGAGGAAGAGGACAAACAGAGTTTGGAGAAGCTTGGAGATTCGTTGAAAAATGCGGATCTTGACTACAAGTTTGCGCAATTGTTTACGCATTCCGGAGGGTTTTTCAACTACTGTGCAGATGAAGCGGAAGCTCTTCAGACGTTAAATCAGATTGTTAAAATAGAAGGCATCCACAATATTTTCTGTTGGGATAAGGAGCTGCAGAACTTTTTGAATGTGGTGAAAACACCATACACTTCGGAACTGGTACATTCTAATGACGCAGCGTTTATTACGTGTGAATATCTTATTGCATATGATGGTAGAATAATGCTTTCTCACAACAATATTCTCCATTATCATTCGTCAAGACTTCCTGATAAAATTATCATTATGGCCAATGTTTCCCAGATCGTTAATAATCTTAATGATGCGATGGGAAAAATAAAAAGGAACGGGAATATTAAGAACCTTACTTCCATCAGCGGAAGCCAGTCCAAACTAGACAGTTCTTCCAATTCCAGTCCGAAACTGTTTTTATTGTTGCTTGAAGATTAAGCATCAACTTATAAAATTTTAAATTTGGATAAAAATCTCATACAAAGAACCATCTCCGGAATTGTATATATTGCAATTATCATCCTTTGTACTTCCCCGTTAGGAGCCCAGCTCCTCAACTCCATTTCTCCTGATCTTATTCAGCAACAATATCTGTATTATCTGTTGATTACCGTTTTGATGGTAATCGGATCATGGGAGTGCGTTAAAATTATGAAGTTTGGAAAAGGATATGAAAAATGGGTGGTTTTCCCTGTAATTGTCATTATATTCTATATGTTTTCCAAAAGGTATTTTTATCATGATTTCTATTTTGATTTCAGGTTGAATGAAATACTGGCGCTCGCGTTAATTGCCATTGCGGTAGTCACATTATTTAAATATCCGAATGAATTATACTATGACAGTGGAAAGCTGATTTTTACGGTAATTTATGTTGCCCTTCCTTTCTGCTTTGCCTTAGGGCTGCCAAAGTATTCAACCTATAATCATACTTTTTCTTTAGAAGTATTGTTCTTATTTATACTGATCTGGAGCAGCGATACTTTTGCTTATTTGGTGGGAAAGTTTTTCGGAAAGCATAAAATGGCTCCTAAAATATCCCCTAAAAAAACCTGGGAAGGATATGCAGGAGGTGTTATTCTGACATTAGTTCTGTCTTACTTTGTAGAACAGTATCAGCCGGATCTTCGTGGAAATTGGATGATCGTAGGGTTTTTAGTAGCTACTTTTGCACCTTTAGGAGATTTGGTGGAAAGCCAACTGAAAAGAACCTTTGGGGTGAAAGACAGCGGAAATATCATTCCGGGACACGGCGGAATTTTAGACAGGCTGGATAGTTTCATAATCTGTGCTCCTGTCGTATATTTGTACTTTATTTTAGATAAATTTATTTAAACTCATGAAACTACATAGAGAATCAAAAGGAACCATTATTGTAGCAACGTTGCTTTTTATTGTTATTGGCGCATTAGCTGTCTATTTTCTTAAAATATGGTCGCTGCTGGTTATTATGCCTTTATTAGTCATTTACAGCCTTATATTTTGGTTTTTCCGGGTTCCGAACCGTGAAATCCTGGAGCACCGTGAAAATGTGATCGCTCCTGTTGACGGAAAGGTTGTCATGATCAAAGAAGTGGAAGAAAATGAGTTTTTAAAAGAGAAAGCGATTCAGGTTTCCATTTTCATGTCACCTCTGAATGTGCATATTTGCCGTTACCCGGTTTCAGGAAAAGTAATCTACAAAAAATACCATCCGGGAAAATATCTGGTAGCATGGCATGAGAAATCCTCTACAGAAAATGAAAGGACAACGGTGGCTGTTGAAAGCTTAACCAATCATAAGGTCGTTTTCAGACAAATTGCAGGATATGTAGCAAGAAGAATTGTTTTCTATTGTAATGAAGGCGATGAGGCAAAAGCAGGACATGAATTCGGATTTATCAAATTCGGTTCCAGAATGGATGTTTTCTTACCATTGGATACGGAAATCGTTTGTAAGATCGGAGATATTACCAAAGGCGGATTAGATGTCATCGCAAGATTAAAAGAGTAATTTTAAGAATAAGGATATAGTAAAGAGAAAATCGGTTAGGTTTTCTCTTTTTATTTTATGTACGCTTTTACTTCATTAATAATATTGAAAATAAGTTCTAAAGGCAAATCCTCGTCCATATCAATTAAGAAGATTTTAAATTTCTTTCTGCCTTCCTGTAAAAGCTCAGGATGAGCTAATCTGTCACCATGATAGAAACTGATATAATGCTTTTGATATTTTTTACTGTAATATAAATAGCAAAGCATTTTCTTTTTGTACTTAAAGAAAGGAAGCCCGAAACTCAGTGTTTCCGTAATATATTCCGGGTCAGATTCCAGGATATTCTTCCGTAAAAACAAAAGAGTACTTCTTGCAGGTTCTTCAATTCTGTAGAAATACTCTTGTATTGGATTCATTTGATTTAATGATTTTAATCAAAGTTCTGGAGCTCAACAAGCTTGTAGTACATCCCTTTTTTGGCAATGAGCTCATGATGGGTGCCTTGTTCCACAATATCTCCTTTTTCCATTACTACGATCCAGTCTGCTTTCTGAATGGTCGAAAGCCTGTGGGCAATTACCAGAGATGTTCTGTTCTCCATCATTTTTTCCAGTGCATCCTGAACAAATCTTTCGGATTCAGTATCCAAAGCGGAAGTGGCTTCATCCAGAATCATGATCGGAGGATTCTTTAATACCGCTCTTGCAATGGAAACTCTTTGCTTCTGACCTCCGGAAAGCTTGTTTCCATCATCGCCGATATTGGTATCATACCCTTCAGGAAGCTGCGAAATAAATGAATCTGCATTGGCAATTTTAGCTGCGGCAATAATTTCTTCTTTTGTAGCATCCGGTTTACCCATCAGAATGTTATTGTAAACCGAATCATTAAATAAAACCGATTCCTGGGTTACCATACCTAAAAGCTGGCGGTACTCCTTTAATTTTAAATGCTTGATATTGATACCATCAATTAAAATATCTCCTTGCGAAACATCATAAAATCTGGCCAAAAGATTGGCAATCGTTGTTTTTCCGCTACCACTTTGACCTACCAGAGCTACTGTTTTTCCCTTTGGAATCGTAAGAGAGAAATTTTTAAGAATAACATTGTCTTTATCGTAATAAAAGCCGATATTATTGAATTCAATTTTATCATTAAGGGTAGAAATGGAAACCGGTTCCGCAATTTCTTCCACCTTTAAATCGTAATCAAGGACTTCAGAAACCCTGTCTAAACTTGCCATACCACCCTGAATAGAAGAAATGGAGTTGGAAAGCTTTTTGGCAGGATCTAATATTTGGAAAAATAACCCGATGAAGGCTAAAAACGTTACAGGGTCATTATTGGTTCCGTTAATGATATTTAAACCTGCAAACCATGTAATTAATAGAATCGTTACAGACCCTAAAAACTCGCTCATAGGAGAAGCTAATTCTCTTCTTCTGCTCATTCCGATGGCATATTTCTGCCATTGAGTTGTTGTTGTATTGAATCTATTTTTTAATATTCTGTCGGCATTGAATATTTTAATGACCTTAGATGATTTCAATGTTTCATCAACCAAAGAGAACATATTTCCCAATTCCTGCTGAGCTGAAGTTGCCTGCTTTTTTAAGCTTTTCCCCACCCATGATATGATCAGGCCCATGATAGGGAAGATGATCAATGAAAACAAAGTTAAATTTGCATCCAGCATGAATAAGGTAATCAACGTCCCGATAATCATGAACGGTGCATTTACCAGATCCACAAGAACTCCCATAATGCCTCCTTCTACCGCTCCGATATCGTTAGAAATCCTCGACATCATATCTCCTTTTCTCTGCTCGGTAAAAAATGAAACAGGCAATTGCAAAAATTTATCATACATTGCCGTTCTCAAATCTCTGGTAATTCCTACCCGGTAATTCACAAGTAAAAAAGCACCCAGATATCTGAACAGGTTTCTCAATAAAAAAGCAAATGCGGTAATAATACACAATGTCGCTAAAACCTGAACACTTCCATGCTCGTTAATGTTCATTTGAATTTTATAGTAGGCTAATTCTTTTAAATAATCGAAATATTTGCCTAAATCACCTACATAGCCGAAAAAACTGTCGGAATTTCCTTTATAAACCGGAGGCCTTGAAATATCAACGGCCTTATCGAGCTTAAATAAAATCCTAAGAATAGGAAGCATGGTGATCACTGAGAAAATACTTAACAGCGAGTAAAGTATGTTAAATAATATACTTCCTAAAAGATATTTTTGGTGGGGTTTTGCGAAATAGAGTATTCTTTGTAATGGTTTCATTTAATGAGAATAGAAAAACAAAATTACGGAAAATTAAAGGATTAGACGTTTCTAATCGAATTTTACTTTATTATTATACTTAGGAGCAAAATTCTGAGGCGTCAATTTTTCCAGTGTTTTTCCAAAATTATTGATGATTTGGGTAAGGTTGTCGAAATCCACCACGCTGATGTCATCACTTTCATGATGATAGTGGGAGGCTTTATTCATATTGACCGTAGAGAAAGAATGGGCAATAATTTTCTTCTTCACAAAGCTTACATTATCTGATCTGTAAAATAATTGTTGTGCAGCATAAGGATCGGGATGTATCATCAGGCCGTTGGAAGCATTCTTGTTAAACAGCTCATCCAAATCAGAATATTCATCACCGGTCATAAATAGTGCATTTTTTCCAAACTGGGATTCTGTAGCCACCATTTCAAAATTGAAAAGCGAATACAGGTTATTATAGATTTTATCCAGGTTCTTATCCTTGGCAATAGCTCTTGAACCTAACATTCCTTTTTCCTCCCCGTTGAAAGCGATGAAAACCATAGAAAAATCAGGTTTTTTGTCTTTAAAATAATCTGCAATTCCTGCCAGAGTGGTGATTCCGCTTGCGTCATCATCAGCGCCATTATAAATATTATCACCACTTTTTTTACTGGTTCCGATATGGTCAAAATGACCTGAGAATCCCAAAAATTTATCGGTTTTTCCCTTTTTTACACCGCAAACATTGTAAGCGGTCTTTCCTTTATACTCAAACGGAACCAGATAAGAATTCCCGGTACAGTATTCCAGATTGTTTTCTTCAAAAAGTCGTGCAATATATTTGGCGGCATTGTCATTTTCAGGAGTTCCTATTTCACGGCCTTTCATGTCATCGGAAGCAAGAGTGGAGATCACGGTTTTGATCCTGTCTGGGGAAACATCCTGTGCAAAAGTAAATACGGAAAAAAGAGATACAGTAAGGTAAGCTAATTTTTTCATTGTAAAGAATTTATTATATCTGTCGCAAATTACATGAAAATGTTGCATAAAAGTTCTAAAATCTTCTAAAAGAAAAAACCGTCTATTTCTACGACCTCTACTCTTACGGTATGCAAAGCTGCCAGAGTCTGCAAAATAAAAAAACAGCTCCTTAAAAGAAGCTGTTCTCACTCAAAAAATCGTTGTAAGGTTATCGAAGTCTGTCTACAGATTTTACGAGCCTCTCATCTCTGCGGATGTATACATTTGCAATAGACAAGCAAATTACCGCGATCAATGGGAAAATTGGCTCAATACCCTTCTCAGGAAATTGAATTCCTCCGGATAAATTGAGTAACCAGTACGCCAATACACCAATCAACAAAGCGTTTATAATTATGCTGATGTTATTCAGCAGAATTTGTCTTTTTCTGTTTTTAAAGCTGAACAAACTGAACAATCCTATCAAAACAAGCACCACACAGGCAATATTTATTACGGGAATAGTGCCGAAAACAGCAACATCCTGTCCTGTAACAAAAAGAAAAACAGCAGCTAAAACTGCCAGAAAAACCCATATAGTCTGTATTCTTTGTAGCATTGAATAGTAAATTCCTGGCAAAAATAATATAAATTTTGCACAATTCAAAAATAAGTGTAGATTTGCATTATACAATGTACTTGAAAACCAAAGTCACCGGACTTACTTTTCTTATTCACAATTAATTACATTTTTACATACAAATATGTTTAACCTAGAAACGTTAAGGTCAAAATCCGTAACGGAACTGACTAAAATCTTGAAGGATTTAGGCGTTAAAGTTGCAAGAAACAGCAATGAGAATGATAAAATCTTTGCAATTCTTGATTTTCAGGCTTCTAACCCTAAAGTCGCAAAAGATTACTTCAATGCTACAGAAACCACTGTGGCTGCAGTAGAATCTCCGGCGGAAAAACCAACAAAAGCACCCGTTAAAAAGGCTGCTCCGAAAAAAACGGCAGTCAAGCCAAAACCTGAAGCCAAAGCTCCGGAGGAAACAAAAGCCAATGCAGAAGAGAAAGCACAAGCAATAGAAAAAGAAATTGTTTCTGAACAGGCAAGGCCGGAAGGCATAAAAGCTGAAACAACAACATCAGAAACTTCCAATACAGGATCGGCCAAGAAGAAAAGAAAAAGAGTTTCTGCCACAGCAAACAACACAGAAGCGCTTCCGGAAAAAACAGAAGCCCCTAAAAACACAGAATCTCAGGAACCTGCTCCTATAGAAGAAAAGCCAATCCAATCTCAGTCTCAGCCGAGACCTCAAAAAGGCCAAAACCATCCGCACAACAGCGGTAATCCGAATAAAAATCCTAACCAAAATCAAAACCAGAACAGACAACCTGAAAGACAGGAAGAAACTGAACAGAAAAAAGAGTTCAATTTCGATGGTATGGTAAGTATTGAAGGGGTACTGGAAATATTACCGGATAATTACGGATTCTTGCGTTCTTCGGATTTCAGCTATATTTCATCTCCTGACGATGTGTATGTTTCTACAGCACAGATCAGAAATTTTGGACTGAAAACAGGCGATACCGTAAAAGGGATCGTAAGATTGCCCAAAGAAGGAGAGAAATATTTTTCCTTATTAAAACCAACAGAGGTTAACGGACGTGATCTGGCATTTATTAAAGATCGTGTTGCATTTGAATATTTAACACCGCTTTTCCCGGAAGAGAAATTTAACCTTGCAGGCAGAGGCTCCACGGTTTCTACCAGGGTTGTAGATCTTTTTGCACCTATCGGAAAAGGACAGAGAGCGATGATCGTTGCCCAGCCTAAAACCGGTAAAACCATGTTGCTGAAAGATATTGCGAACTCTATTGCAGCCAATCACCCGGAAGTATATATGATGGTCCTTCTCATTGATGAACGTCCTGAAGAAGTTACCGATATGGAAAGAAGCGTCAATGCAGAGGTTATTGCATCTACATTTGATGAGGCAGCAGAAAAGCACGTGAAAGTAGCCAACCTGGTTTTAGCGAAAGCTCAAAGAATGGTTGAGTGCGGACACGATGTAGTTATTTTACTGGACTCCATCACCAGATTGGCAAGAGCTTATAATACCGTAACGCCGGCCTCTGGAAAGGTTCTTTCAGGAGGGGTGGATGCCAATGCTCTTCATAAGCCGAAAAGATTCTTCGGAGCGGCGCGAAAAATTGAAGGCGGAGGTTCATTAACCATTATTGCGACAGCCCTTATTGACACGGGCTCTAAAATGGATGAGGTAATCTTCGAAGAATTCAAAGGAACCGGAAACATGGAACTTCAGCTGGACAGAAAAATTGCCAACAGAAGAATTTATCCTGCCATTGATCTGGTTGCATCAAGTACCCGTAGAGACGATTTACTTCTGGATGAGGTAACCTCCCAGAGAATGTGGATCTTAAGAAAATATCTTTCTGAAATGAATCCTGTGGAGGCCATGGAATTTGTAGATAAAAACATCAAAGGAACTCTTAATAATGAGGAATTCCTGATGTCTATGAACAAATAAATAATTTAACTTTGTTAATGAAGCATGGGATGAATATTCCGTGCTTTTTTTATGATATAAGTTGGAATTGAGTATGAAAGACACTGTTAACTTCCAGTTTTTGACTTCTATCTTCCAACCTTTTTAATTTTAATTCATTCTTAATCAAAATATCAATGTTAAAGATTTATTAAAGTAATCCCCAGTTTTTGATAATAGCTTAAATAATGGCTAAATTTGAATATTAACATTAAAACAATCAACATTATGTCATTTGAATTACCAAAACTAGGATATGCTTATGATGCATTAGAGCCGACTATTGACGCGAGAACTATGGAAATTCACCATACCAAGCATCACCAGGCTTATATAGATAATTTAAACAAGGCAATTGAAGGCACAGACCTAGCAGGGAAAAGCATAGAAGAAATCTGCCAGACAGGAACAGATAAGCCGGCTGTAAGAAATAACGGCGGAGGGCACTTCAACCACTCTTTATTCTGGGAAATTTTAACTCCGGGAGGTAGCAAAGAGCCGGTAGGAAATGTAAAAGCTGCTATTGAAAACTACGGTGGATTGGAAAAATTTAAAACCGATTTTTCTGAAGCTGCTAAAACAAGATTCGGATCAGGATGGGCGTGGCTGATTAAAAATGAAGATGGATCTGTATCTGTTTCCTCCACTCCAAACCAGGACAACCCTTTAATGCCTGTTGCGGATGTTAAAGGAACTCCGGTGTTAGGACTGGATGTTTGGGAACATGCTTATTATTTAAATTACCAGAATAGAAGACCTGATTATGTGGCTGCTTTCTTTGAAGTAGTAAACTGGGATAAAGTAGAGGAATTATTCAACAAATAATTATAAGCTATATAAAAAGCAAAAAGGTTCTGGAGTATTCCGGACCTTTTTTGTTGATTTTTATATAGATGGAAAAACTATTTATGACCTATGAAAGTATATATTCAGACATTGAGAATGATAGCAATGCTGTCTTTATTCCTTTTCCTGTTTTTTAAATTTTCAAATCTTAACAGGAATTTTGAATTTGTTTTTTCGGTTGCGGCAATAAGCTGTTTTGCTTTGCTGGCTATTGTTACAGTTTCTAAGGTGATTATGAAATATATTAAATCTTAACTTTAAGTGTATACAATATAAAAGGTTCAGAATTCTGAACCTTTTTTGTTTTACCTTATGAAAGCATCACTTCCTGAAAGCCCGTTCAGGCGAAGCTTATATTTCCAGTTCACAAAAACAAAAACCTGGTATAGTTTATATTCGAATTTGAGTCCGTAGTTCTCTCTGGGATCATAATCAATGGAGGACTCCACAATATTTCTATACCTTCCTGAAAAATAATAGGAATTCCACTCACTTACCAATATTGCGTTTTTACTTTTTAAATAAGGTTCGGAATATTGATTGACAGGTTTTGCAATGGCGTTCAGAAAATAATCAAACTGGGTATCCAGTACTGTGATATCCCATTCTCCGTCTTCATTTTTTGACGGTTTGATTTCCGATTTCTCCTGCTCACTTTTAGGGTTGGTCTGAGACTGGCAACTCAAAGAAATATATGCAAGAGATAGTATTACAATTAAATTTTTCATATCCTGGAGATTAATAATAAAAAAGCACTCCAATAAGAGTGCCTTTCTTTATTTTTTCACATATTCTTTCTGAACTACAGAAACCGCAGGGAAGTGGTCACTGTATCCTCCGGTAAACCGGTCACCGTCCCAGGAACGGAAGGGATATCCTTTCCATTGTCCTTCTTTGTTTACTAGATAGGAAGGAGCATAAATTTCCGCCTTATAGATGGTATAGGTTGGAGTAAGCTTTTCCGGGGAATATAAATTTTTTGAAACGATGATCTGATCAAATAAGTTTGGAGCATCTCTGTAGGCTAAAGAAGCAACTCCCGCTTTGTATAATTTGTACATCAGATTATAATAAGGGTATTTGTCTGATAATTCACTAGGATCGCCCACGGCGCTTAAGTGTTTTTTCAAACTCGGGCTTACAGGATCATCATTGTAATCCCCCATTGCGAAAGTTTTAATACCCGGATTCTCTGCGATTACTTTATCCATTTCGTTCTTTAAAACAGTAGCTGCAGCATTTCTTTTTGCCTGTGAAATGGCTTCGCCACCTCTTCTCGATGGCCAGTGATTCATAAAAACGGCTACTTTTTCACCATCCAGTAATCCGATTGCGATAACAATATCCCTGGTATATTCTCTTTTGCCGTCTTCATCAAAGATTTTTACTTCCTTTTTGTAAGAATTTAAAACTGAAAATCTGCTTTTCTGATAAATGATGGCTACATCAATACCTCTGGCATCATAAGAGTTGAAATGAACAATTCCATAATTGCTTTTCGCCAATGCCGGTTGCTTGATAAGGTCTTCAATAACCTTTCTGTTTTCCACTTCTATAAGTCCGCAGATAGCAGGGTTGTCATTGGTGTATTGTCTTCCCAGTTCTGAAATTACTTTAGCTTCATTAGCCAATTTCTGGTTGTAGTATTTAGTTCCCCATCTTTTAGGACTGTTTGCCGTGAAATCCTCCGCCAGGATCTGATGACGGATCACTTTTTTTCCGATCAAAAGCTCATCGCTCCATTCTCCTTTATAATCTTCAGTAGTCTGTAGATGCTTTAAGGAATCTACCGGGACACTTCTGTGAAATTTAGGATTAGAAACAGGAAGTGTTCCGTCTATATAATCGGCAGAGGGAATCGTATCCCAAAGGTTTTCCACATTGAGGAAAGCTACTGCAGCTCTTCTTACCTGCTTTTGTTGGGAAAAAGTAAAGCCAAAGCAAAATACTGCTGCAATTATTAGATATTTTTTCATATTCTTAGTATATTCAAAATAAAAATGAGGGGGTAAAATTACTAATTTATTATAAGAATTAAGATTAAAAATATTTAATAGATATTTTTTCACTATTCATGATAAACAGGTGGTATTTTTAAAAGATGTACCACAGGTTAAGAAAAATTAATAGAATAAGTTGCTAAAAATGTTTGTGTTAATGAAAATAGTTCTAAATTTGTTGCCCCTTAATTAAAGAAGGAGCTAAAAATAAGTTTATTATGATTAAAAAACTATCCCTAATCTCTTTATTTACATTATTGCCTGCATCTTATTATTTTGCGCAAACCACAGTGTATGCGTACGTTAAGGATCAGGATGGTAAGCCTTTGGAGAGAGCAGAAGTAGATCTTGCGCAATCCAGCAATGATGTGACCGCAGATAAAATTGGATACTTCCAATTTGTGGATTTACAACCTGGCCATTATCTGATTACAGTTACAAGGCCAAGCTTCGAATCTAAGATTGTAGAGTTTGATGTAACAGCAGGTGAAAAAAGAAAAGACCTGGGAGTCATTACACTAAATTATAGCGTGGGAAGTGATGCCGGAGTAGTTGTGATTGATGATTCCGCGAATGATACCGAAGACGGCGGTTCTGCGATGCAGCCTACGGTAGGGCTCTTAAGTTCAGGGAGAGATGCATTCCAAAATGTATCAGCTTTTGAATTAGGTGCATATTGGTTTAGACCAAGAGGTGTAGATAACAGATTTGAGGATGTGGTTTTCAATGGGGTGCCGATGTCTAAGAATGATGACGGAAGAATTGATTTCAGCAACTGGGGTGGTTTGAATGACGTAACAAGGTATCCTTATGAAAATGTAGATAACATCACGCCTTCCGAATATACATTCGGTAATTTGGGCGGTGTTGTTTATTACAATACCAGAGCTTCTTCGTATAGAAAACAAACTTCCTTAGCATATTCATTCACCAACAGAAGCTATTTGCACAGAGCAATGGCCACCTACTCTTCCGGTTTAACCAAAGATGGTTGGGCTGTTACCCTTTCTGCGAGCAGAAGATGGGGCGACAGAGCAATACTTGATGGGGTTTATCAGGATGCTTATGCCTATTTTGCATCTATAGAAAAGAAATTCAGCGACAGGCACTCGATCAACTTCACAGGTTTCGGATCTCCTACCTACAGGGCATCCAATTCTCCGAACACGCAGGAAGTGTATGATATCATGGGTAAAAACTATAACTCTTACTGGGGATGGCAAGATGGGGAGAAAAGAAATTCAAGAATAAGGAATGTATTTGAGCCGATCTTTATGTTGACAGATTACCTTAAAATAGGTAAGAACTCCAATTGGACAAATACGGTTTCCTACCAGTTCGGAAGCGATGCAAGAAGCAGATTAGACTGGTTCCATGCACCAGATCCTAATCCGACTTATTACAGAAAATTACCTAGCTATGGAATTTATACGGCCGATGAGTTCAGAGAAAATGCACAGATAGATTGGACTTCCCTTTATCAGGCTAATTATCTGAACCTTACAGATATGAACGGTAAACCGAGAGGAGCCGTTTACACTGTAGTAGAAGACGTAAACAAAGATAAAACCTTTAATTTTGCTTCTCATTTTGATACGAGATTGAAAGATAACTGGAAATTGAATATCAATTTCAATTACCAGAATTTAAAATCAGATAACTTCAGAAGAATTAAAGATTTACTAGGGGCTAATTTTGCCAATAACTTAAATGCTTTTGATGGTGATGTAAAATATAATATTGATGATCCGAACGTAGAAGTTAGAGAAGGAGACAGAACTCAATATTCTTATGAGCTGACAAGAAATAACTATGCCTTAAACGTTTCATCAGAAATAGATTTCACCAAATGGAATGTAATGGCATCTATTTTCTCTTCTTATTCAGAAGCTCAAAGGGAAGGGGACTTCAGAAGTTTCAGGTTCCAGAATAACTCCAAAGGCAAGAGTGCTATTTATGATGCATTGGATGCAGGGATTAAAGCTAGAGTTACTTACAAGATCAATGGTAAGAACTTTATCGTCTATAATGGAGCATTCTTTAGTTTGGCTCCAACTCTTAATGAAATCTATATCAACCCAAGGGTAGTGGATTTTGTAACTCCGGGAGTGAAAAACCAGATGATCAATTCCAACGAATTAAGTTATATTTTAAGAGGACAAATCTTAAAGCTTAGATTATCAGGTTACTATACAACCATCAACAACGCCACTGAAATTGCGAGATATTATGCCGATGTAGAAGGAACTTTTGGAACTTCTTTGAGTACATTGGTTAATGAGGCTCTGACAGGAGCTAATAAGAGATACATCGGAGCTGAATTAGGGTTTGACCTAAAAATCACACCAACCTTAAATGCAGTGGGTGTAGCAAGTATTGGAGAATATAAGTATACCAATAACCCTGATGTGGCTACCTTTGATGATATCAACGAGTTCAGAAGCGCTGATTTCTGGGGGAAAGCCAATATTAAAAATTATAAAGTAGCCGGGACGCCTCAGAAAGCATTTTCCTTCGGACTGAAGTATAATTCACCAAAATACTGGTGGATAGGAGCTTCTGCTAACTATTTAATGGATCAGTACCTGGATTTCTCTGCATTAAATAAGACGCCATATTTTTATATAGATCCTGCAACCGGAGATCCTTATCAGGCAGGTACTACCAGTGCAGGGGTTTCTTATCCGGCGGCTACACCAGAAAATGTTGCACCATTACTACAACAAAAGAAGTTCGATAACCAGTTTATGCTGAATGCTAACGCAGGAAAATCATTCTTAATCGGAAAATACAGAATGGGAATTAGTGTTTCAGTAAATAACATTCTTAATAACAGAGACTATGTTACGGGTGGATTTGAACAGGGTAGAAATGTTAACTTCCCTGATGCCTTTGTCGATTCACAAAAGCAATATCCTTCTTTTGCTCCAAAATTGTGGTATGACAGAGGAACTACATTCTTTACCAATGTTTATTTAAGATTCTAAACTACTATTTATGAAAAAATATAATTCAATTTTCAAATATATTTTCATCGTTTTCGCTTCTCTGGTTATCACGGGATGTGTACATGATGATAAATATGATGAGCCGGGCGTTGGCGACTTTCAATGTGCGGATCTTACAGCAACGATGACTCTTGCTCAGGTAAAGGCTAAATTTGCCAGCACAGCTCCTAATACGGCCTTTGTTTTCCCTGATGATTCTCAGGATATTATCGAAGGGTATGTGTCTTCAACAGACGAAACCGGAAACATTTATAAGACCATCTACATCCAGGATAAACCGGAAAATCCTACACAAGGATTTACTATCAGTGTAGATATGGTAAGTACTTATACGCAATACCCGCAGGGGTCAAAAATATATATCAAACTGGCCGGGTTAGCGGTAGGAACTTACGGAAATGTAGTGCAGTTAGGGGTTAAAGATCCTGCTTCCACTGCTACAAATGCTGTAGCAAGAATCTCTGAAAAGCTTGTTCCTGCTCGTGTTTTCAGATCTTGCTCTATCAGAGAGAAAATTGTACCTAAAGTAATGACTTTAGCTCAGATGGTTACCGCAAACGATCAGTATTTAGGATGTCTGATTCAGGTGAATAATGCTGAATTCGACAGCAGGATATTATGTACCAACTATGCACCTAGTGGTGTAACGGTAGACAGACAGATCAGAGATGCCAGTACAACTACAGCAAGAGTAGTAAGGAACAGTGGTTTTGCTTCATTTGCGAACCAGATCATGCCTGCCGGAAACGGTAAATTTGTGGGAATTTACAGCAAATTCAACTCTACATACCAAATGTACATCAACAAGGTAACAGACCTTGATATGAATAATTTCCCACGTCTGGACGGTATTGCTGCCAATCCTTGTCAATATAGCGATGCAGGGCTAACCCCAAAAACAGTTGCAGAAGTTAAACAATTGTCTACTTCCAACCCACTTAACTTAATTACAGGTGACTTTGTATTAAAAGCCAAGGTAACTGCCAATGATAAAACAGGGAATCTTTTCAAATATATCTACGTTGAAGATGCAACAGGAGGGATCAGAGTAAACATTGATAAAGCAGATTTATACAACGATGCAAGATTTGCAGTAGGTAAAGAAGTATATATCAAGCTTAAAAATCTCTATGTAGGAGCGGTAAACGGGGAACTCCAGATAGGTTCGCCTTTCAGCGGAGTTGTAGGTAGAATAGCAGAAGCAGATGTATACAAATATTTCTTTGATTCTAATAAGCCTGCAACAGCTGTAGTGCCTACAGAGAAAACCATTACTCAATTCACTGCAGGTGATGTGGGGAAATGGGTTAAAATTAAAGATTTACAGTTTATCGAAGGAGACTTAGAAAAAACGTATGCCGGAACAGCTGCAACCAACAGAACCCTTCAGGATTGTGCCGGAAATACAATTATTTTAAGAACAAGCAACTTTGCAGACTTTGCCGGAAATATTATAGAAGCGGGAAAAGGGGATGTATACGCTATTTTAAGTGTATTCAACGGAACCTACCAATTATGGATTACAGATATTTTAGGGGCCGATTTAGATGAACCTAGATGTGACGGGACTATTTATACGCCACTTCCGGTAATTTACAATGATAACTTCGCTGCTGGTGGATTCAGTGCAGACTGGACAACTAAAAGTGTAACAGGGAACCAGGTTTGGGGAACATCTAACCAAGGAAACGGAACCAATTATTATGCTATAATGAACGGTTTTGCTTCAGGAAATAATGCTAATGAAGACTGGCTGATCTCGAAAGCTGTGAGTTTAGTAGGTAAGACAAAAGCGGCGGTTAGCTTTACAACAGACGTTAGATATGCCGGAAACGCTTTACAGGTATATGCTACTGAAAACTATACAGGAGATCCTGCAACTACTGTGTGGACTTTGCTTCCTGCAACACTTGATACCAATACAGGTGCATTCGGAGACTGGGTGAGCTCTGGAAATGTAAACTTAAGTGCTTTCTTAGGTAAAAACGTAAGAATCGCATTTAAATATACATCTACAACTTCTGCTGCGGCAACATGGGAAGTAGATGATTTCAAAATTAAGGCACAATAATCGACTTTTAATAATAAAGAATGCGGGCTGATTTTTTCAGTCCGCATTTTTTATTGTTTAACAAATAATTTAATTGAACCAAGGCGATTGAAGAGAAAAAAATGATAAATTCAGACTCTGATTTCAGATTTTTTCAATGGAACCTTTATCAACGCCCTATATATTTTATTTAGCAGGAATATTTATCGCCTTTTTCTGCTCTATTCTCATTATAGGAAAGAGAAAAAAAGTAACGGCGGATTACATATTGGCACTATGGTTCTTCATCATAGGAATACATCTCGCTTTGTTTTTATTCATTTTTTCGGGAGAGTATGAGAGATTTCCCTATGTTCTTGGAGTGGAAGTGCCTATTCCTCTGATCCATGGGCCTATGCTGTATCTGTATGTTCTGAATCTTACCCGCCAAAACAAATTGAAATATTATGGATATCTTCATTTTATCCCCGTTATGATCATTTACTTCACTTTATTTGATTTTTTTAGATTGCCTTCTGTAGATAAAATTTCTGTTTACCGGAATAATGGATGTGGCTATAAAGACCTGAGAAAATACGTCAGTATTCTGATTCTTGTTTCCGGGGTTGTATACACATTACTAAGTTTCCTTTTAGTAAGAGAATACAAGAAGAAAATTTCTGAACAGTTTTCCAATACTGAGAAAATCAATTTAAATTGGACTTATTACCTGATTGTCAGTATTGCTTTAATCTGGGTAGCCGTATTTTTGAAAAACGACCTGATCATTTTTACATTAGTAGTTATTTTTATTGTCCTGGCAGCATATTTTGGAATCAATAAGGTAGGTATATTGAACCCGGCAGATATACAAGAAATTCATGAGAAAGAAGAAAAGGTGAATGTTGAGGTTGCACCTGCAAAATATCAGAAGACACTTATAAGTGAGAAGTCTTTACAATTAATCTACCAAAAGCTTAATGAAAGAATGGAATCCGAAAAGATCTTTAAAGATCCGGAATTGAACTTGAATCAGGTGGCAGAAATGCTGAATGTTCATCCGAATACGCTTTCCCAGACCATCAATTCCATTGAAAATAAAAACTTTTATGATTATATCAACCGGAAAAGAATTGAAGAATTCAAAAGAATTGCAGTTTTACCGGAAAATCAGAAATTCACTATCCTTTCATTGGCTTTTGAAAGTGGATTTAATTCTAAAACATCTTTTAACAGGAATTTCAGGAAATACATGAATTGCTCGCCCAGGGAATTTTTAAAAAGCCAAAATGTAAATTTGGAATAATCAAAAGGAGAGAGATTTGTAATTGGTTTATTTTCAATAGAATAAATTTCATTCAAATTAGTTCCACCTTACATTATGGAACAGATGATCCCCTCATATTCTTCATTTTTGCTGAAACTTAATTGATAATCTGTTTCTTATGATGAAGAATTTCTCATTTATTATTATCGGGATTTTTGCCTTACTGATAGGAGCATATCCGCTAATCTATGTATTTGTTGAGCATAAGCATACTTTCCTGAGCTCTAAGCTTCCGGAAGTCTTGCAGAATGTAGTATGGAGAATTTCATTTTTTGCCCATATTATTTTTGGAGGATTGTCTCTTTTTATTGGATGGAGGCAATTTGGGAACACATTTAGGACCCGGCATATAAGGCTTCACAAAATAATAGGGAAGATATATGTTTGGTCGGTAATGATAAGCTCGATATCAGGTATTTATATAGGGTTTTATGCCAATGGGGGTGTGATTTCAGCTTTAGGATTTATCTGTCTGGGGCTGATTTGGCTACTAACAACTGTAATAGCAGTTTTATACATTAAAAAAGGTAATATTCATAAGCACCGGGATTTCATGACGTACAGTTATGCCTGTACTTTTGCCGCAGTAACCCTCAGGATCTGGTATCCTTTATTGAAAACAATCACAGAAGATCCTCTTAATTTGTATCTTATTGTTGCCTGGTTATGCTGGGTGCCTAATCTTATTGTTGCTTACTTTATCAATAAAGGCAGGATATTTCACTACAAAAAAACCACCGCCTGAGCAGTGGTTTTATAATTCAAATTCATTAAAAAGAAACTTCATTGGATTCTTTTCCCCGTTGGAAATTCATCACTTTCTGGCTTCCTTTATAAGCAATACTCACAATATTGATCTGCTTTGGAAAAGCGCTCAAAAGTATCGTATTTTTAATTTTCAGGGTATTGATATCGGATACACTTCCTGCTTCAAAATACACCCATACAGTTTCCCCGCTCACCTGACTTCCGGTGAAAGTTATAGTCTTGGGAGAACCATTGACGTACACATCAAAATTATTGTTTACATATTTTTTCACTTCAGCTTCAAACCCCGCTGTATTAGGATTTATTTTGATAGCATCCGAAATATGACTTGTATTCATTTTTGTAGTAAACTTCAACGTCTTGCTTCCTTCGATATAATCCACTTTTGTCATTGAGGAGAAAAAGTCTACATTCATGAAACTCATTAACACAAAAAATGTTAAAATTCCTGATATATATAAAAGTTTTTTCATCTTAATTAATAGATTTACAATCATGCTTGCTGTTTATAAAGTCACAAATAATATGCCAATTAAAAGTTTACGTTCACAGAATACTTATCATAAAAGGCCTTAATATGAGCTACAGCTTCGTCAGCCGTGTCTACCACACGGTAAAGATCCAGATCTTTTTCCGAGATCATGCCATCTTTTAATAAGGTTGCTTTAAACCAATCCAACAAACCGCTCCAAAATTCAGAACCAACGAGAACAATAGGAAACCTGCCTATTTTGTTAGTCTGAATTAAAGTCAATGCTTCCGTAAACTCATCTAAAGTTCCAAATCCACCGGGCATTACAATAAATCCCTGGGAATATTTAACGAACATTACTTTTCGAACAAAAAAGTAATCAAAATTCATGGAGTATACTTTATTGATATACGGATTGAAGTGTTGTTCAAACGGTAAATCAATATTCAGCCCGATTGATTTTCCGGTAGCATTGAAAGCTCCTTTATTTCCGGCCTCCATAATTCCCGGGCCACCTCCGGTAATAATTCCGAAACCAATTTTGGTAATTTTTTCAGCAATTTCCACAGCCATCTGATAATATTTGCTTTCAGGCTGCAGGCGTGCTGAACCGAAAATAGAAACACAAGGTCCTATTTTGGCTAATTTTTCATATCCATCCACAAACTCAGCCATCACCTTGAAAACCATCCAGCTGTCTTTGGTAATGGTTTCATCCCATGTTTTTTGTCTGAAGCTGTTATGTAGTTTTGTTTCGTTAATATCTAATTCCGGGTTTACTAAGCTTTCATCCCTTCCGTCAATTTCCATTTGTACAACTATTTAAAATGTTTTTCGGCTTCTGTTACAGATTCCGGTCTGCCCACATCTATAAGAATACTTTCATGCATAAAACCATGAATATGTTCCGTATGCATAAGATCCAGATATTCTTCCATAACAGAGAATTTGCCTGTTCTTTTTATTTTTTCAAATATAACAGGGTTGATGCAGTGTACTCCGCTGAAAGCCAGCGCTTTGAATCCTTTGTTGAATTCCGCCAGCCTCTGTTCTCCGGTTTGTACATTCAGCCACCCTCTTAAGACCATATTATCATTGAAGAGTAATTTTCTTGAACTTTCCCTGTCTGAAACCGCTAAAGTGGCAAAATCTTTCATCTTTTTGTGATAAAGAACCAGACTGTTGATATCAAGGTTAGTCAGGATATCAGCATTCATAATTAAGAAATCTTCTCCGTGATCAAGGAATCTTCTAGCAAAAATCAAACCACCTCCGGTTTCCAGTAATTCCTCTGTTTCATCGGAGATCTCAATGTTGCAATCGAAGTTATTATTTTTCTTAAGAAAATCGACGATCTGATCTCCAAAATGATGCACATTAATAACGAAATCTTTGATTCCAAAGTCCTTAAGGTAAGTAATGTTTCTCTCCAGTAAGGCAATACCGTTCACTTTGGCCAATGCTTTTGGGTGATGATCGGTAAATGGCTTAAGGCGTGTTCCTTTTCCTGCTGCAAAAATTAAAGCTTTCATTTATATCTTATCAATTATCATTTATAATTAAGTTGATGCTGTTCATCATGATGAAGACTGATTTCAGTACTTTCAGGGTATTTTTCCTGAATAAACTCAGCAATTTTTATCGCGCAGTAGACGGATCTGTGTTGTCCGCCCGTACATCCGAAATTGATCTGAAGATTTTCAAATCCTCTGTCAATATAATTATCAATGTTAATGGAAATAATGCTTTTGACCAGTTCTAAAAACTTAGGCATTTCAGTTTTTGTTTCCAGAAACTCCTGAACACCGATGTCATTCCCTGTCTGACTTTTGTATTCTTCTATTCTTCCCGGATTCAGGATTCCCCTACAATCAAAAGTGAAACCACCACCATTCCCGGAGTCATCTTTGGGGATGCCCCCTTTTTTATATGAAAAACTGTGTATGTCTACGTGTAACATTGTTATATATTATAATTGATTATTGATAAATGATGATCGATTTGAATTGCTTATAATGATCATTATCCGGTATTCTATTCTTTATTTATTTACAATTGAATCGATTTTTAACCTGGTCTGTTCCAGAGCCAGTTGTTGTATTACTTTTTCAAGCTCTGGATACTCTTTCATCTGTTCCCATGATTGGGCAAAGTGGGTTATATTGTCTATCCCTTTTTCAATACTTGCGATGAAATGTTGTTTTCTCTGAATAAGCCCGCGAAATCCATAAGCTCCCAGAACCTGTAAAAATCTCATCATCTGAATCGGTTTTACCGAAGCTTTTAGTTGATTTTGGATGTTTTCATTTTCAAACTGTTGAATATAGAACTTTACCATTTCATTTTGAAAATCTTCCGGAAAGTTGGCCTTAGCCTGGAAAAGAAACGAGATTACGTCATACATCAATGGCCCCTTCATGGCAGATTGATAATCAATGAACGCAACATCATCCTGATCGTTTACCAGAATGTTTCTGGCCTGAAAGTCACGGATCATCAGACCCGTAGGTTCCAGACTTTCAATGAGGCAGGCTATTTTCTTGAATTCTTTGAGGAGGGTAGATTTGTGATATTCCAACTCAAGGACATCTGCAACAAAGTTTTTAAAGTAATACAGGTCATGGGTCACCGGTAATTCATCATAGTTCTGATACTCGAAAGTTTTGCTGTAATCAATTTTTCCGGCGGTCTTGGTTTGTAATTGATAGAGTTTTTGGAGAGTTTGCCCTACCAAGTTTTTTACCCGGTCCGTTAAGCCTTCTTTTGCAATGATCTCTGAAAAGGTATTTTCCCCTAAAAATTCCTGGATATAGATTTTGCGATCGTCGGAAATGGCAAAAATACGAGGAGTATTAAGACTTAAATGTTCAAAAATCTCTGAAAAGTAGAAAAAGCTCTCATTTTCAAGGATATTTTCGTTGTAGGTAACAATATAATCCTTTTCAGCTTTTGCCAAAAAATTTACCCTCGCGGAACCGCTTTGAGCTAATGTAATAAACTCAGAAGATTTTTTACCGGTATAATTTTCAAAAAATCGTTTTGCGTTCTCAGAATTCATAGTAGGAAACAAATATAGTAAATTTATATATTTGTAATATGCTAAAGGATTTTAAGCCTGTTCTGGGAATTTTACTGAGATTCATCATCATTTATATGGTGCTGCTTTTTGGCTATCAGTTTTATCTGAACAGCTTTAAGGCAAGTGGTCTTGACCCATTTTCCAGACTGATCGCACAACAGGTGAAGCATGTACAGAATGTATTGGGTTACACAACTCTATTGTATGATGATGTTCCGAAAGAGCAGGTCTGGTTCAATGTGAAAAATGTCTACGCAACGAGAATGGTAGAGGGTTGTAATGCCGTTTCGGTAATGATCTTATTCCTGGCTTTTATTTTTGCTTTTTATAAAGGTACTCAAACATTTGTATTTGCTTTTGTAAGCCTGGTTTTACTATACATTATGAACGTCTTGAGAATTACAGGACTAAATATTGTAATGACGGACTATAAGGAGTATGGAAAGATGACCCATGACTTTGTTTTCCCGGCTATTATTTATGGCAGTGTTGTATTGCTTTGGCTGATATGGATTAAATTTTTCGCGTTAAAAAATGAAAATTCTTAATTGGTTCTTAGTTGCAATAGGAATTGCAGGACTTATCAGCGTGAGAATATTTGAAGATAGAATGTTCTATGATCCTTTTCTGGGGTATTTTCATGAAGCCGATAAAACTGTTTCTTTTCCTCCGTTTGAGTGGGGAAAACTGATTGTAAACCATCTTTTCCGGTTTCTTCTCAACTTGTTTTTTTCCGGTATGATTATTCACTTCCTGTTTAAAAATAAAGAGTGGACCATTCAAGGAACTTTACTGATAACGATTGTTTTTGTCATTACCTTTCCGATCTATCTGTATTGTATAAGCGACCGCTTTGAAATAGGGTATCTTTTCTCTTTTTACATGAGAAGATTTGTGATACAACCTGTAATCATCTTGCTTATTGTTCCTATGTTCTATTACAGAAAGCAGCTTTTAGAGAAAAGTAAATAATATTTAACCTGAGTTCGGGTTAAGAAACAGAATGATTTTATTTAAACACGATGTACGCAAAGGTCTGTAAATTTTACTGCCTATATTTTCCGTTCGCAACGGCGTTCACTCAACTAAAGATAAGGCTTTTGTTAACAATTGCTGAACAGAGTGCCTTTGCGTTCTAAAAAAATGATCCTTTTTACTAATATTGCGACCATTTGCGTTTAAAATAAATATAGAATATTAAATTACTTAACCAGAACTGGTTATTTAATAAAAATGCTTTGCTCCGTTTAGCATGACACCGTATTTTCTATGAATAATATTAGAAATGTCATACTGAGCGGAGTCGAAGCCTTTTGTAAATTTATTCTGCGGTATGTTTATCTTCCCGGGTAATATTCTCCGGAGTCCATTCCACTCTTTTTACAAAGTTTCTTTCACGCACAGGGCATTCTTTGATCTGGCAAACCGGACATGAAATGGTTTTGCAATCATCCATGTGAAAGTTAAATTCCACACTTCGTTTGGTATGCTTTGCTAAAAGTTTGATGACGTTTTCCATTTCTTTATGGGCATCACGAAGACTGTAATACCAGGGAAGCGTAATGTGGGCATCTATATGAAGGGAAGCTCCGAACTGCTGGATTTTCATATTGTGAATGTCGATCCATTCTGTTTTCCTGTTATTTTCAAGGATCTCAACGATGTTTTTTAAGATATCGGGGTTTTGTTCATCCATGATGCCACTTAATGACTTTCGAACGATTTTATACCCTACAAAAATGATATAAAGTCCAAAAATTAAAGCAACCACGGAATCCAGCCAATAGATTTTAGTAAAATAAACCACGATTAAACTCACTACCACGCCAATGGTTGTAAGAGTATCTGACTGAAGGTGTTTTCCTGAAGAAATAAGAACCAGTGAATTTTCTTTTTCGCCTTTTTTTATCGAAACATACCCTAATAAATAATTAATGATTGCTGTTGCAGCGATGATCCAGATTCCTGTATCCAGTTTGCTTAACGTTTTTCCTACCACTAAGCTATTGGCTCCTTCATAAATAATCATAATACCGGCAATGGCAATCAGGGCTCCTTCTATTCCGGAGGTAACAAATTCTACTTTGCCGTGTCCGTAAGGGTGGTCTTCGTCTTTTGGTTTTGCAGCAAGATGCAGAGAATAAAGTCCCATAAAGGCACTGATGACATTGACTATACTTTCCATGGCATCAGAAAACACTGCGTCGGAATTCGTAAGCTTCCAGGCGATGATTTTTCCTATAAAGAGAATTACTCCAAAAGCTGCGATAAGTTTTTGAAAGCCTATTTTATCTTTATTGATATCCTTTTGAACGTTCATAGGTTTGATAAAAAAAAGAATCTCAATTTTGAGACTCTTTTTATTTTTGTTAGGTTATACTAAGTTGTTGGCTACAAGATATTCTGCGATTTGTACAGCGTTGGTTGCAGCTCCTTTTCGCAGATTGTCTGCTACGATCCAGAGATTCAGCGTTTTCGGCTGGGAAAGGTCTCGCCTGATTCTTCCTACGAAAACTTCATCTTTCCCTTCAGAATATAAAGGCATTGGGTAGTGATTGTTTTTCACATCATCCATTACAATTACTCCTGGAGTTTCAGATAGGATTTTTCTTACTTCATCAAGATCGAATTCGTTTTCAAATTCAATATTTACGCTTTCAGAGTGTCCTCCCTGTACAGGAACTCTTACAGCTGTTGCCGTTAGATTGAATGTATCGTCTCCTAAGATCTTCTTAGGCTCTTTCATCAATTTAATTTCTTCTTTCGTATAATCATCATCGGCAAATACATCACAATGAGGTAAAGCGTTTTTGAAGATCTGATAAGGATATACTTTTGCGACGGAATCATCTCCACCGATCTCTGCGTTTAATTGATCAACAGCAGCTTTTCCGGTACCCGTTACAGATTGGTAAGTGGAAACGATTACTCTTTTTAAATCATATTTTTTGTTCAGCGGACCTAAAACCATTACTAGCTGGATTGTTGAACAATTCGGATTGGCGATGATCTTATCTTCTTTTGTTAAAACATCGGCATTGATTTCAGGAACCACCAATTTCTTGTCAGGATCCATTCTCCAGGCAGAAGAATTATCAATTACCGTTGTTCCGGCTTCAGCAAAAAGTGGGGCAAATTCAAGAGAAGTTCCACCACCAGCAGAGAAGATGGCAATATCCGGTTTGGCAGCTATAGCGTCCTTCATGCTTACAATCGTAAATTCTTCCTGTTTATACTTCACCTTCTTACCAATAGATTTTTCCGAAGCTACCGGAATTAACTCAGTTACAGGGAAGTTTCTCTCTTCGAGAACTTTAAGCATGACTTGTCCAACCATTCCTGTTGAACCTACTACAGCTACTTTCATTGATTTAATTAAAAATTATTTAAGTTAATATATTATGCTCCAAAGACTCTCGCCCATGGAAACGCGAATGCAAATAAACCTACTGCAATTAATCCCATAATAACAATTCCTAAAGAAATTGTATCGTTGGATTTTACTTTCTTATTGATGATAGTCATCAAAACGGCAGCAATTAACATAGAAAATGGGTGCTCAACATATTGAAATCTCAGGTCAGCATTTTTCATCACAGATCCCATATCCAATCCTTTTGTGAAATTGGTGATCAGCATAATGATTCCAATCAGAAACTGAATGTGAAAGAAGATCATGGTGAAAAGCGTAGTCTTCTTTAAAAAATTATTCACTTTCCCGCTGAATCCGAACATTGTCGCCAAAAGCGCAATGATAAATAATGCCACTAAAAGAAGCTCCAGATATGCAAATCCTTTGTGTGCATTAAGCAAAATGTTGTAAAAGTCCATATTCAATTTTTTTGTACACAAATATAGCAAAAATCCCGGCGATAAGCCGGGATTGATATTGAGAAAATCTAATGTTTTAATTGATTAGAATTTGAAAGCAACTGATGCAGACCAAGTTCTACCGAATCCGAAGTATACCGTATTACTTGTATCCAATCCTTTGTAGAAGTTTAATGGATTATTGATGTATGCATTATATGCTGCTTGTGCTTGTGCATCCGTATTAGTCGGAGTTTTGAAGTCAGCTAGTTCTTTAATATGGTTAGATGATTTACCATCAGAAATATACGTTGTATCGAACAGGTTGTAAACATTTCCTGTAAGAACTAGTTTTTGTCCTCTTCCGACATTGAATGTATAGGAAAGTCCCAGATCAAATAAGTTGTAGCTTGGATATTTTAATGCTCCTTTCTGTGCATTTCTTGAGATTGTTCCATCGGCAGCAACTAAATAATCAGCATTGAAATTAATTAAACCATAATAATTGTTATAATAATTCCACGTAGAGAAGATGCTTAAGTCTTTAACCGGCTTTAAAGTAAATCCTAATGCAGCCGTAGTTTGTGCTGCGTCAGAAACTTTTACATTATCTAAAGCAAATGTTACATCTGTACTTCCGTTAAAGCTGATCGGGGTTCCGTTCTCATCATAAAGGTTTCCAGTCGGATTTCCTTTATAATACCAATCTCCGATAGAGAACATTCCGTTGAATGAAAGGTAATCCGTAACTTTTAGTGTACCTTCAAATTCTACTCCCATATGAATTTCCTGGATACCTAAAAGGTTTGCATAAGGTCTTGTATAAGTTCCACCTGCTGGATTAGGAATGTTTGGAAGGTTAGAGAATCTTTGGTATCTGTCTTTCCAAGAAGTGTAGTAAAGGTTAACGTTACCATTGAAAATTCTACTTCTGAATCCATAACCTAATTCAGCAGAAGCAATTTTTTCGTTGGTCAATAGAGGGTTTACAATCTGTTGGTTACCAGTAGCTCTACCATCGGAAGGGTTATTCGGGTTGGTGCTATTGGCAGGCGCCAGAGGAGAATTGTAAACAGCGAAGAAGTTTGGCTGCTTAGAATAATATCCTACATTAGCAAAAACATTATGTTGCCCATCAATATTATAGTTAACGCCTCCTTTTGCATTGAATCCGAATAAAAACTTCATTGGAGTTTTGGTGTTCACTGTTTGACCTTGCTGAATGGTTACGCCATCAATAATCCAGTTATCGATTCTGCTATACCCTTGTTCTGAAGCAGACCCCTGAACGAAAGCGGAAATTTTATCACTTGTATATTCAACCTGTCCGAAGAAACCTCCCCATAGAACTTCTCCATTATAATTTCTGTAAACTATCTGATTTTTATCTTTTACTGCTTTTGCAAAAGGATTTGCAGAAGGTTTAGGATCCTGAACAAGAGTAACATCATATCCACCAGGAATATTCATATTATCTTTTTCAATATATTTATTATTACCCCAAAGATCTGTTAAAACTCCCGGGTGGTAACCGTAGTAATATCTTCCGTCAAAACCAGCTGAGAAATTCCAGTTTTCATTGATTTTATGTTGGAAGTTAGCAAGAATTCCATACCAGTCGTGAGAGTTAACACTTGCTCTTCTTGTTAATCCGTTGGTTCGTGTTGCAATACCTGGTGTAGCATTTACCTTATTAATACCAGTATTAGGAGCTACATTAGGATTCCAGATTATATTCTGTCCCTGATTCCATGCGACGATATCATCAAATCTGATAAGACCTTCTGCTGTTTTTGGTAAACTGTTAATATTAGTTCCATTAATATTCCCCATTACACCAGTTCCACCACCTCTTCCCCAAGAAGCATATCCTACTGTTGATAGTTTTGATTTCTCAGAAATTTTCCAATCCCAGTTGATGGATGCAACAGGCTTGCTATAGAAGTTAATAGACTGAGACATTACCTCTCCATTTAGCATACCCCAGTTAGAATTGTATCTTCTGTTAGGTTCATCTACACCATTTCCATATTTAATGAAGTTCGCAATTGAGCTTTGGAAGTTTTGCATGTGCCATTGTGGAGCCCCTGTGAATGTAAACTGGAAGTCATGTTTTTCATTGGGTTGATAGCCTAAAGCAAAGTAATAGTTGTATGCTTCAAATTCACTCGCGTCGATATATGTATTACCGGCAGTTCTGCTCATTAAGAATGATGAAGACCATCCTTTTTCATTCTTTCCTGTATTATATGAGAATAGAGTTTTTAAGTATCCGTTGTTACCAACACCTATCATTACGTTTCCTTCTCTTTTTTTATCTGCAGCTCTTGTAATAATATTGATTGTTCCTCCGATAGAAGCAATCGCTAATTTAGAAGAACCAAGACCTCTTTGTACCTGCATGGCAGAAGTTACGTCAGAAAGACCTGCCCAGTTTGACCAATATACAGTACCTCCTTCCATATCGTTTACAGGTACCCCGTTGATCATTACAGCAGTGTTGTTGGTGTCAAATCCTCTGATGTTTAAACGTCCGTCACCAAAACCACCACCTCCTTTAGCGGAGTAGATGGATGGAGTTGTTTTTAAAATTTCAGGGAATTCCTGGTTTCCTAATCTTTCTACGATTTGCGCTTCTTTAATTGTTGAAACCGCTACAGGAGTCTTTCTATCTTTAGCGATATCAGCTGTACCTGTTAATACTACCTCTTCAATGTCCCTGGATTTTGAAACCGTATCCTGAACCTGTTGAGCATAATAAACGCTCGCTGTAGAAAGGGAAATAACTACAGTTAGCATTGATTTGTTGATTAATTTCATAATCGTTATAATAGTTAGATTTAAATTTTATGCAAAATTCGGGAAATAAATTTTAACCATTATTAACTCAATGTTAATTTTTAATCAGTCTTAATAAGGCTTAAGATGTTGATTTTCAATATTGTGTAAAATTAACGTTGTTTTTATGAAAAAAATCATATTATTTAATTTTTAACAAATAGGGGTCATTTTTGTTAAAAATACAATGCTATTTCACTGCTTTGAGGCTTAAATCTATATTTTCAGCTGAGTGAGTAAGGGCTCCTGCAGAGATATAGGTTACTCCCGTAGAAGCAATTTCTTTGAGCATATCTCTGGTGATTCCTCCGGATGCTTCAGATTCGCATGAACCATTAATCATATCTACCGCCAGCCTCATGGTTCTTACATCCATATTATCAAGCATGATCCGGTCTACTTTTGCTTTGATAGCTTCCTGAACTTCTTCAAGGTTTCTGGTTTCAACCTCTATTTTTAATTTTTTTTTGTTCTTTTTGATATAATCTTTGGCCATTTTCACGGCATTGGTAATGCTTCCGTTATAATCAATATGGTTATCTTTCAGCATGATCATATCATACAGCCCATATCTGTGGTTTGTGCCACCTCCTATGGCAACGGCCCATTTTTCACATATCCTAAAATTAGGGGTTGTTTTGCGGGTATCTAATAATTTGGTTTTTGTTCCTACCAGTCTGGAATCCCAATCGTGAGTAAGGGTGGCAATTCCGCTCATTCTTTGCATACAGTTGAGAACAAGCCTCTCAGTGGAAAGAATGGATCTTGCGCTACCGGTAACAATAAAAGCAATATCTCCGATTTTTGCAGTTTCACCGTCTTTTATGAATGTTTCAACCTTCAGGTTTTTATCAAAGGTTTTGAAAATAATCTCTGCCAATTCCACACCGGCAAGAATACAATTCTGTTTTACCAAAAGTTTAGCACTTTGCTTTAAATCAGCTGGAATAGTAGACAGAGTGGAATGATCGCCATCCTGGATGTCTTCTTCAAGTGCTGATTTTATGAAAGTTTTTAATGCTTTATCTGTTACGTAGCTAGGTCTTTTCATATGGGTGCTTTTTTAGGCTAAATCTTTATTGTAAAATGCTCCTTTGTTTTCTTTCATTTCCATAGATTGGGTAATGATGAGATGAGCAACGGTAGTTAAATTTCTTAATTCTGATAATTGAGGGGAAAGAATGGAGTAGTGGTAAATTTCATCCACTGCTGCGGCAATTTCCTGGTGTTTTTGTAAAGCCATTTTTAAACGTCTGTTGCTTCTTACAATTCCCACCAGATCGCTCATCATTTCCTGAAGCTGTTTTCTCAGGTAACTGATGATGACCATCTCATCCATGATCTTCATGCCTTCTTCATTCCATTCCGGAACGGCTTTTAAATCTTCAAAATTGAAATTGTTTTCTTTTAATAGTTCAATGGTTTTCATGGCGGCATTGTGCCCGAAAACCAAGCCTTCAAGCAAGGAGTTCGATGCGAGCCTGTTAGCTCCATGGAGACCGGAATTGGTGCATTCTCCCACAGCAAAAAGATTTCTTATGGAAGATTGTCCGTCCTTATCGATTTCAATGCCACCCATCAAATAATGACAGGCGGGAACCACCGGAATTAATTGGGTGAAAGGATCAATCCCTTCATCCTTGCATTTTTTATAAATATTGGGGAAATGTTCTAAGAATTTCTCATGATTCATTTCTCTGCAATCCAGCCCTACATATTCATCTCCGGTGATCTTCATTTCATTGTCAATGGCTCTTGCAACAATATCTCTGGATGCCAATTCTTCACGTTCATCATATTTATGCATGAACTTTTCGCCTCTTTTGGTTCTTAATTTAGCTCCGTCACCACGAACAGCTTCGGAAATTAAGAACAGCATTCCATCTATTTTACTATATAAAGCGGTAGGGTGAAACTGGTAATACTGCATATTGGAAACCTTACCTTTGGCACGGGCTACAAAAGCAATTCCGTCTCCTGTAGCAATGGTTGGGTTAGTGGTGTTTTTATAAACGTGGCCGGCTCCTCCGGTAGCAACCAGTGTGATTTTAGCGGTAATTTTTTTGATGGTTTTGGATTTTTCATCCAGGATATAAGCTCCGTAACAATGGATATCGCCTTCATTTAATTCTTTCCCCGGAACATGGTGTTGCGTAATGATATCAATGACGTAATGATGATCCAGAATTTCAATGTTGGGACTGCTGTTTGCGGTTTGTAAAAGAGCTCTTTCAATCTCAAATCCGGTAATGTCTTTATGATGAACAATTCTGTTTTCTGTATGGCCTCCTTCTCTTCCCAAGGCAAACTGCCCGTTTTTCATATCGAAATTAGCTCCCCATTCTACAATTTCATTGAATCTTGCCGGAGCTTCCGTTACAACCATTTCCACGACATCGCGTTTATTTTCACCGTCTCCGGCACGCATGGTGTCTTCAATATGTTTATCGAAATTATCTTTTTTGAAATCCGTAACGACCGCTAAACCTCCTTGTGCATATTTGGTATTGCTTTCATCCTCGTCAGATTTGGTAACGATAATTATTTTGGCTTCAGGAAATTGTTCAGAAACTTTTATGGCATAAGAAAGTCCCGATATTCCGGAACCGATTACCAATACATCCGCTTTTATCATATGCTTGCTTTAAGACAATTGTCTAAAATAATTAAATAAATTTAAACAATTTTTCATTGGGTTTTCTCACTTTTTTCATGTATTGAAAATGGTCTTCCTCAGAACGGTATCCTAACGCGAGGGTTACGGTTACTTTTTCTGTTTCAGAATTTATACTTAATATATCTTCTATTACATCCTGACGGAAACCTTCCATAGGACAGGTGTCAATATTTTCAATGGCAGCGGCATACATTAAATTGGCCAAAACGATATAAGATTGTTTTTCCGCCCAGTTGAAAATTTCGTCACTCGTTTTTTGACTGATATGCTGATTGATGCTGTTCTTAAATAAATCCAGGGTTTCCAGCGGAACCTCTCTTACCTCAGAGATATGATTAAAATACCCACGGATATAGTTTTCTTCAATGATCTTTTTTGAAATAATAACGATAAGATGGGAACATGTGGAAATTTGGGAAGGATTATAAAATGCCGGAATTAATTTCTGCTTCATGTCTTCACTTTCAACCACTATTATCTTATAGGGCTGAAGCCCCAATGAGCTTGCGGCAAGCTTACCGGACTCAAGAATATTATGTAAGGTTTCCTGAGGAATAATTTCTTTGTTAAATTTCTTTACAGAATATCTTCTGCTTAAAGCTTCCAAATAATTCATAAGACAAATTTAGGAATTGAATGTGAATAAATAGATTTTCGAGGTAAATATATTGCCTTGAAATGTCGCAGAAAAAACTCCACTTCAATTTGAAGCGGAGTTTTTTATATTGTATGGTTGTTAAAGCTATTCTCTGTTTTTCACCATAATCCAGCCTGAAAATTTAAATGGAGTATTGTGTTTATCGTTCTCATTCCATGTTACAGAGTACCAGTAGTTTCCGGTAGGGACTTTTCTTCCGGCAGCAGTAGTTCCGTCCCAACGGTATTTATTGTTTTTGTCGCCCTGATGGATTTTATAGCCATATCTGTCGAAAATACTGAATTCCAGATTTTGCTTATTGGCTAATAAAGAATAATCAATGGCATCATTAACTCCATCTCCGTTTGGTGTGATCACATTGATTAGGTTCGGAACAACAATTCCGATATCTATTGGCTCACAGTCGTAAGCATCTTTTACATATACGGTGTGATCCCCTCTGGAAATATTATTAAATACATTGGAATCCTGCCAGTTCACATTATCCAATGAGTATTGGTATGGAGGTGTTCCTCCGATAACATTAACGGTAATCGTATTGCTTGAAATATCTATATAAGTAACCACCGGTTGTTCAGAAGGATAAACTTTTACCGTCTGAGTGGTGATACAGTCTCCTGTTTTTAATTTTACCCAATAGGTACCTACTCCTACCCCTGAAATAGTTTGCGTAGTTGCTCCGTTGCTCCACAGATAAGAAGCGAAACCAGGTCCCGCATCTAATGTGGTGGTATCTTCCATGCAGATGATTTTATCCTCCAGAACTGAAGATTTTACCGGCGGAAGCACAATTAAAGTGACTTTCGCAACGGCATAACATCCGTTAGCATCTATGACTTTTATATAAACGACTCCGTTTGGAGCAATATAGTTGGCCGGATTCGGAATTTCGTTGGTTCCGTTAATTGCATCTGTTAAAGAAGGGTAATATTTTTTAGTTCCCCCCTGCGAGGTTACGGTAGCTACTGTAAGATTGAAAGATCCCAGTGAAGGATTAGACTCAATAAAGCATGTTCTTAGTGTAGCTTCATTCACGACAACAACAGGGAAAATGTTCAATGTAATCTGTGCTGCATCCACACATCCTTGCGGAGTGGTTACTTTTACAAATACAGATCCCGCCGCAGAAGGATATGCAGTAGGGTTGGTAATCTGGTTAGTCCCGTTATTAAGATCGAATAAAGTAGGGTAGAACTCCTTGGTGACTCCCGGAACATTCGTGACGGCAGCAGTTGTCAGATCAAATATGGCAACACCCGCATTATTGTTATTGCATCCCGTTAACGTAGCGTCGTCTGCTGCAAAAGGAGTAGGGTTAAGCTGAATAACACCATCTCCGTTATCACATAAGGTCGATGACGGATCCTTGATCACTACTTTGATGGTTGTATTTCCAGAGTATTGAAAGTTTGTCGGGTTTGCGATCGGTGTGGAATTACCCAATACATAATAAGTGAAAATATAATTTCCAGGGTTATTTACAAACTGGGAATTGAATGAAGTTAAATCCACTGTCCCATTTCCTGTCGCAGGATTTACACATACAAAAGGAGTAATGGTATTTTGTAAAATAGGTACCTTATCGATGAATATTTTAGCATTTTTGATAGAATGTCTTGCACTGGCTCCTCCCGTGGCTGCGGAAAAACCAAAATATCCCTGAGTCATTCCTATAGCACCTCCTGAAGGAGCAAAAGACTGGTCTACGATAAGAACACCATCTATTCTTATTTTAATAATCCAGTTGTTAGGATTTGTAAGATCGGTTTCTCCATTCACTTCCACATGTTTATAATTGGATCCTACAAAAGGTTGGGTAGGATTAAGGTCCGGAGAGTGGAAGGTACTTCCCGGAGTATTGTTATATTCTATATTATTATTGAGAGAGTTATTGGTTCCGTACAAAACGTGGATCTTGCTCATCTGGCCTTCAGTCGTATTGTTGAAAATATCAAAACCCACCATCAGACCTGATGCGTTGGCAGGGATTCCCAGACCTCCTCCTGAAACGAAGCCTGTAGGAGGGTTGGCAAGATACCAAAAGGTGAAGCCATCTCCTCTTCCGAATTGAGCAGTACCGTTTCCGTCAATCCTGAAATCAAATTCTACTTTCCACTTATCACAATATTTAAGATTGATAGGGGTTGCTAATTTTATAGCTCCATATAAATTTCCCTGATCTGAAGTAAGTTGTACAAAGTCACCGTTAACCGTTGCACTTGAGACTAAATCCCAACCTGTTGTGTTAACCGGGTTTCCTGTAAGTTGATAGGTTTGGGCGAATCCTTTTGCGGATAGCCCTAATACTATAATTAAAAAATAAGAGTATAAAGCTTTTCTCATTATTATATTGATGTATTAAGCTATTAATAAATACAAATGTTTAAAATAAAAGCTGAAAATCACTCCAATCAAGAGGGTGATTTTCAGGCATGATTATTCTCTATTTTTCACTAATACCCAACCGGTATATTGTGTATGGGTATTGTTTTTGTCGTTTTCATTCCAGGAAATGGTATACCAGTATGTTCCGGTCACAATTTTTTTCCCGAAAGCAGTTCCGTCCCATTTGAAATTCCTCATTTTATCCGCCTCATAAAGTTTATTGCCATATCTGTCATATATCACAAATACCAGATTCTTTTTATAGGCTAAAGCGGAGTAATCAATGAAATCATTTACATGATCATCGTTAGGGGTAATAGCATTAATTAAATTAGGAACAGTAATGATCACCTCAATCGGTTCACAATCATATGAGTCTTTTACATATATCTTATGATCACCTCTTGAAAGGCCATTGAACACATTGGAATCCTGCCAGTTGGTTCCGTCTAGAGAATATTTATACGGTGGTGTTCCCCCCTGCACATTGATGGTGATAGAACTGTTGGTAATATCAATACTTGAAATGACAGGCTGACTGGAAGGATTAACCTTTACAACCTGAGTTGTAATACAAGTTCCTGTTTTCAGCCTTACCCAATATAAACCTACAGGAACATCAGAAATAGACTGTGTAGTTGCTCCTGTACTCCATTCGTAGCTATCAAAGCCTGGCCCTGCATCCAATGTTGTTTTATCATCTATACAGATCGTTTTGTCTTTTAAAACAGAAGAAAATACAGGCGAAAGTACTATAAGATTGATCTTGGTAATGGTATAGCATCCGTTTGCGTCAATCACTCTTACATACACTGTTCCATTGTGAGAGATATAAATTGAAGAATTAACAATTTCATTGGTTCCGTTTACTGCATCAGAAAGAGTGGGATAATATTTTTTAACCACTCCGGATTGTGCCGTTACATTAGCTGTCGACAGGTTGAAAGTAGCCGTCGTAGGGTCAGATTCAATAAAGCAAGAACGTAATGTCGCCTCCGTAACTACTACAGCAGGATAAAAAGCAAGAGTAATTTTTGCATTTCCGGTACATCCTTGCGGGGTGGTAACCTTTACGTATACGGTTCCCGGCGCTGAGGTATAGCTGGCCGGGTTTAAAATTTCATTAGTTCCGGCATTAAGATCGGCCAGTGTTTTATAATACTTTTTAATGACTCCGGGGACGCCGGTTACCACGGCGGAAGTAAGATTGAAAGTGGCTGTCCCCGCATTATTATTGTTACATGCGGTCAGGGTGACATCATTAGCAGTGAACGGAGATAATGTTAGTGCGATTGTTCCGTCTGCATTATCACATAAAAGAGAAGAGTTGTCCTTTACCCTTACAGAAATAGTGGTAGCAGTATTAAACTGGAAGTTGGCAGGATTGGCAATAGGAGTAGGATTTCCAAGCACATAATAAGAAAAAGTATAGTTGGCCGGGTTAGCAACAAACTGCGAATTATAAGCCGTAAGGTTTACAGTTCCGAAGCCTGTTGTAGGATTAGGACAAACAGATTGCGTGACAGTGTTCTGAAGAATCGGAACTTTATCTGTATAGATCTTTACATTTTTAATAGAGTGCCTAGATCTTGCGCCGCCTGTAGAAGCTGAAAACCCAAAATATCCTACAGTCATCGCTGCTGCAGTACCTGATGGAGCGAAAGACTGGTTACAAATTACATTCCCATCAATGGTTATTTTTATAATCCAGTTGGTTGGAGCAGCCGGATCAACCTGTGAAGTAACTTCAACATGCTTATAGGTAGTTCCCTGAAATGGTTGGGTAGTATTCAGATCCGGGGAATGAAACGAGCTTCCCGCAACATTGAAAAATTCAACGTTATTTGTGTCAGTTGTATTGGGAACCTGTCCATAAGCAACATGTACCTTGCTCATTGTGGCAGTTGTGGTATTATTATATGTATCAAATCCTACAATAAGACCTACTGCATTCTGAGAAACTCCCAGACCTGAACCCAATATACTTGCAACAGGCGGATTGGCGAGATACCAGAATGCAATTCCATCACCGTTGGAGGTCTGATTAGAATCCATCCGGAAATCGAATTCCACTCTCCATTTGTCACAATATTTTAAGTTGATCGGGTCATTCAGCCTGATAGATCCGGACTGGTTATTGGTGTCCGGGGTAAGCTGAATAAAATCTCCACTCACGCTCGCAGAAGGCACCATCGTCCATCCTGTAGTGTTTACAGGGGTTCCTGTAAGTTGGTAGGTTTGCGAGAAGAGTTTTCCATAAAAGCAGAGTAAAATAAGAGTAAAATAAGTTAGTAGTTTTTTATTCATTAATAGCACTTTTAATTAGACACGTAAAGATATTAAATACAAGTAAATAAATATGTCTTTAGCGTTAATTGTGTTAAAAATGACAAAATTTGATAATAAAATGAAAAAATATTAGAAGATTTCTAAATAAAAGTACGATGTGGATGTCATTAAATCATTTAAAAAAGAGAATTGTTCTCTAAATTTTCAAAATAAGTATCGGTCTCCAGATCCGGAGAGGCAGCAGCAGCAACGGCAAGCCTGTCACAAAGTTCATTTTCCGGATGTCCGGCGTGGCCTTTAATCCAATGCATTTTTGGATTATATTTCTGATAAAGAATAACAAACTTTTGCCATAGATCAGGATTTTTTACATTTTTCCAGCCTCTTTTGATCCAGCCGGCAATCCAGTTCTGATTGATGGCATCCGATACATATTTGCTGTCTGTGAAAATATGAATATCATTTTCCGTAGATTTTAATTTTTCTAATGCCGTGATTACGGCCAGAAGCTCCATCCTGTTGTTGGTGGTTTTTCTAAAGCCTTTTGAGAAAGTTTTCTGATAGCTTTTTTCGGGAACGCGCATGAGAATTCCATATCCGCCTTTCCCCGGATTTCCGCTGCAAGCACCATCAGTGTAAATTTCGATTCTCAATACTAAGATTTAAAGTGGCATAACTTTTTAGAACGGGAAATCTTCGTCATCATCAAAATCGTTCATGGACGACCCTGAAAGCTGGGAATTATCCGGAAGGTCGAAAGCAGCGCCAGGCTGAATGGTCGTTTTTATTTTATCAAAACCGCTTGGTTCATTTTGCTGACCAAAGCCTGAAGAAGGGTATCCGTAATCATTCCCGAACATATCCAAATCGCCAAACTTGGCAATGTTTTTCATGAACGAAAGCCTTACATCGGCAGTAGCACCGTTTCTATGCTTTGCAATAATGATTTCCGCCTGGTTTTCTGTGGAGGTTTCCTGTCCCGGCTCATCATTATCCCATACCGCAATTTTATAATACTCCGGTCGGAAGATGAAAGATACAATATCGGCATCCTGCTCAATCGCTCCGGATTCCCTTAAGTCTGAAAGCTGAGGCCTTTTTCCGGGACGGTTTTCCACACTTCTTGATAACTGTGAAAGAGCAATGACAGGGACATTTAATTCCTTGGCTATAGCTTTTAAGGAACGGGAAATCATGGCGATTTCCTGTTCACGGTTTCCGCCTCCTTTCCCACCGCTGCTTGCGGTCATCAGCTGAAGATAATCCACCATGATGATTTTCACCCCATGCTGCATCACCAGTCTTCGGCATTTGGCCCGGAAGTCAAATATGGAAAGGGAAGGGGTTTCATCAATATACAACGGCGCGTTTTCGAGCTCGGATACATTGGAAAACAACCTTTGCCACTCATCATCAGACATGGTTCCTTTTCTTAATTTCTCTGAAGAGATTCTGGTTTCGGAAGCGATCATCCTGGTGATCAGCTGTACAGAGGCCATTTCCAGAGAGAATAGTGCCATTGGGATTTTATGCTCTACTGCAATATTTCTCGCCATAGAAAGCAGGAATGCTGTTTTACCCATCGCAGGACGGGCAGCAATGATGATAAGGTCGGAATTCTGCCATCCTCCGGTTTCTTTATCAAGATCTCTGAATCCGGACGGAACACCTGAAAGTCCTTCTTTATCCTTTAAGGATTTTATAGTGTCAATAGCCTGCTTTACCAAAGAATTCGCCGTATCAAATCCTTTTTTAATGGTTCCGTTGGTAATTTCAAAGAATGACTGTTCTGCTTTGTCCAGAAGCTCAAATACATCGGTTGATTCTTTATAGGAAGAATCTATAACGTTAGCTGATACATTAATAAGGCTCCGGAGGATATACTTTTCAAGAATCACACGTACGTGGTATTCGATATGGGCGGAAGAACTTACCCCCATCGTAAGATCAATAATATAATGATCGCCACCGGCCAGGCTTAGCTTTTCCTCTTTTTTAAGCTCTTGGATAATGGTCATGAGATCTACAGGGTGATTTCCTTCATACAATTTCAAAATGGTCGTAAAGATCACCTGATGTCTCGGGTCATAGAAAACTTCCGGAGTAAGAAGATCGATAGAATAATCAAGCCCTTTTTTATCAATCAAAAAAGTTCCGATCACCAATCTTTCAAAATCTACAGCATTAGGCGGCATTTTCCCATCAGAAATTGATAATTCCTTCGCGAAATTCCCGTGTGTAAGAGATGATAGTGTTTCTTTCTGCGCCATATTGCAAAGATAGGTGATTTGAAAAAAAATAAAAAAATAGTAACTAACATTTTACTGGCAAACTGCGTTAAAATGCTTTAGTACTAAAAGAAGTGATATGTTAATAAAAAAATCACCCTGATTCAGGGTGATTTTTTGGATATCTAAAAACTGAATTATTCTCTGTTTTTCACCAGTATCCACCCGCTGTATTGTGTCGGGGTACTGTTTTTATCATTTTCATTCCATGTAATGGTATACCAGTAGGTTCCGGTAAGGATTTTCTTGCCAAAAGCAGTTCCGTCCCACTTATAACCTCTTGTCTTGTCTGCCTCGTAAAGCTTATTTCCATATCTGTCGAATATTACAAACACAAGGTTTTTCTTATATGCTAAAGCAGAATAATCGATATAGTCATTCACATTATCTCCATTCGGAGTGATGGCATTAAGAAGATTGGGAACTGTGATCTGTACCTCTATCGGCAGACAATCATAAGAATCTTTTACATATATTTTGTTTTCACCTCTTGGAAGACCTGAGAAAATATTGGAATCCTGCCAGTTAACCCCATCTAAAGAATATTGATAAGGCGGTTTGCCACCGGATACATTTACCGTGATCGTATTGTTTGAAATATCAACACTTGAAATCACGGGCTGCTGTGAAGAATACACTCTTACTTCCTGCAGCGTATAACATTTTCCGGTCTGAAGTTTTACCCAATACAAGCCCACACCTACTCCCGAAATGGATTGAGTGGTGGCTCCCGTACTCCATTCATAGCTGTCGAAACCAGGCCCAGCGTCAAGAGTTGTTCTGTCTTCCATACAGATTGTCTGATCTTTCAATACGGATGATTTTACAGGAGGAAGAACTTTCAGGTTGATTTTCGCAATGGCAAAACATCCATTAGCACTGGTTACTCTTACATAAACATCCGTTGAAGTAGTAATGTAAGCATTGAAGTTGGCAATCTCGTTGGTAAGATTCAAAGCATCAGCAGAGGTTTTATAGTATTTCTTCGTCATGCCGCTTTGTGAGTTAACGTTTGCCTGGGTTAAATCAAAAGAAGCAGTTGTGATATTAGTATCAATATAACAAGACTCAAGGAAAGCATTGTTAACCACTACAACAGGGTAAAAAGCAAGTGTGATTGCGGCATTATCTGAGCATCCTTCATTGGAGGTTACTTTAACGTATACTGTTTTTTCTGCCGAAGTATAGGCTGTAGGGTTTGTTATTTCATTGGTTCCAGCATTGAGGTCGGCAAGAGTAGGATAGTATTTTTTGGTTGATGGACCTGAATAAACAGGTGCGGTTGTAAGATTAAATGTTGCCGTACCGGCTCCATTGTTATTACAAGCATTAATGGTAACATCAGCGGCTTCAATATTGCCTTGTTTGAACTTGAATTTTCCCAGCTGGAAACATCCGTTTGCCGGATTGGTTGGGTTAGCAGGATCCTGATATACAATTCTGTAATAATAGACGGTAGTCCCGTCTACGGTAGTTACTGTAAGAGGGTTAGCTCCCGTAATGGCATCATTTTGAAGATTGTGATAAGTAACCGAGAAGTTAGGGTTACCATTCAGAATTCCTGTTGTTAAGGTGGTAAAATCAAACTGTGTTGGCAGCTGGCATTTTAAGATCTCTCTAGGGTCGTTTGGATTGGCAGCCGGGTTTCCTGGTGTAATAAAAGGGTTGGGCGCTAATGCCGGATCGGTAAATGCTGATGTCAGCGTTGCCGTACCGCTCCACGTTAATGAAAAACCATTGGCAGAATTACTATAATTATCAATAATTAGATAATACGTTTGTCCGGCTACTACATCCATATAAGGGCTCCAGTATACGGAACCTGTTGGTGTAAGTTCAAGACCCGTATTCCCGGTAGGAGATGATCCTGCGAAATTACATCTGATGGGAGCTCCCAGATTGCTACATTGTACGTTAGGCCCATAAACGGCAAAGTCATAATCATCACTGTTTACATTAGAATCAATTGTAAAAGCCAACGTTCCTGAAGTGGCAATGGTGAAAGAATACCAAACGGAAAAGTTCTCATCATCATTCAGGCATCCCAATGTGTCCAGATCTTCCAGAATATTTCCCGGTCCGGAAGGAGTATAAGAAATATTGGAGTTTCCACACACCGGTATGGCTGTAGGGCAGTCTGATTGGGAGTAATATAATTGAGTGAGTAAAATTGTTAAAAATAATAATAGTTTTCTCATTTTTAAAATGATTTATTAATGTAAAAATACGAAAAGATTTAAGTAGATTCAGTCGTATGGGAGGGAGAAAAGAACCGCTTTAAGCGGTTCTTGTTTTATATAATTATTCTCTGTTTTTTACCATGATCCAGCTGGAGAATTTGAAAGGCGTGTTGTGCTTGTCATTTTCATTCCATGTTACAGAGTACCAGTAGGTACCGGTTGTTACTCTTTTGCTGCCATTAGTAGTTCCATCCCATTTATAACCATTGGATTTATCCGCCTGATAGATTTTGCTTCCGTATCTGTCGTAAATGCTCAATATAAGATTTTGCTTATTGGCTAATGCAGAATAATCGATAATATCATTTACCCCATCACCATTTGGTGTGATAACGTTGATCAGATTCGGAACAACGATTCCGATATCTATTGGCTCACAGTCGTAAGCATCTTTTACATATACGGTGTGATCTCCTCTGGAAATATTGGTAAATACATTGGAGTCCTGCCAGTTTACATTGTCTAATGAATATTGGTAAGGAGCTGTTCCGCCTACTACATACACAGTAACCGTATTGGTAGCAATATCGATGCTGGAAACTACAGGTTGTTCAGAAGGATAAACTTTTACCGCCTGAGTGGTGATACAATCTCCTGTTTTTAATTTTACCCAATAGGTACCTACTCCTACCCCTGAAATAGTTTGCGTAGTTGCTCCGTTGCTCCACAGATAAGAGGCGAAACCAGGTCCTGCATCTAATGTGGTGGTATCCTCCATGCAGATGATCTTATCTTCCAATACAGAAGAATAAACAGGTGGGAGCACAACAAGAGTCACTTTTGCTATAGCATAACATCCGTTTGCATTCGTTACTTTAATATAGGCTACTCCGCTTGGAGCGATATAGCTGGCCGGATTCGGAATTTCGTTGGTTCCGTTAATTGCGTCTGTTAAGGAAGGATAATATGTTTTGGTTCCTCCCTGGGCCGTTACGGTAGCTACAGTAAGGTTGAATAATGCTGTTGAAGGGTTGGTTTCAATGAAACATGATCTTAGTGTTGCTTCATTTACTACTACTACAGGATGGAATTTCAGGCTGATTTCAGCAATATCGGTACATCCATACTGTGAAATTACTTTTACATATACGGTTCCTTCCGCAGATACATAAGAATACGGGTTGGTGATTTCATTGGTACCCGCATTCAGATCGTGAATGGTAGGATAATATTTTTTGGTGACGTTTAATGTAGGATCAATAACATCTGCCGTAGTCAGATCATAGGTAGCGGTACCTGCATTGTTATTATTACATTCCGTGAGTGTATCATTATAGGCTTCAATGGTGCCGTCTTTAAATTTGAAATTACCATACTCTTTACATCTGTTAACAGGATCATTCGGGTTGGCAGGATTGGTATAATTGATACTATAATAATAAGTTTGTCCCACACTTACAGAAATTGGTAACGTAATAGGATTATTTCCTGTTAAAGCATCATTCTGGCTTGTATGGTATTTTACAGAGAAATTCGGGTTACCGTTGATGATCCCTGTAGATAATGTGCTGAAATCAAAAGTAGCCGGATTTGAACAAATCACCACTTCATTCGGGTCTGTAGGGTTGGCAGCCGGGATTCCGGGAGTAACGAACGGATATGGAGTGATGTTAGGATCATTAAATGGAGAAGCAAGCGTAGCCGTACCTGACCATGTTAAAGAAAATCCGTTGGCGGAATTACTATAGTTATCAATAATTAAATAATAAGTTTCCCCCGCTTGTACATCCAAGTGCGGGCTCCAGTAAGCATTTGGGGGTGGAGTAAGGGAAAGACCTGTATTTCCTGTAGGGGAAACTCCTGCGAAGTTACATCGGATAGGAGCACCTAAGTTACTACATTGTTTGTTAGGTCCGTAAACTCCAAAATCATAGTCATCATTATCAACATTGGCATCAATGGTGAAAGCCAGAGTTCCGGAAGTGGCAACGGTGAAAGTATACCATACGGAAAAGTTTTCATCATCAATAAGACATCCTCCCAGATCTTCCAGGATATTTCCTGGACCTGAAGGGGTGTAAGAAATGTTGGCATTTCCGCAAACAGCAATTGCCGTGGGACAATCTGACTGGGAAAATAATATCTGTGACGATATCAGCAGAAAAAATAATAGAATTTTTCTCATAAAAGGGGGAATTTTATAAAGCAAATATAAAAATTATTAATGGTTAATTGAAAAAAATGTAATATATTTAATAGATTTATCCGTAAACTGGATTTAATATTGCATTTTTCTTAATTTTGGATTCGTGCTTCCTACAATTAATGCAATAAGAACCGTCATAGTACCGCCAAATACAACAGAGCGCACCACCCCCATAAGTTTAGCGGCTAACCCACTTTCAAACTGCCCCATTTCATTGCTTGACATAATGAATATGGAGTTGACACTCAAAACACGCCCCCGAATATGATCCGGTGTTTTGAGTTGTACAATGGTTCCACGGATTACCACTGAGATTCCGTCAAGCATTCCGCTTAAGACAAGGAACATAAATGAAAGCCAGTAAAGGCGGGATAACCCAAACCCGATAATACAAAGTCCGAATCCGGCCACAACAGCCAATAATATCTTCCCTTGATTTTTTCTCAAAGGAACGATAGATAAAATGGTAATAATGCACATGGAGCCAATGTCTGAAGCGGCATTCAGTAATCCGAATCCTTCTGCTCCCACTTTTAAAATATCTGTTGCATACACGGGAATCATTGCAACAGCTCCTCCAAAAAGGACGGCAAACATATCCAGGTATAAGGCTCCTAGAATTTCCTTGGTTTTAAATATATAGGAGACGCCCTCTCTCATGCTTTCTATTACACTCACATGCTCTTTTTTATATTCAGAATATTGTTTATTCAGTTGCCAGAAGAATAGAGAAGCTATAAATATGAGGGAGATAATGAATACAAGAGTCCATTTCACACCAAATCCGGCAATAAGAAAGCCTCCTATTGCATGGCCGCAAACAGATGAGATCAAAAAAGCGGCCTGATTTAATGTGACGGCATTGGGAAGATTTTCTTTCTTAACGATTCTAGGAATCATGGATGGAACAATAGGCCCGATGAATGCCCTTGCAATTCCGGTGAAAAAAATAACTCCATAAATGAAATAAGTGATCTGGTGGCCCGTAAAATGCATTTCTACATTGAAAAAGGCGGGAATAAGCAGAAGTCCGATTAGAAAAATATAAGCATAATTACAGATCAGCAAAAGTCTTTTTTTCTCATTCATGTCGATAACATGGCCTGCATATAATGCACAGCTTACAGCAGGAATTACCTCCGAAAGCCCGATAAGCCCAATTGAAAAAGGATCTTTTGTTAACTGATATACCCACCATCCCAATAAAGTGGCAAGCATTCTGAAAGCTAAAACAATAAAAAATCTTCCCGTAAGAAGATTTCTGAATTCAACATTTTGTAATGTTTTTAACGGCGTCAATGAAATCATGCACAAAAATAGCCCTAAATATTCATTTAAGGCTATCCGTATAATGTATTTTTAACTGATAAATCAAATATGTCCCGAAAGATAAAATCTATTTAATCCGCTCTTGTAGAACTTAATACCAGTGCGGCAACTCCTGCTGCTCCGATGACCGTTGCACCCGCAACTACCCGTGCTTTAGATCTGTCTTTAACAGCAGCAACGTTAGATTTAGGAATAATAACCTCTGTACTGTCTTTTTTTCCCGCTGTACCGATGATATTATCACCATCTACATTACGGAATAACATTTTTTGTTTTTTAGAACCGTCTTTCAGGGTAACAATGTACATTCTTCCTGCTTCAAGATTAGAATAATCGTTTTTTGAAACATCTTCGGAATACTTGGTAGTAGCACAAGATGAAATAACAAATAAAGACGTTAATAAAGATGATTTTAAAAGTACAGCTGCTTTCATTATTATTTTTTAATTTTTCAAATTTATAATTTTTTTCGAATATACGTTTTTGTAATTAAAAAAATGTGTTTAAATTTTATAGATTTCCAATAAATCGGCAATTTTTCTATCGTTGGCAAGTCTTGGGATTTTGTTTTGTCCTCCCAATTTACCTTGTGATTTTGCATATTCATGAAATGCATTTTTCATTAAAGAGGTAATGTGGAGTGTTTGCAGGATATTCCCTGAGATCAGGTCGTCATAATAGGTGTTACGCTTTCTCAGCTGTTTATCAAGCTCATGTCTGAAAGCTTCAAGGTCTTGCGGCTCTTTCTCGAATTCAATAAGCCATTCATGATAAGGAAGCCCTTCGTCAGGATTTACCTGAGGGGCCAGATGAAATTCAGTGATCTGAGCGGGATATACTTCTAAAGCCGCTTTCATGGCCTCTTCCACTTCAAATGCAATAACGTGTTCTCCGAAAGCGGATGTAAAATGTTTCGTTCTTCCGCTTACCAGGATCCTGTGAGGATTTTGGTCTATAAACCTTACAACGTCTCCTATAGAATAGGCCCATAGTCCCGAGTTGGTGGTTAGGATTAAAGCATAATCTTTGTTAAGCTCAATATCTTTTAATGTTAACCTTCTGGCATCGGGTTTTCCATATTCTTCCAAAGGCACAAACTCATAGAAAATTCCATGATTGATCAAAAGAAGAAGCCCCTCTTTGGTATAATCATCCTGAAAAGCAAAAAAGCCTTCTGAAGCCGGGAACGTCTGGATGATATCAACTTTTCCTCCTAACAGGTCTTCCATTTTATCACGGTAGGGTTCATAATTTACTCCGCCCGTAACAATTAGCTGAAGGTTAGGGAAAATCTGTTTGATTTTTTTACCATGCCGTTCAATTAATTTTTCAAAATACATGATCAGCCAGGGAGGAATTCCCGAGATCAGGGTCATATTTTCTCTTTCTGTTTCCTCCACAATTTTATCCACCTTGGCTTCCCAATCTTCCATGACATTGGTTTCCCAGCTTGGCAAACGGTTTTTTTGCAGATAATTAGGGATATGGTGGGCTACAATACCGGAAAGACGACCTGTTTTTATTCCATATATTTCTTCAAGCTCAGGGCTTCCCTGAAGGAAAATCATTTTACCTTCAACGAAATCTGCATTATTTTTTTTAGCGATATAATGGAACAAAGCACTTTGGGCTCCTGCAATCTGATAAGGCATTCCTTCTTTTGAAATAGGGATGTATTTAGCGCCTGAAGTTGTTCCTGATGTTTTGGCGAAATATTCCGGAGTCCCCGGCCATAAAATATTGGCCTGTCCTCTTTTCATCCTTTCTATATAGGGTTTCAGATCCTCGTAATCAGCAATAGGAACTCTCTTCTGAAAATCTCCCACAGAACGGATGCTCTCAAAATCATGTTCCCTTCCAAAAAGAGTTTTTTGAGCTGCATCTACAAAAGAGAGAAGCTGTTCTTCTTGTTTTTTTTGTGGATTTTGCTTGAATGCTTTAGTGCTCTGAACATGCCTTTTGGCCCAGATCAATGCTATTTTTTTCTTGAGAAAGTTTAACATGCATCAAATTTATAAATAACTGAAGACATTGTTGCAGTTTTATTTTTTTGTCATAAAAAAACCGGAGAATTTCTTCACCGGTTCTTCGAAATTTGATTATGAAAATAACAACTATATGATGTGTTTATTTGTTTTCTTTATACCTTTTGTCTGGGGTGCCGTCTTTTTTTAGTTTTTTGTTTTCCTTGTATCTTTTATCCGGAGTTCCGTCTTTCTTCAGCTTAGCAGCAGGTTTAGACGTTTTAGCTTCAGGAGCTTTTACGGTTTTAGCAGCCTGATGAGCAGTAGCCGTTGAAGGTGTGGTTTGCTGAGCGGTAGCAAGGCCTAATCCTAACATTAGTGACATTGCAGATAAAAATTTTTTCATTGGAGCTTTTTTTGTTGAGTAAAGGTATGCAAAAACCACACTGAAGAATTTGGTTTTTTGAAACTTAACTAAAGTTTATTACTGCTTAAAAAAATATTAAAGTTATTTTAATTTATAAAAAAGCCCGTCCCAAAGAGACAGGCTATCATTATATGAAAAGTTGTTTTTAACGTGTACAATTAGCAGTCCAGGTTTTGCCGTCTTTGTTGTATAAAATCTTCAGTTCATCATTGTCAATTCTGATGTATGAAGTAGCTGTAGAACCAACCATTACCAAGGTGTTGTCTCCTTGTTTCTCAAATTCTATTCCGTTAAGATCCGGGATGCTGTTTGAAAATGCAAAATTATATTTTGTGCCACTCGCTATTTTGGTAACGAAGACGCTTCCGTCATTTGTACTTATGTCTGTGTCTGCATCATCATACGATACACTACCACGATACGTTCCTGCAAAGAAATCATTGTTGGCAGGATCATCGTCATCGCTACATGAAGTAATGGCCGTGACTGCAAAAAACATTAACATAAAAATACCTAAGATTCTGATTACTTTTTTCATAATATTATTCGTTTAAAGTTGTTATTTCTTCTTAAAATTTCCAAAGACTATGCCATGGACGAAAAATGATTTATATTTTAACTTTTAATTAAAAAAATTAGCAAATATTATGAAAAACGCTTCTTGAAAAAGAAGCGTTAATAATGTGAGTAGAGTGATTATTTCACCAGCTTACTTTTTTTCAGCTCATCACCAAATTGTCTCTGGAATATTTGTGCATCGGTACGGATTTGCTTCAGAATTTCTCCTTCAGATAAAGGTTGCTTCAAAGATCTGCCATTATATCTGGTATAGTACAGTTTTCTTCCATCCACGCTCACTTCATAGATGGTAGCGTTAATGTTGGGAACTTCAAAGACCGCGATCTTAACATTTATATTGTTGAACTGTCCTTTGATTTCCGTAAGATCAGAAACTCTTACATTATCCGTGATTTCATCCAGTTGCCAGCCTTTTTCACTTTTGGAGGTGGAGATTACCGTGATTACTTTTGTATTATCAACTAAAGGTGTTTGGCTTTTTCTGCTTTCTTCCGCTATGGAAGTAAGAGCAATGGAGTCTGAACGAAGCAGTTTTTCAAAGTTGACGTCAAAAACCGAAATAGAAGCTTCGGGTTTTGAACGCTCTAATGCTGCTGCATCCATATTAAGATTGAACTCTTTGTTATTTTTCAAAATCGAAATAAGATCGGCTTTCCCTTTGTTCACAGCATCATCTGATGTTGTAAAATTATTTTCTCTGATTTCATTCTGGCCGGAATTTCCCATATTGTTTTTGTCGTTACACGAAATTAGGAAAACTGATAACAATAAAACGGCCAATATATGTTTTAGATTTTTCATTTTTTTGAATTTTAAATTATTTCTTTGCTAAATCATACCAAGTATTCCAATGCGTGCTGCTTCCGGCAGGATCTGCATAGGTTTCATACGTGATTAACCTTTCCTGTCCCTGGCAGGGACTCCATGGGTCATTCAAGACAACATATCTTGTTCCGGCCACTGTTACATAGCCTTTTACCACTACAACGTGTCCTACAACTCCCGGGGTTCCGTAGGCATAGCCCATAGGTTTCTTGGAGCAAAAGATTTGTTTCTGTAGCTTTTCCCAGGATAAAGCACTGGTGCTTTCACTGAATTTTAATCCGGCAAAATCCAGTTCCAGCCAACCGGGACGATTACAGTCTGCGTTTTTAGGGCAGGAGGTGCCTGCAGTTTGGGGAGTACAGCAATTGTTCACGCCAAACCGGTGGTTGGCTAAGGCACACTGGGTCACATTGATCTGGAAGTGCTGGGCTAGCATCTGAGTGGTCGCCGCCCAACACCAGTTGTTGGTTTCTTGTGGTCTTAATGTATTGGAAACATTGCCTATAATCTCTGGTTTGCAACAGCTCATTAAGGTAAGTCCAATAAAAAACAGACCTAAAATTAATTTTTTCATGGGGTTAGTTTTTTCTGTTTCCTACTCTTTGGGCTTTTCGGATTCCGCCATATTTCTGTTACAAAAGTACCATGAAGGAAACATCTCAAAGTAAGGGTTTTGCCTATTTTTTGGGTAGGGATTTTCCTGATTTATAATTCGTATCTTTGCGGGAGCCAACGGTTTCGGAAACACCCGAAATCGCTTTTGTCGTTTATACCATTACTATTTATGCAGTTAAAAACCATTACCGAAAAATTTCTTCCGGAATTGCTTCAGAAAGAATTTGGAAAAGAAATTTTCACTCAATTGGAAAACAGCCAGCATATTTCTGTAAAAGGAAGTGCCGGTTCTTCTGTCTCCGTTTTTGTAACGGAACTTTTTCTGACTCAGAAGAAAAATATTCTGTATCTGGTGGATGATAAAGAAGATGCTCTTTACGTCAATACGGAAATGGAAGACCTTCTGGGGAAGGAGAAAATTCTTTATTTTCCGGCTACTCATCTGGAGCCTTATCAGGTAGAGAAAACGCAGAATGCAAACCTGGTGTTGAGAACGGAGGTTTTAAACAAAATTAATTCAGGGAAATCTCCGAAAGTTATTGTAGCCTATGCCGGTGCTTTGTCGGAAAAGGTTTTGAAGAAAGAAGATTTTAAAGCCATTTCCCATCATATAAAAGTTGGTGATCAGCTTGATTTTGATTTCGTGGACGAATTGCTTCATCATTATCATTTTCAGCAGGCGGATTTTGTTTCTGAACCTGGAGAGTTTTCCGTAAGAGGAGGAATTGTGGATGTATTCTCTTACTCCTATGAAAAGCCTTACCGCATCACTTTTTTCGGAAATGAAGTGGAAAGTATCAAAACTTTTGATATCGAAACCCAACTTTCACTGGCTAAGGTGAAAGAATTTCAATTGGTTTCCAATATGAACTTTTCAGTAACAGGTTCGAAGGTCTCTTTGCTGCAGCTTTTACCGGGGGGAAGTTTTGTGGTTTCTAAAAACGGGGTGGTAGGGCTTCAAAAAATCAAAAGTTTTTATGAAAAATCTTTGGAAAAGTATGAAAGTCTGAACAAAGATATTGCTCATAGGATACCACAGGAGCTGTTTATTTCTGATCAGGAATTTTTATTTGATTATAAAAAATTTAAAACCATTGATTTCAGTAGCGTTGCTATGGAAGGGGTGTCTACTGTTGATCTTAAAGTGGAACAAACCGCACAGCCCTCTTTCCATAAAAATTTTGAATTGCTGATTGAAGACCTGGAAGAAAAGCAGCACCAAGGTTTCGAAACATGGGTTTCTTTTTCAACGGAAAAACAAAAAGAAAGATTAGAGTCTATTTTTGAAGAGCTTGAACATGATGTTCCTTTTAAAAGCTTCAAATCTGAGCTGCATGAAGGATTTGTAGATAATCAACATAAAATTCTGGTGTACACAGATCATCAGATTTTTGACCGGTATCAAAGATATAAAGCGAAAAATACGTTTGCCAAATCCGAGCAGCTTACCCTGAAGGATCTGATGTCTTTGAAAGTGGGAGATTATATTGCTCACATCGATCATGGAATCGGGAAATTCATGGGATTGGTGAAAGTGAATAATGATGGTAAGATTCAGGAGTGTTTTAAACTGACCTATAAAAATGGGGATTTATTATATGTAAGTATTCATTCACTCCACAAAATTTCAAAATATAATGGTCCGGACGGAAAAGAAATCGTTTTAAGCAAACTAGGGTCACCAGCATGGAAATCATTAAAGCAAAAAACCAAAACAAAGGTTAAGCAAATTGCTTTCGACCTTATTAAGCTTTATGCGCAGAGAAAAACAGCGAAGGGTTTTGCCTATTCTCCGGATTCTTATTTACAGAACGAGCTGGAAGCAAGTTTTATTTATGAAGACACTCCGGATCAGGAAAAAGCAACCATAGATGTGAAAAAAGACATGGAAGCGGTTACGGTGATGGACAGGCTGGTTTGCGGAGATGTAGGTTTCGGTAAAACGGAGGTTGCCATTCGTGCTGCATTTAAAGCGGCAACAGACGGAAAGCAGGTAGCGGTGTTGGTTCCCACCACTATTCTGGCCTTTCAGCACTTCAGGAGCTTTAAAGAAAGACTAAAGGATTTTCCGGTCAATATTTCTTATATGAACAGATTCAGAACGGCTAAGCAGAAATCTGAAACCCTCGAAGCCTTAAAAAACGGGAAAGTAGATATTATTATAGGTACTCATCAGTTAGTGGGAAGTGGCGTTAAGTTTAAAGATTTAGGTCTACTGATCATTGATGAAGAGCATAAATTCGGAGTTTCGGTGAAAGATAAGCTGAAAACACTGAAAAGTAATGTGGATACACTTACCCTAACGGCAACGCCCATCCCAAGAACGTTACAGTTTTCTTTAATGGCGGCGCGAGATTTATCTGTTATTAAAACACCGCCGCCAAACAGACAGCCTGTAGATACCCAGATTGTAGGTTTCAATGAAGAAATCATTCGTGATGCTGTTTCTTATGAGTTGCAGCGCGATGGACAGGTTTATTTTATTAACAATAGGATTGAAAATCTGAAGGATATTGCCGGGCTTATCCAGAGGCTGGTTCCGGATGCGAGGGTAATCACCGGCCATGGGCAGATGGATGGAAAGCAGCTGGAGAAGAATGTGCTTGATTTTATGGAAGGCAAATATGATGTTCTTGTTTCTACTACAATTGTTGAAAGCGGCGTGGATGTTCCTAATGCCAATACCATATTCATTAATGATGCACAGCGTTTCGGAATGGCGGACCTTCACCAGATGAGAGGCAGGGTGGGGCGAAGTAACAGGAAAGCTTTTTGTTACCTCATTACTCCTCCGTTTGATATGATGACTTCCGATGCCAGAAAAAGGCTGGAAGCGATTGAGCAGTTTTCTGACCTTGGAAGCGGTTTCCAGATTGCGATGAAAGATCTTGAAATTCGAGGAGCAGGAGATTTATTGGGAGCTGAACAAAGCGGTTTCATCAATGAAATGGGGTTTGAAACCTATCAGAAGCTTATGCAGGAAGCACTGGAAGAATTAAAAGATGATGAAAGCTTCGGAAATCTGTTTGATAATGAAGAAGAAAGACAAAAATTATTCAAATCGGTAAAAGAAGTAAATATTGATACAGATCTTGAGCTGATGTTACCGGATTCCTACATCTCCAACACGGAAGAAAGATTGCTTCTTTATCAAAAAATTGCTGAGATTGATAATGAAAAGGATCTGCAGAAGTTTGAACTGGAATTGATAGACCGTTTCGGAAGCTTACCTAAAGAGGCCGTTAATCTGTTAAAAAGTGTTTCTTTGAAATGGCTGGCCGCAGAAATAGGATTTGGAAAAATTGTAATGAAGAATGGAGTTTTCTTAGGATATTTTCCGGACAACCCACAAGATAAGTTTTACCAGACCGATCAATTCAGGCATATTATCAATTATCTGACTCAAAATCCTGCTGAGGCCCAGCTGAAGGAGAAAATCGGGAAAGAAGGAAACCAGCTGATGATGAGAAAAGAGAAAGTAAAAAATGTAGATGAGGTGAATATTCTGCTGAGGTCTATTCTTGCTTCCAATTAATTGGTTTATTTATAAGTTTACTCTTATATGAATTCATGACTTATCCTTTTTTTTGTTTTCAGTATGTGTATGATTATGAAGGCAGTATGGAAATTTGTTGCAAGGCTATAGGAAAGCAGAAGTGATGTGAAAATAATTATTAGTTTTTCGAGAATATAAATAAAAATATGATTTTTATTCAAAAAAAAATTATATTTGTGGAAAAATAAACAATCATCTGGAAATGAAACAACTTTTCTACTTTATTTTATTATTAGCAGGGTTTTCCTCTATCCATTCATGCAAAGATATGGTAGATGAAGACGGCAATCCACTGATCGATCTTAACGGTAACAGCGGCCTGATTGGCGCCAGAGCATTATATAGAGAAGTTACAGATGCGGATACCATTGCGGAATATCATTATAGTGGTCTTCTTTTAACGAAGGTCATTACAGACAGTTCTTCAATTACAGACGTAATGTACAGTGGTGACAAAGTAAGCAAAATCAATTTTAACGGTTTCCTCGACTTGGATCATGATGGAGCCTTAGATGAAGATAGTATTTCATACACCCAGTTATTCACTTACGGGAATAACGGGAGGCTAACTTCTATTTCTGAAAACCGTTGGATATACAGAAGAGGTCCTGCCGTTCCGCCTGCAACTTTAGGCCCACAGGTACTTTTCAGAAAAACAAAATCATTATATACACTTGGATATAATGCCTCTACCAACAAGCTGGAATCTATTGTAATGATCAATGGTCCTGAAGCTCCGGCAACACCATTCGTTTATACGGATTATTCAAAAACAGCTTATACATATATAGGAGACAATGTATCTAAAGTAGTAAGAGAATACGGACCAATGAATAACGGTGTGATTACTACAACAGTTACTAAGAAATATTCTTACGACTATTTCAACTATGATAACAGAATCAGCCCATACTCCTTGCTTCCAATGGCATATAAAATTTCTGTATTGCTATCTACGGAAGAAAATGATATGAGAAGCCTGATCTTATCTCCGAATAACCCTAAGAGATTTACCATAACAGATCTTATGGTGCCAATTCCTACTCCGGTTGTTTATAGTACAAACTTTAACTATGATCCTCAAACGTATATGACAAGAGGATTTGGAATATATTATTTCTACAAACCAATGTAAAAGTAATTTTAAAAAATATTGAACTCAATTCTTTACAGGATTGAGTTTTTTTATTTATTATGCCTTAATTTTGCAAAAAATTTCTACATGAAATATTTAATTGTTGGCCTGGGAAATAAAGGGGCAGAGTACGAAAATACCCGTCATAATATAGGATTCAAAGTGGCTGAAAAAATTGCGGAAACATTGGAAGCCCCTTTCCAGACTACTAACTTTGGCTGGATGGCTGAAGGAAAATATAAAGGCAGAAAAGTCTTGGTCTTAAAACCCGATACGTATATGAATCTATCCGGGAATGCCGTTAAATATTGGATGCAGAAAGAAAATATCCCCTTGGAAAATTTGATGATCATTACAGATGATCTGGCCCTTCCTTTCGGAACTTTAAGAATGAAAATGAAAGGTTCTGATGCCGGTCACAATGGCCTTAAGAACATTCAGGAAGTATTGCAGACTCAGAATTATCCGAGACTTCGTTTTGGGATTTCAGCAGAATTTTCCGAAGGCAGACAAGTAGACTATGTATTGGGAACCTGGAATGAAGAGGAAAAAGAAAAGCTTCAGGAAAGGATTGACAAATTTGCGAAAGCATGCCTGTCTTTTGTTTTTGCTGGGATTCAGAATACCATGTCTGCTTTTAACGGAAAGTAGTCATGAATTAAATATTATAGCTTCCAACTGATATTTTACAAACAAAAAAAATAATTCAGATCAACTAAAAAGACCACCGATTCAGGTGGTCTTATTGCTGTATTTTAAAATTAAATTTCCAATCTTGATGGTTTATAACCAGGTTACTACACCTGTTTCAACGTCATAATTGGCCCCAACTATTTTTATTTTGCCTTCTTCCTCAAGCTTTTTAAGTGTTGAGCTTTGCTTGCGGATATCTTCAATGGCATTTTTTACATTCTGTTGGTTCAGTCTTTCTAAAAGCGAACTGTTTTTTGAAGAACGCTCTTCTCCCTCTTCAATGATTGCTTTGATCGTTGAGTCAAAATGGCTGACAAGGTGATTAAGATTATCCATTCCCATTCCTTCGATTTGTGCAGCATCAAGTCCACCTTTTAAAGCACCGCATTTAGTATGTCCCAGAACAACAACAAGCTTGGAACCTGCCACATTGCATCCAAATTCCATGGAACCCAGAATATCCTGGTTGACGAAATTTCCTGCAATTCTGATACTGAAAATATCTCCCAGCCCCTGATCAAAAATAAGCTCTGCAGAAGTACGGCTGTCTATGCAGCTTAAAATCACCGCAAATGGCCACTGCCCTTCACGGGTAGCATTCACCTGTTCTAAAAGATCTCTGTTGGCCTTCAGGTTATTTACAAATCTTTGATTTCCCTCCTTTAAAAAATCTAATGCTTTTTCAGGAGTTATGGTCAATTGGGTTTCGTGTGTATGCGCTTTCATATATTTTTTTATTTTCTAATAATATTTTTTTAATAAAGAATTTGTGAGCTGATTACATAGCTCTTCTGTGAGTAATCAGGATGTGAGAATCTTCATCCTGTTCATAATCCCTGTATGAAGTTTTAAATCCTATGAGTTCCACATCAATGTCTTCTTCTTTTGCCCTGATATTGGCGAAATCCTGTATCATTTCCAGGACATCCGTTGCAATATAGGAAGTTCCTCTTGCATCAATGGTTACTGTAGAATTAGGTTTAATATTTTTAAGTGTTTTTTTGATTGCTGCTTTATTCAGGAAAGAAACCTCTTCAGCAAGCTTAATGCTGATTTCATCCGCATCATCAAGATTTTCCCTGCTTAGATAATAAGCACGTTTCATATTTCCCTGAAGGATATAGAAAACGGAAATAGCCAAACCTATTCCAACTCCTTTCAGCAAATCGGTAGCTACTACAGCTATTACCGTAGCAATAAACGGGATAAACTGGAATTTACCCAAATGCCAGAAATGTTTGAATGTCGCAGGTTTTGCCAATTTATATCCTACTAAAATCAATACCGCTGCAAGGGTAGCGAGAGGGATTAAATTTAAGACTACAGGAATGGATAGTACGCAGATCAGTAAAAGAACACCATGGATGATGGTGGAAGTTTTGGAGGTGGCGCCTGCATTTGCATTCGCTGAGCTTCGTACAACTACTGAAGTCATCGGTAATCCACCGATAAATCCACTTACCAGATTCCCGATTCCCTGAGCTTTAAGCTCAAGATTCGTATCTGTTATTCTTCTCTGTTTGTCTAATCTGTCTGAAGCTTCGATGCACAGTAAAGTCTCAACGGAGGCTACAATAGCAATCGTTGCACCTGTTAACCATACTTTATAATTAGTAAAACCAGAGAAGTCTGGTAAGGTGATAAGGTTTTTCAAATCATCTATGGATTTTGATACAGGTAGTGGGACAAGATGTTCAGGTCCAATAGCTAAACTGCTTCCTGTCATTTTAAATATTTCATTTAAAATAATTCCCGTCACTACTGCAACCAATGCTCCTGGAAGCATTTTCATTCTTTTCAAAGCCGGAAGCTTATCCCAGGCTAAAAGAATGGCAACTGAAACCAAAGTCACTAAAACAGCACCTGGGTGAATTGCTCCAAACAGCTCTGTAAAATAGTTGAAATTTAGGCCTTTATCAAATATGGATTCGTGACCTTCATAGTCTTTGTCAAAACCGAGTGCATGGGGAATCTGCTTTAAGATGATAATAATACCGATCCCGGCGAGCATTCCTTCAATAACGTTATTGGGAAAGTAGTTGGAAATGCTTCCTGCTTTTATGAATCCTAGAACCAATTGAATAAGCCCTGCAATGATTCCGGCACAAAGGAATATTTCGAAGGCTCCTAAATCTGTAATAGCGGTAAGTACAATAGCTGTTAAACCTGCAGCTGGCCCTGAAACTGAAATATTTGAATTACTGATAGTACCTACTACCAGACCGCCTATAATGCCCGCAATGATGCCGGATAATGGCGGAGCTCCCGATGCTATGGCAATTCCTAGACATAAAGGAAGTGCTACTAAAAATACAACGAGTCCTGAAGGGAAATTTTCTTTAATTCCTCCTATTAATGATGTTTTTTTCATGATTGTTGAAAAATACTTATGATTATAAATGATTGATAAAGAAGCTTTACCATCAATTATAAAAGATTGGAAATTTAATTGTAAGACACACCCATCCGATATCAGATCTGATATGAATGATTATAAATCGTGAATAATAAAATTAAGCTTCCGGAGGCGGAGAAAATATGGTGAGTAATGGTGACAGATGAAAAGAGTCATCGATCAGCATAAAAGACCTGCCTTCCAAATCAGGAACAAAAAACCTCAGATAATCATAAACATCCAAAGTTTTAGGAAGAGTCTTTTCATAAACAGTAAAAGAGGTGGGGTGAGAATGCGGTTCTTCTTCGTTCACTATTACATTAGTCTGAGGTATATCCCAACCGGCAACCGTAGCAATGCCCGGTAACGCCGTAAAGTTGAAAAAGATCAATAATGTAATAATACTCCAAAATTTCATTCCAAAAATGTTTAAGAAGATTACTTCTTTCTACTCATCACCCAATCAGATTCCGTAAGGTTATAGATTTTCTGGATATCTTTCAAAAGTTTCTCGAAATCGATTTCCAAATCAATAATCTTTCCGGTTCTAAGGTCAAACACCCAGCCGTGAACAATAGGAAATTCTTCTAAAATATATCTTTCCTGTACACAAGCCATTTTAATCACGTTGATGCACTGCTCCTGAACATTCAGTTCTACAAGCCTGTCATAACGTTTACTATCATCTGTAATAGAATCTAATTCTGTCTGATGCAGCCTGTACACATCGCGGATGTTTCTCAGCCACGGGTTTAATAATCCCAGATCCTGAGGCGTCATTGCTGCTTTTACACCCCCGCAATTGTAATGTCCGCAAACAATAATGTGCTTTACTTTCAAATGTTCTACAGCATACTGAATAACAGCTGTTGAACTCATATCCAAAGTATTGACAACATTGGCAATGTTTCTGTGGACAAACACCTCTCCCGGTTTGGCTCCCATCAGTTCCTCTGCAGTTGCCCTGCTGTCTGAACATCCAATATATAAATAATCAGGATGCTGCGTCTTAGCAAGCTCTTCAAAGAAATTTGGGTTCTGTGCTACCTTAGATTCTACCCATTTTTTATTGTTTTCAAAAATAACTTCGTACGACTGTGACATAATTTAAAAATATATAATTATTTATTTCGTTAAAATTATTTTCAAATTCAATAGACCAAATCAATAATTGTGCAAAAATATAATTTTTGCCGAAAAGTCAGCTACTTTTAACAAAGTTTAATAATGCAACATGCGTAAAATCATATCAACATTGAAAATTGGGTCATCAAAAAATAATTTTAATGCTGTTTAAAAGATAAAATTACAAACTAAAAATCAGGAAAAAAAGAATCAGAAATTAAAATTTTATTAATATTGAAGGGTTGCCTAATCAATCGATAGGTTTAAATTTTATGATTAATATAACCTTCTGTAGCGTTTTCTTTTGGAAAAATTGTAGCGGGATTTCCAGATACAACCGAGTTTTCAGGAACGTCAAAATTAATATAAGAGTTAGGTGCAATAAGAACATTCCTTCCGATAGTTACCGCGCCTACAATCACAGCATTTGCGCCGATCCATACTTCATCACCGATCACCGGGTACCCTGCATTTTTACCCCGGTTCTGCTGTCCGATAGTGACTCCCTGCGCGATATTGCAGTTCTTTCCGATTTTTGCCTTCGGATTAATGACCAAGGCGCCCCAGTGTCCCAGATACAAGCCTTCCCCGATCTCCGTTTCAGGGTAGATCTGAAAGCCATATTTAATCTGATGCCGTCTTAATACCAGCCTCCAGAAAATTCCCGGTAAAGATTTTTTCCTATATTTTTGGGTCTGCCTCAGAATATAGATAAAATGAAGGTTCGGATTAACACATTTTGCCCAAATTTCGAATGTTGAGAGCCATTGGCCACTTTCTCTGTAAAAATCCTTCTGAAGAATAGAATGCTGATCTGCCATACAACAAATTTAAAAATCACAATTTAATTACCTGTTACAACTCATCTAAAATGGAAGTAATCTTGTTTACGGAATTTTCGAGATTGAAAGGCATCTCATAATCTTTCAGTCTTACCGAATATTTTTCAAATGACTCCGGTTCAGACAACGCCTTTTTCATCCCTTCATAAATCCCTTCTTCTGAATTTTCTACCACAAGCCCAAGCTCGCCGTTATTTAGCATTTCATTGGCTCCTGAAACCTCGGTAGCAATTATCCGCTTTTTTAAGGTAATGGCTTCAAACAGTACTGTTGGAAAACCTTCATATCTCGAACTTAATATATAATAATCCGCATTTTTAAAATAAGGATAGGGGTTGTCTGTAAAGCCGAGCATGGCAGCAGTTTCATTGACGCCAAGATCTGATTTCAGTTTTTTAATATTTTCAAAATCATAACCGTCACCAATAATCAGCACTTTATGTTTAAAACCCTCATCCAAAAGTCTCTTATGAACCTTCAGCAGCCTGTCAAAGCCCTTTTGGGGAAATACGGTTCCTACGGAAATAAAAGTCGGAGCAGTTATGTCAAACGTATAATTTAAAACAGGCTGGTTTGCTTTTGTAACGAATTCTCCCGTATCTAAAGGATTGTAAATTTTTACGATTTTCTGTTTTTCCGAATCATTTTGGGCCAGGCCATGAAAAAGCTGCTCAATTTTTTCAGAAATCACCATAATTTTATCGAAGCCAAAAAACTTGCGGATTTCGGTATCTGTGTAGCCTTTTACCTGAGAAAGATCATTATGAATCCATACGATTTTTTTAGAAGATTTTAGTGGGGAACCCAGAATTTCATCTCTCATCCCATGAATAGCGGCAAACTCAATATCGTATTGTTTGTTTTTTAATTTGCCTTTATAAAGAAGATTCGGAAATTTTTTTAATATTTTTTCATGAATTACCCTCGCTGCCTTTCTTGGAATATCTTGTGGGCGGTTAGTGGTGATCATTTCACCTTGATGAAGGTAGATAATATTGATCCAATCCGGAATTTCAGAGAGGTATTTCCCGGAATGTAAATTTAAAAGTAAATCAATTTCGTAATAATGTTGAGGGATATTTTTCAGAAAAGTTGCCAATACTTTTTCAGCACCTCCGTGACGCAGAGAGCCGATACGGATCAGTATTTTCTTTTTTTCAGCCATTTATTTTTTTACAGGTTTATAAATATGAGGGAGATGTTCTTTGATGTAAGCGTCTAATTTGGAACGCGTAGGTTCTAGTTCTCTGGGGTAAATGGTGTTATTTTCCAACGCTTTATCTCCATACTGTTCAATGGTGCATATGAATTTGGCAGGAACGCCTGCGTACACCGAATTGTCGGGCATGGAAGAGTTAAGAACAGAGCCTGCACCTAAAATACAATTATTCCCCATTTGCGAGCCGGGAAGAAAGGTGCAGCTGTTTCCTACAAAACAATTTTCACCAATTTTAATTCTGCCGAAATTTCTTGCATCTTCATATTTTTCCATGCTTCTGATAACATACATGGCTCCGTCATGGGTAATGAAACGGCATCCTGCGGTAATTTTTGTCCTGTTTCCGATCTCTATTAAATAAGGTTCAGAGCCGAAATCGGGTGCTTCCACGAAGATCACATCATTTCCTACTTTCATTCCGCGTTTTTTGGATACTTCAATATAAGCCCTGTCATAAATATTTTGGGAAATAGTGTGCAGCTTTAAAATGATTCTGTACAAGAATGTCATCATAGAGTATAAATGTAGGCTTAATTTTTTACTAAGTTAGTAATGATATTTTCAACAGCATCAAATATTTTCTGATTATCGAATTGCTTTTCAATATCCGTCAGATTATTTTTTATTTCAGAAATCAATTGCGGTTCTGTTAGAAACTTTTTCATCGCGGTATACATTTCATCTGTTTTATAATTGATGAGGTATCCTGTTTTGCCATGAGTGATCATTTCCGGAATTCCACCAACATTGGTAGAAATGATAGGCTTTTGAAGGATCAGGGAGTCTGCAATAATGAGAGGCCAGCTTTCGGATTCGGAAGGAAGAATAAAAAAGTCGGCATTTTTTACATATGGATAAGGATTCATTAAAGATCCCAGAAATTCAAAACTATCGGTAACGTCTAATGCTTCCGCCTGCTTTTTTAAATTTTCCTTTTCTTCACCGTCTCCAATGATAATGATGTGGTGATCAAATCCGTCTTTCAACAAACGGGAATGTGCTTCCATCAGCTTATGAAATCCTTTTCGGCTGTGCAATCTTGCCACGGATACAAAAACGGGTTTTTGAGGCAATTCAGGTATGAAGGCTAACGCTTTCTGTTTCAATTCCTCTATCGGAATGGCATTCAGGATCACCTGGTTTTCCGGAATAGGAAGATCAGGATAGGTTTCAAGCAGAATATCTTTTGTCTGCTGCGATCCGAAAATAAAATAATCAAACTGCGGAATCTGCTTTAAAATTCCAGGAACCAATGGTTGAAGCTTCGGTAATGTAATATCTGAGTGAAACCAGCCTATTTTCTTTGATTTGGGATTGGTAGAATTTAAAACGGAATCAAATGCAGCATAAGTCGGTGCAATTTCCACATCATAGCTTTCATTCAGCAATTTATCGGCAATCGACGGATTTTTCTGTGCCTTTTGAAGTCTGAGTCTTCTTTTGGCTAATTGTACTTTTTGGAGGATTGTGTTTTTGGAAAAATCTTCTCTTCCATCGGTAAGGTAAACTTTTCTTACATATTTCGGGAATTCATTACGAAGTTCACCCTGGTTCATATTTAAGCAGATCGTCATCTCAAACTTATCTTTGTTGAGGTGATTCAGCATACTTAAAATCACTTTTTCCACGCCGCCCATTTCCATAGAACGATGCCTGAAAAGCACTTTGATCTTTTTGAATTCTGCCATTACCCGAAAAGTGTTTGAAAAGAGATGAGGATTTTTTTCTTTATTCTAAAGGTAATGCTATTTTGATATTCCAACAAATCGTAGATTTCCTTAGGATTCTGATAAGATTCCGGAACAGGTTTTCCATTGATGGTTTTTAGATTCCTTCGTTTCATGGCATTAAAAATCACCTGGGCAAAATACTCGCGTGATTTCGGTCTGTTGTCGTTCTGGGAAATTCCTCCGGAATGAATTCTATACAGGTAATTGGGTTCGTCGATGAACTGAACTTTTCCTTTTTCATACATTTTCAGGTACAGATCCTGATCTTCTGCAATGCGCATGGAAGAATCCATTTTGGTAGTCTGTTCATAAATGTTTTTTCTGAAACATACAAAATGGACAATATGAACCGGACAGTTGAAAAAGTAAGGCGAGTTGTTTAAAACCTGCATCGGAGCCGTGGAAACTTCAACCGGATTAAGGTTTTCGTCACATTTTACAAACCTGGAATAGGTGAGAACTACTTCTTTACTCTTTTTGAAAATATCAATACTCGACTGTAAAGCATTCGGTGTAATGGCGTCGTCCGGATCTACAAAACCACAGATTTCTCCGGTGGCAAGCTCTATCAGTTTACTTTTGGTAATCCCAACTCCGCTGTTCACTTCATTTTGGTAGATCCTGAAGCGGGAATCTTCTCCAATGATCTCTTTAATAATTTCGAGAGAATTATCCGTAGAAGCATCATCAAGGATCACAACTTCCCAATGATTATATTTTTGTGCTATGATGGAATCATAACACTGCCTGAAAAATCTGCCGTTATTATAATTGGCAATTAAAATGGAAAACGTCATCATTTGTTGTGTACAAATTTATGCAAAGATAATTATTCTTAAAAAGTTAGGGAAAAATCTTTATTTTTGTGGCTTAAAATTAACACAGTGAGCGAAATAGTACGAGTTCTCAAAACATTAGTGGCTTATCTCAAAAGGCCCGATCTTTATCCCGAACTGGGAAGGAAAATCGTAAAAAACACCATCAACAGAGGCAATGCTTTTAAAGGTAAAGAAAAAACCAATTCATGGGCTTCTTCTAATGCCATTTCCCAACAAGAAGCAGTTTCCCGGCTTTTTGGATTAGATATAGCTCCTTTTCAGTCTAAGTACCAGGATATTCTCAGAACATCCGCGCAAAAAGAAAAGGAATGCCCTATAAAAATGGGGGGAGCAGGAGCATTAGAGCTGATCTATTATGCATGCGAATTCACCAATGCCCAAAATGCAGTGGAAACGGGGGTTGCATACGGTTGGTCATCGTTAGCGGCTTTGCTTTCCCTTGAAAAGAGAAATGGAACGTTGTACAGTTCAGATATGCCCTATTTAGCACAGGATGGAGATCAATATGTAGGATATGTGGTTCCTGAAAACCTTAAAAAGTTCTGGAAATTGTTCCGTTTTGCAGATAAGGAATCCTTACCAAAAATTTTTGCAGATCAGTCTGATTTTGATGTGGTACATTATGATTCGGATAAGAGTTATAACGGGCGATATTGGGCCTATAATGAATTGTATAAGCATTTAAGAGGTGGGGGAGTTTTCATCAGTGATGACATTGGAGATAATTCCGCGTATCAGGATTTCTGTGAAAAGAATAATATAGCAACAACCGTAGTGGAATTTGAAGGTAAATACGTAGGAGTCTTCATCAAATAAACTAAGATTTTCAGTGAAAATAAGTCAGATTACCTTTACCCGATTTGTCGCGGCGATTGCCATTGTCATTTCGCATTTTAATAAAGACTTGTTTTTATATCAGATCGATTATATTTCGGATATTTTTCTTCGCGCTAATGTAGGGGTAAGCTACTTTTTTATCCTTTCCGGATTCATTATGATCGTAGCTTATCACAAAAAGGATAAAATTGATTATCTTGATTTCTACAGGAACAGGTTTGCGAGGATTTACCCATTATACATTGTAGGATTATTATTGTATCTCATTACAAAATCATCTAATTTCAGTGTATACAAATTGATGCTGTATTTATTCGGCATTCAGAGCTGGATTCCGGGAGAAGCTTTAGTCCTGAATTTTCCGGGATGGTCTATTTCTGTAGAATTCCTTTTTTATTTATTATTTCCATTGTTATACAACCGATATTATTCCCAACAGAATAAAAGTATTTGGGTTATTGTGATTATCATTTGGGTGATTACGCAGGTTTTTTCCAATTTTTATGTGGGTTCTTCATGGTATGAAGGTCCACATACCAAAAGCCATGAATTTGGATTTTATTTTCCGCTCATGCACCTCAATGAATTTTTAGTGGGAAATTTAGCAGGAATGTTTTTTGTAAGGCATCATAAGCAAAGAAATTATGATCTTCCGGTTGTCCTACTTTTTGCAACGATATTGCTTGCTCTTATTTTCATTCCGCTTAATTTCCATAATGGTCTTATGGCGGTGCTTTTTATTCCTCTGATTATATTGATCTCATATAACAATGGACTGCTCTCCAGGATATTCTCTTTAAAGCCTTTGGAATATCTGGGAGAAATAAGTTATGCAATCTATATCGTACATATCCCGGTTTTGTACATCATAAGGGAAATTCTGAAATGGCAGCATCTATTGCCTGATATCAATATAGTTTTCAGTATCTATATTGTTGTTTTATTGATCGTCTCTGCATTATTTTATCAGGGCATTGAAAAGCCATTAAGAAATTGGCTGAAAAAAATCAAGATAAAATAAAATATTTTATTTTTGTAACAAACTTAAACACTAACACAATGAATGAAATTATGTTTTCCAAATCACAGGTTACCCGTGTATTTTTTATTGAAAATACAAGTTTTCTGAAGATTTTCAGCAGAACATATTAGCAGAATACAACTACTTTTTTTAATCCTTAAACATTTTTTATGAAAAAAGTCTATTTCATTATTTCTGCATACAATGAAGAGGAAAATATTGGTATTCTGATTAATTCCCTTGAGACTGAGCTTACTAAAATTCAGTTCGATGATTATGAGTTAGTATTTGTTAATGACGGATCTAAAGATAAAACCATTGATATTTTACTGGAATCTCAAAAAAATAATGACAAAATCACAGTTATTAATCAGTCTAAAAATTTCGGACATGAATTGGCAATGACTGCCGGGCTCAATTATGTAGTATCCGAAAATAAGAGTAAAGATTTCAGTGTTTTGTTCATGGATGCCGATATGCAGCATCCACCTGAAATTGCAGCTTATATCATTACCCTTTGGCTGAAAGGTGAGAAGTTGATCCTTACCAAAAGAATCAATAATGAGGATACAGGTATCAGATATAAAATAATGGGTAACTTTTATTACTGGATGCTTAATTTTCTTTCAGATATAAAAATTCCGAGGAATATGCCTGATTTCAGATTGCTGGATAAAAAATATGTTCTTTGGATGAACGGGCTGAATGAAACCGACAGAATGTTTCGGGGAATGCTCTCCCTGATTGGGCTCAGAGATGCCCATATCATAGAATTTGAAGCTCCTAAAAGAAATGCGGGAAAGTCGAAGTATAACTTTCTGAAGCTCTATAAATTAGCTATAGACAGCGTGATCCAGTTCTCTATAAAGCCTTTGAGAATTGCTACTTTTATTGGATTGATGGGGTGTCTTTTCTCATTCTTATTTCTGATATTTTCCATTTACAGAAGCCATATCAATCATGAGCCCAAAACAGGTTTCCTTACCTTACTTTCTGTAACGATTTTCTTTAGCTCACTCACCATTCTTTTTCTGGGAATTATTGGGGAATATATTGGAAGAATCCACATTGAAGTAAAAAACAGGCCATTGTATTTCAACGAAATCATAAAAAAGGATGAACAGTAAATACCTTTCATATTTTGTTCTTGCATTTATCAATATCTGCTTTATCCTTTCAGTTGTTTTTTACCCTCCTCTGAGAGATGAGCTTTATTACCTAGCGCCTGCCAATCTGAATGTTTTCCAGGAATATTATAATGCTTATTTAGCCGGAAATCCCAGAATAGGACAGTTTTTTTGTAATGCAATATCCAGAAATATGGTTTTTAAGGTCATATTCGAGCTTGCTTTATTTAATGGTTTTATAACGGGTCTTTTTTTATTGGTTTTCAGGAAGCTTCCGGCTTTGGGAAGCAAAAATGACCTGGTAAAACTTATCATTATGACGGGAGGGTTTGTATTTCTTATCAGGTATTTCGGGGAAATGTTTTACTATACTCCCTTTAGTACAAATTATTCCTTTTCGGTTATTATTTACATGGTGTACATCTATATAATGTCTGAATATTATTGGTATGAGAATAATATTTTGAAAAAATATTCTGTTAATGTGCCTGTCATTATTCTTTTTGGCATTTTTACCGGGATGTGTAATGAACATGTTCCGCCGGTACTTATAGGAGCTTCGTTATTAGCTGCGGGATGCTATGTATTGGTTAAAAAAAGGATGGTGAACTATAAAATCCTTATAGCTCATATCTCATTGATCATAGGGTACTTACTGTTGTTCTTTGCTCCGGCCAATAGAGTGAAATTTAAAGTGGTAGGGAAAGAATCTTACGGATTTAATATAGCGGATTACCTGAATAATTTCAAAAGCATTCTGAATTTATACAGGTATTATAACCCTGAGCTTGTTGCTCTGACAATTCTGTCCGTCATATTGGCTGTACTATTATATCGCAAAAAAATTATTGGAAGAGATTTTATCATAAGGACGAGTATCTTGCTTATATTGGGTTTGCTGTGCGTTCCTATCATAGCATATTCTCCACTATTGGGGACAAGGTTGCTGTTTTTTACGAATACGATGCTTTTTGTTGTTGTTTTTTCAGTGTTTTTCAAATGCATAGAAGTATATCAAGCGGAAAAGATTAACAAGGGTTTTTATATATTTACAACATTATTTTCAGTTATATTCTTTATGATAAGTGTAATATTATCATATAACGGAGGCAATAATTATTTGCTGATCACATCACAGATTGCAGAAGCAACAAGGTCTTCTAAGAGTGTGGTGATCCAGGAATCTTTTAATTTCCATACTCCTGCTTTTGGACATTTCAACAGAAGGATTTTTTTGGAAAACGGAAAAGAATATATTGATGACGATGTTCAGACGGATACCAACGAAGAAAAGAATTTGAAAGGCTTTTATCAATTAAATAACCTGGGGGTAAAGAAGCGCTAATCATGAAAAAAAGGATAATTGTAAATGCAGATGACCTGGGATTTACGTTAGGAATTAATGAAGCCATAAAAAAGTCTCATTTGGAAGGATATTTGTCCCATGCAAGCTTAATGTGCAATACAGATTTCTTTGAACATGCCATAAAGGAGATAATACCAGCTTGCCCCGATCTTAAGATTGGGCTTCATGTAAACCTTACCTGTGGAAAATCGTTGTATCAGGGAAATGTTTTGGCAAAAAATGGCAGATTGCAATCCAATTTTATCAGACTTTTGTTCATGAGAAAAACCAGAATGGTTTTAGACTCCCTGGAAAAAGAAATTGAAAGCCAATTATTGGAAGCCAAAAAAAATAATATACCCTTAGGTCATATTGACGGGCATGAACATGTACATGTTATCCCCTCCATTAATAAAATTGTGGTTAAGCTAGCTCAAAAACATTCAATAGGAAGAATCAGAGAAATCAATGAGAATCTTTTTACCAGTGCTAAGTTTAATTTGCGAACCGCCAGTGCGGCCAATATCATCAAATTGTTATTATTGAAATTTTTAAGTCTTTTCAATAACAATAAAAAGAAAATTAAGTTTTACAGCATTCTGAATACCTGTGAGATTAATGAAGAGAATCTTTTTAAATATCTTGAAAACAGCAAAGATGATAACATAGAAATCATGCTTCATCCGGGAATTGTAGAATTGGATAAAGATTATAATGGATTGGATGAGAGGTTTTTGAGTTTTCTGAGATCAGAATTCAGAACGCAGGAATATAAACTATGCTTTAACGAAAAATTTAAAAACTATGAAACATTGGTTTAAGTTTGCTGAAAAAGAAGATTGGAAAAACATTGTTTCTAAAACCTACCGTCTGGATATTAAAACAATGAATGTTCAGGGAAATACAGTCAATCTGTATGGGAATGGCTCTTTATACTCTAATTCACCGTACATCACGGATGGAGGCTCGTTTGATTTCGGAAAACCATTATCCAAGAATGATTTTGGAACCATTGACAAGCCTATTTTGATCAAAACCAGAAGCAAGATAGAAGTTTCTAACGATTTTGATCACGTTCTTGTTCAAGATTACTTCACATATCTTTTGGACCTGAGCCAGGGAGAAGATTTTGTATGGAACAACAAAGTAAAATCAAAAACAAGAAATCAGGTAAGAAAGGCAGAAAAGCTGGATTATACAGTGAAAACCGGTAAAACAGAACTATTGGATGACTTTTATAAAGTGATTTCAACGGCCTGGAGAGATTTGGGAACCCCTACGCACAGCAAAGATTTTTATAAGAATATCGTAGAAGGATTCACAAAAGAATCGGGATACAATGCGGAGTTTATGATTATGTATCTCAATAAAGAACCTGTTTCCGTAGCCTGTCTCATTTATGATGATCATGCTATACACCATCCTTACGCCGCTACATTGAAGGAGTATAATAAACATTCTCTGAACAATGCCCTTTATTGGAATATTATCCGGTTCGCAATCCGTAAAAATATTCAGTTTTTTGATTTAGGAAGAAGCCGCAATGATCAGGGAACGGCTATCTATAAGCTTTCGTGGGGAGCAGAACCTGTTCAGCTTTATTACTACTATTTTAATAAGACCACCCATAAAAATGATGAAGACGGAAAATTGGTTAATTTCCTGATTGACATGTGGAAAAAGCTTCCTCTTTCTCTTGCCAATTTTATGGGGCCAAAGATTATCTATAAAGTTTTAAAATAATGATCATAAAACTGAACCAAAGCCATATTCCACAAATCGCAAAAATCCAGAAAACCAATCTGCCCAGTTTTTTGTCTGCCTATCCTTTGAAGTTCATCGAAACATTCTACGAATTTCAGCTGAAGCAGAACGATTATATTTTATTGGGAGAAATGGAAGGTTCTCAGCTTTTGGGATTCGTTTTCGGAACTTATGATGTAGAAAAGCTTTATGATACGTTTATTGACCGGAAGAAGGGGTATTTCATCTGGAACACATTCATCACGCTGATTTTTAATCCTAAATATCTCTTGCTGATCTTTGCCAAATATTTCACGAAGCAGTATTCTTCGGATTGTAAGACACAGCTGGTATATATTGCTACAGATAAAAGCATGAAAAATAAAGGAATAGGGAAGAAGCTTTTACAGGCATTTGAAAAAGAACTGAAAAATACAGAATACTACGAACTCGAAGTTGAAAGTAATAATGATGCGAACCATTTTTACAACAAAAACGGTTTTTTTATCGTGCATACGTACAATAACTTTTTTGAAAAGAAATATTTAATGGGAAAGAAAATTTCAGCAGAATAAATAATTCCTGAAATTAATATTATAAAGACCGGAGCGGATACTCGGATAGTCTGTAACGAGATATTTCAGAATCATTCCCCATTTTTTAAGTAAGGGAGCATCGGCAATCTCAAAGCTGCGGTGCATTCTTTTAATATGAAGCTTTATATCCGCAGGAATTGTATTTTCTGTTTCTGACCAGTCTTTCACCTCTTTCCAAAGTAAAACTCTCGTCGTGGAAGGTTTTATTTTCTTAGAATCTACTTTAGTAATTCGATTGTCTTCATGTACTCCCCTTACCGCAACGGCTTTATCCAAAATACCTGGGTAAAGATCAAGGTAATACGATAAACGGAATAAAAACTCAGTATCCTGATGCAGCCTCAGGCTTGTTTTAAACAAAGGCTTAACCTTACGCAGTAAAGATTCTTTCCTTATCGTTAAAGCATCAATACTGAATAAACCGAAGCTTCCCAGCATATTCATCTGCCCCGGAAATACATTTTTGGGATCATGGATTTTGTAAACAGTCGTCAGACGATCCTGAAACAGTTTGTAATACTGTTCTTTCGCTTTTTCTGAATAGTAATGAACACCAAGAGCCCCGTAAACACCCTCCACTTTGGGGTTTTTGAAGAGTTCTTTCTCAGCATCAAATCTGTTGGGAAGATAATAATCATCGGCATCCAGAAATGCAATAAAATCTCCTGTGGACATCTCGATTCCCAGGTTTCTCGTAGGCCCGGCTCCATGGTTTCCTTTATCAGGATGCTGGTACAATTGTACACGGTCATACTTCGATGCAAGCTCTTCACAGACCTGCAGAGCATTATCCGGAGATTTGTCCTCTACTAAAATGACTTCGTGCACTTCTTCAAACTGAAGAGCAGATTCTACAGCCTGAGAGACATATTTTTCAGCATTATACACGGGAATTATTACAGAAATTTTCATAACATCAAATAGGGTTTAGTTTCGTCCGTAAGAAATCGGTCACTTTTCTTTCCACAAAATAATAAAGAATAGCAGCTACGAGTATAACAACCACAATAAGCAATACAAAGTAAAAGATATTCCCAGAGGTTTCAAATTTTAATTTTTTGAATAAGATCCCTACAAAAGGATGAGAAAGATATAATGAATAAGAGATATCTCCTAAAAAAACTAAAAACCTATTACCATTAAAATGAAAATTATAATCAAAAAGTAAAAATGAAAATACAAATAAAGATACAATTATCAGAATCAAAAATAGATTATTAACATGAATCACATTAAAAAGCATAAGAATAAAAGCTAATATTCCCACACTGGAAATGATGAGAGCAATGTTTTTAGGTATAAGAGGTATTTTATTTAATGCAAGGCCGAATATAATTCCTACCACAAAATATAAGTTTAAATTACTCGTTACCATTTGTAAGTAAGCATTTTCAGGCTTAAACACTAATCCGAGACAATAGGTTGCCATAAAAAATGTGATAACCAAAAAATACCTCTTGTTCTTAAAGAATATAAAAAGGCCAAATACCAGGTAGAAAAACATTTCATAATTCAGGGACCATCCCAGGTAAACTACCGGGAAAACACCTTTCTCTGGCAGAAATAATAAAGAATGTATGAGTCTTGAAAGACCTTCCTCTTTGAAATAATACATCACACTTCCCCCAAGAACAATCCAGGCGAAAGTAAGCAGGTAATAAAGCGGAACAATTCTGATGATCCGTTTTTTAAAGAAAGAGATGATATCTTTGCACGGGTCTTCCGTCATTTTCTGGGAGGTAAAATACATGATAAAACCACTAATGACAAAAAAAACAGGAACTCCTATACTGCCTCTTTCGAATAAAATATCACCTAATTTCAAATCAGGGAAGTTAAGGTATTCCCTAAAGTGAAAGCAACATACCAGCAATGCTGAAATTCCCCTTAATATTTGTAAGTTATTAAGCTTCATGGATATTGATGGTGCTATTGAATTGGGATGTGTTTTTTCTCATTGTTTTATGTTTTTTATATCTTTCGGATCAATATCGGCCTTAGGATTTTCGTTAGAATTTTTTTGATTAATTTTTACGAACTGTGTTTATTTAGAGCGTGGAAACGATATCTTGTTTTTAAAAACTCAGGATATAACAGGCTTATTTTTAAAAAGGAAAGCCATTTTTTCGGGATATCCTGGTTGGCTATTTTAAAGCTGAGATAAGTCAGTTTTATTTTTTTTGAATATAATGAATCAAGGGGTAAAGATTTGCTCCATTGATATAACGATTCATGTAAGAGAAGATTATTCTTATAAAATTTGGCTGAATAAGGCTTAATCTTAGTAATTCTATTGTTATCATGTACACCTCTTACTGCGATAGCTTGATCAATGATTCCCGATTTCAGATGGCAATGATAAGCCAGCTTAATGATGAAATCCGAGTCCTGATGTACACGAAGACTTTCGTTGAAACGTAAGCTGTTTTTAATAATGGATTCCTTTTTGACGGTTAAAGTATTCAAATGAAAGAATGTGCCGAACGTCTTAGGTGTTAAACCCAATAATCCTTTGAAAACCTCTTCCCCTTCTGCCGGGTAATTGACAGTTGTAAGTGTTGAGTTGTTGAATTTGGTCAGATATTCTTTTTTCCCTCTTTCTGAAAGATATTCTACTCCGATAGCTCCAAATGTCCCTTCTATCTTAGGATTATTAAAAATGGTTCTTTCCCCGTCGAAACGGTTGGGAAGATAGTGATCATCAGAATCAAGAAACGCTATGAATTCACACTGCGCTTTTTCCAATCCTAAATTTCTTGTGGCACCGGCTCCATGATTTTCTTTATCGGGATGCTGGTAAAGTTTAATTCTTGAATTTTCAGAAACCAGTTTGCGACAGATTTCCAAAGAATTATCCGTGGATTTATCTTCAACTAAAACCACTTCCTTCACTTCTTCAAACTGTAAAGCAGAATGCACTGCTTTTTCCAGAAATTCAGAAGCATTATAAACAGGAATAATAACAGATAGGGTTAAATTCATAAAGTAATTCTAAATTTTTGTATGGCTTTCTGCTTTCATTCATTTACTTTTCGTTCTATCGTTATAAATATTTGCTGTTATTTTCAGCCCAAAGAGCCAGCTGTAATATATTCCAGTGTTTCTGGCCCTTATCCAGGAATTTTTGCGAAGCATTAAAATCAATGAAATCAAAAACTTTATGATGCGGATTTTTCAATAGATCATCGGAAAGACGGATCAGGCTCTCTTCTTCAAACCAATTTGAAACACTCATTCCAAAACCTTGTTTATGCCGGTTCCTGATGGTTTCCGTCCAATAAGAGCCCATCGCTTCACGAAGAATGATCTTGTCATTTTCGTTATTGAGCTTTAATTGTTCAGGCAACTGAATGCAAAATTCTGCAAAATCGATATCTAAAAACGGAGTTCGTACTTCCAAAGAGTTGGCCATTGCCATTCTGTCTGACTTCACCATCATATTACCCGGCACGAATTTCTCTAGATCCACCCTCATAATATCATTCAGGGAATCCGGATCAGGAGTGAAGCTATAGGGTTGCTGGTATTGTGCTGTTATTCCCAATAGCTTTTTATCTTCCTCTGTAAAGAAATTCCTTACAGAATTTTGATGAAAATCCAGGATATCGGGGTGTTCTATATTCTTTTGGGTAATATAAGAAGTCTGCCTGATATTCTGATAAAGTCTTAAGCCAAACTTAGCAACGGCATTTTTATAACTGAAATGGTTTCTTAATTGGTTTTCAGTGTTATAAAAACTGTATCCACCGAATAATTCATCACCCACATCACCAGAAAGTACTACAGTTAGACTTTTTCTGGCATTTTTACAAATTTCATAATGAGGGATACATGATCGGTCTGCAAACGGCTCGTCTAAAAATGGCGTGACTTTTAGTAAAGAAGTTACGAGATCTTCTTTTTTTTCATGGATCTCAATATGGTGAGTCTTGTATTTTTCTGCAATTTCTTTGGCATATTTCAATTCGCTGTCCTCATGGTCATATCCAAAGCTGATGGTGGTTTGATGAGGTAGAAACTCATCTACAAGGGCAACAATAGAAGAGGAGTCCAGCCCGCCGCTTAAAAAGCTTCCTACTTCCACATCCGCAATCAGCTGTTTTTTTACTGCATTTTTAAGCAGATAGGTGAATTCTTCTTTTGCATCGGATAAACTGATGTTTCTGTCTCTGACAGGAAGACTGTAATATCTTGAAACCTCCGGTTTACCGTTTCTTAAGATGAGCTGGTGAGCAGGGGGTAAAGTGAAAATATTGCTGTAAATACTTTGATAAGTGCTTACATACCCATATTGCAGGTAGTGGGAGAGGGCTTCCTGACTTACCTTCGGCTGAATTAAGCCTGAAGCCAGAATCGCTTTGATTTCCGACGCAAAAATAAATTCATTATTAGGGCCGAGAGCATAGTAGAACGGCTTTTCCCCAAACCGGTCTCTTGCGCAAAACAATTGCTTTTTTTCTTCATCCCAAATGGCAAAAGCAAACATTCCCGGAAGCTCATGAATCAGTTTTTCCTGTTTTCTCTGATACATGGCAAGAATCACTTCCGTATCAGAAGTTCCGCGATAAGGGTATTCCGGATATTGGCTTTTAAGGGCTTGGTAGCCATAAATCTCGCCATTCAGAACAATACATTCATTTTTATTACCGGAAAACATAGGCTGTTTTCCATTTTCCGAAAGATCTATAATGGAGAGTCTGCGATGGCCTAAAGCAGCATTTTCATAGAATTCATGATGTGAAGAATCCGGACCACGATGCGCAAGGGCATCGGTCATCTTCCGTATTTCCTCCTGATAATTTTCTGCATTATTGGTAATAATACCAGCTATTCCGCACATAATACTGACTTTTTAATGATGATTACCCGGCTTTTCACAGAAGAAAAGGTCTTCTTCGGGATTCACTCCGAAATTTTTATATTTTTCTGAAATATTAATTCTGTGTACGATAAAGCCTACACTTTCTAAACGGCTGACATAATCCTGTCCGTAAATTCTCACATGATCAAATTGTCCAAAAAGCTCTTCTCTTTTTTTACGGTCAGAGATCGTGAAATCTTCATGCGTAACCTGATTGTTGGCGGAAATAGGAACCTGAAGGATTGCTTTACCGCTCGGTTTCAAAACCCTGAATATTTCTCCCATCGCTTTGGTGTCTTCCGGAATATGTTCTAATACGTGATTGCATATCAACAGATCAAAATGATTGTCTTCATAAGGAAGGTTTAGAACATTCATATTTTGAACGTAGTCCGGATATTCATAACCTTTGGTAAAAAGATCTCCACAGATATATTCTTTGAAGTTCTTTTTTAACAGAACCTGTGATAATTTAGGCTCGGGAGCAATATGTAGGATGCTGCTTTCTTTAGGCAGTTGTAATTCTTCCACAATAAAAGCATATAAAAGTCTTTCCCGGTCTCTTGAGTGGCATTGATAGCATCCTGCAGCTCTTCTTCCGCCACCGATCACATGTTTTTCCCTTAATACGGGCAGATCATGACCTACAACTTCAAGATCTTTGGAATTATAGTCACAGAAAGGACAGTGATAAGCAGTTCCTGAATGGGAGTATAGTTTAATTTTATTTCTAAGTCTGTTTATAATAGACATTCTATTTGTGTTTTAAGTTATTTTATAAAAATACGGGAATAAATTTATACTTTCAAAAAGGTGGGACCGGTTTGCTTTACCTGATTTTGAATTTCGAGTAGTTTTTTCTCCTCTCCGGTGATCTTTTTGTATTTTTTCGACAGCCTTTTGGAGTTTTCAAAATTTCCGGTCAATGTATTTTTGAGGATACTTTGCCTGAGCGCTTTTTTCTCGTTCTGAAAAGCATTCGGAAGATTAGGATTTAAAATATTGGTTTCCACACTTAGGTCTTCATATTTGTTATAATCTACCTTGTTCAAGAATTGTTTGCCGTCATGAACAACCCTGCTGCCCGGAACCAAAATTATTTTCTTTCGATGAAAGTGTACGCGGTTAGCATACTCAACATCTTCTCCGTAATGGAAGAAGTAAGGATTAAAGCCTCCTACCATTTCTATGGTATGTTTTGGGATGAGCCAATGGGCTGCGTTAATGAATTGTACTTCATAAAATGGCTTTAGATCCTGAAAATACAAATCTGAAATCAATCTCGTTTTTTCAAAATTGATGGCAATGTATTTATCAAGGAAAATATCGAGCTGCTTCTCCGTTCCGTTGATGTGCATCGGGCTTAGTATCCCAATTTCTTCCTGAACCGGATATTTTTCATACACGTTCAGTAGGGTTTCTATACTATCCGGATAAAGCCAGGCATCCTGGTTCATCAGATAAAAAAAATCGGAATTGTTTTTATAAGCTTTTTCAATACCGATATTATTGGCTTTGCCGAAGCCTAAATTCTCTTCGGACTGAATGAAATCTACTTCGGGAAAATGAGTTTTTATATAGTCTTGTGTGCCGTCTGTGGAACCATTATCAATCACAATGCCATGTATCTGAACGGTAGACTGTCTCAAGCTGTTAAAACATCTTTCTGCCCATTTCATAGCGTTGTAAGTAACGATAATACAAGAAATTTTCGGCATAGGTTATATATATTTTTGGGCTAAATTATGAAGATAATCATTTGGACTTATCCCTGAAAAGAATTGAGCAATGGTATCATCAAAAGCTACCTTATAGAAATCCCCTTCATTAATTTCATTGTAATGAGCCTGCCTATTAATCTTCTTCTGGATTGCTCCAACGATTTCTTTCAGATCATAATAGTACGGATATGCCAGATTAATAGTTTCATTGGTCAAATGGGTACAATTTGAATCAATGAACCTGGAAATATCATCAATATCCAATAAGAGCCTTCTGGCTTTCTGATGGATTACAAATTGGTTGTCATTGGATATCTGAGTTTTAAGAAAGTTAAACAGGGTATTCGGATTTCCTCCGTTGCCAACAATATTTCCGATTCTCAGTATCAAATATTCCGTACAATTGTTTTTGATATAATTCTCAATGTTCAGTTTATGCAAAACGTAATGGCTGTTTTGTTTAGACTGGTCATGGATACTCAGTGTTGAGAAATACACGAGTTTTCCGTCATTATTTTCAAGGGTATTTCTTAAAAGAGAAAATTCCCTTTCAAATTCTGAACTTCTGGTTTCAAGTGAATTAGAAACTCCGGAAGCGAAAAACAACATGTTTTCCGAATCAATATTTTTTAATGAATTGGCAATAAGCCCATTTCCTATAATCATATTAAAGTCTTGTTTATATTTTAGACAAAACTATGCTTTTGTTTTTTAATTTCATATTTCTGTTTGATGGTATATTGAGTCCATTTCAATACAGAATATAATTTTAGCGGATTTACTGAAAATTTAGACAAAACGTTATAGAAAAAATATCCCGTGCCTGCCTTGAAAAAGTTTAATCTGGAGATAACGGTAGGGTAAGACATCAATGTATAGTAAAAATACATTTTAAGATTAGCTGTTTTATATTGTTGGCCATACTTTTTAATAAAAGGGATAATGGAAAAATCCTTTTTCATGACATCGTAGCTTACATTTTTGGAAATGCTTGCGCTGAATTGTCGGTATGCGCTGGTTTGATCGGGAAGTACTTTTATCTTACCATAACAACCGGCTAAAAGATAAAGGCATCGGTCTGCAGATATAATATCTGTTGGGAAATCATCTTTTAAGATGTCTTTTCTAAAGAAAAAGGATGAAGTCTGGCATATTTTCGTATCCGTAAGATCATTTTGGGTCAGCTCCCTTCCCAGGTGGTTGGAAAAACCATGGCTGGGGGTCGGGGTATCTTCATAAATAACTCTGGAGTCCGATCCTACTGCTGAAAAATCAGGATGTGATTCCAAAAAGTCAAATTGTTTTTGGAGTTTTAAAGGATCTATCCAAAAATCATCTCCGTCCAGAATTGCAATATATTTTCCGCTAGCCTTTGAGAAAGAGAATAATGTATTTTTTACATATCCTAAATTGGGAACATTTTTGAAATATTTGATGCGGTCACCTTTAGGATGGGCAGCCATCATTTGCCGGATAATAGCTTCCGTATTATCCGGTGAATTATCATTACAAATGATAATCTCATAACGGCCGCTGAATTCCTGAGCAAAAATACTGTTCAGGCATTCTTCAATATACTTTTCGTGCTTGTATGTTGTGATACAGATGCTTACTTCCATACTTTTAAATCTTAAATAGATCTGCCGGCTGCAAATCAAGATACTTGTGACGGATACATTTTGCAATATAAATCTTTTTCTCCGCAAAGCTCATTTTGTTCAGATAAATGTTCCGGTGGGAAATGAACTTTGAATATAAATCCGTTCTCTTTATATTTTCGTTCGGGAAGAGCTCTTCAGCTCTTTTCAAAGCAATTAAATAGCTGTAAACATGGTTTTTAAAATATTGTCTGCTTTCTGAAGCTTCTGTTTGTTCACTCGTATCCTCTGATTTATATCTTAAACCGTACACCTGATTAGAATGAAGCCTGTACGATGATAATGATTGAGGAATAAAGCCCAATGTATTTTTCATGCTCAGTTTCTGAACAATGAAATAATCATGGGCCACCTGAAAGTCTTTTAATTCATACTTTTTCAGTGCTTCTTTTCTTATGGCTAAACAACAGCCTAAAATAAAGCTGCCTTTAACAACCAAAGCTGTAAAAAGCTCTCCCTCCCTGATTTCCTTTTTAATGGTTTCATGTGAAATGTTCTTCCAGTTCAGGTAAGAAGGCAGAGTTGTTTCTTCGTCCATGAGTTTTAAATCATGAAAAACACCATCAAATCCGGCATTGTTTTCAAAGAAATGAACAGTTTTCGATACTTTATCTTGTTCCCAGATATCATCCTGATCACTAATAATAATCACTTCATGGGAACAAAGATAGATTGCCTTTTCGAAATTCTTTACGAACCCTAAATTGTTTTCATTGACAAAAATTTTAAAAATTTCCGGAAATTTGGACTGATACGCATTGAGAATTTCAATCGTTGTATCAGTTGACCTGTCATCACAAATAATAATCTCATCCGGCAATACAGTCTGATTCATAATTGAATCTAACTGGTCGGATAGATATTGCTCTCCATTATAGGTACATAAAGCTACAGATACTTTCATCGTTTCAGGAAATTAAAAATTTTGTTTACTAAAAGATATCTTTTGCTGTTTAAAATCTTTTTTAAGTGATTATTTTCGGCGGTGAGTTTTTGATTGTTTTCAAACAAGGTTTCAAATGTCCCCAGTTCTTTTGTGAAAAACTCAATATGCTTTTTATAAATGATATTATGAGTTAGTTTTTTCTTATCACCATTGTCTGATGACATTTCCTTGATCATAGAATTTTTTTTGACTCTGTAATAGAAGCAGATTTGATTAATTTTGTGGACTTTACCGCCATTCTTAATCAGGGATATCCAGAAATCCCAGTCTTCCCAGCCGTAAATTAAGCGGGTATCATAGCCATTCACTTTTTCCCAGTCTTTTTTTCTGAAAAACGCGGTACAGAAAATAACGTTTTTTACAGCAAGTACCTGTCTGCTATATTCCGGAAGTATCCATTTTTCATTTTCTGCATCAAATTTTTGAGCTTCACAATAAATAATAGTATATCCCTTATTAAATTCTTTTTCAGCCAGCTCTACATATTGAGCGCCAATTTTATCATCTGCATCCAAAGGTAATATCCACTCTCCTTTGGCAATTTCTATTCCTGCATTTCTTGCTGAAGATAATCCTCCGTTTTCCTTATAAAGGTATTGGAAGCGGGAGTCTTTTTCCATCCATTTTCGGACAACTTCTTCAGTATTGTCCGGAGAGCCGTCACTTACAACAATGCATTCCCAATCCTGATGGGTTTGCTCAAGAACAGATTGCAGGCATTCATCAAGATAAACAGCCTGTTTATAGCAAGGGACAATAATTGAAATCTTCGGCTTCATTTCTAAATGATTTTGTTTAAAAATGTATAGATGAAAACCGGAATTTTGTTTTGTAACGCAAAATTAAGTCTTTTCATATTGTATGGATATTGCTTATAAGCATCAATATATTCTGATGGAAGCTCACTTTTGTTTAAATAAAACTTCTGGGTCAGACTGTTAATCTTATTTTTTACTTCACCTTCTTTGTCAAAAAGCATTTGAAGAATGAGGTTTTCAATCTCAATTCTTTGTTTTCTTGCAGAGGAAAGGTTGGAATCGTGGATTCTGTAATAAGCTAGTTTTTCAGGGATATAGGCAATATAATAGGACGCACTGATCTTTAGCCATCTGTAATAATCTTCGATTAGAAAATCAGATTTATATTCACCGGTTTTTAAAAGAGCTTCTTTCCTCATCAAAACGGTTAAAGCTGCAATTCTATTACTTTTTATCAATTCTTTTCTGAAAACATCTTTGTCAATATTCCCTAAAGCATCATAGTCTGCAATATCTTCAATAATGTCTGAATGATCGTTAATGGCATAGGTGTCGGTGTATACCATTCCATATTCGTCGCCCAGCTCCTCTAATCGGGAAACACATTTTTCTATAGCTTCCGGATGTAAAAAGTCGTCAGCGGCAATTACTTTTACATATTTTCCTTTTACAAGCCCGACACATTCATTTAACATTGTAGCAAGGCCTGTATTTTTTTGATGGAAATTTGTGGACGCAGGGTAATTATTGCCCTGAAGCCAGTTTTCAAAAGCTTGTACAGAACCATCTTTTGAAGCATCATCAGCAACAATCAGTTGAATGTTGGAATAGGTTTGTGCTTTGATGCTGTCCAAACATTCCTTAATATATTTTTCCTGATTATAGCTGCTGACTATTATACTGACTAGATCTTTTGTTTCCAAAATATAATGATTATTCTAATTGTTCTTTTGCACCTTCAATTCCCAATAAGCTTTGTACTTTTTCTCCCTGTTCATCCAAGGAATAAATAAGTTCTTTCCGATCTCCCTTGACAAGGTAAATTTCTGAAGGAACTATATTGGCATTATCGATATTTTCCGGGATTACCAATTCCAAAGTATATCCTTCAAGGAATTTTTCATTCAAAAAATCCGGTTTTATGTGAATAGTGGGATTTAATGAGTCCACTGAAACCCGGTTAAGCTTTGTGGCAACCAACTTCGATTGTATTGGGCTCATTCCAATACGGAAAAGTTTATTTTGCCTAATATACTGAAATCCATTCTCTTCAAGAGTTACGGGATTATGGAAAACCATTTTTTCTAAATGTTTTAGGAGTCCTTTGGAGTGATAAATCGTTCCGTCTACAGAAAAAGGGTATGACCAGTGATGTATGGTAGTATCTGTATAATAATCCCATTGATAGTAGCCGTTTTTTTTCTCAAGATAAGCGGGTTGTCCTTCCAGGTTTTCTCCTACATATAATCTATAGGATGCATTTTCGGGATTATTTCTGATGGTATTGAAGACTTCTTCGGGAATTACCACGTCGTCAAAGAAAACACCATCATCAGTATTGAACATCAAAAATTCACAGTTGCTGTTACGGATGACTTTTTGAAGCAGTCCTTTAAAATTATCTCCATTTTTATTGAACAAGTTTTTTTCTTTAAAAAATTTCCAGTTCTTTTTAGAATGGATTGCCTTAATATAGGATATGTCAAAAAGAACATTTTTTCTTTCAACAAAAGCGATATCGGGATATTTTTTCTTCAGGAGATCATATCCTTTTTGATGTTCACCACTTGTATGATAAATGATTACAACCTTTGAGTCTATTTTGAAACATTTCATAATAGACTGTAATAAGTAATCTAGCTGAACGGCCCGGTTATAAGAAAATATGATATTGAGAAGCATCGTTAGAAAGAATTTATAATTTGTATAACCTTTGAAACTTCCTCAATTGTCATTACAGGAGAGATAGGCAAACTCATAACTTCTTTATGGATTTTTTCTGTAATAGGTAACTGAAGATCTTTTAAATCAGCATATGCTTCCTGATGATGAGGTGGGATCGGATAATGAATCAGCGTTTGAATGCCATTTTCTTCCAAATGTTTTTGAAGATCATCTCTGTATACTGTCCTGATTACAAAAAGATGATAGACGTGGCTATTTTCCTCTATTTTGTGACGGGGAAGTATAATTTTAGGATTAACAATTTCATTTAAATAACGTTGAGCAATTTCTTTTCGTCTTAGATTCTCGGCATCCAGGTATTTCAGCTTTACAGACAGCACGGCTGCCTGAATCTCATCCAATCTGGAATTATAGCCCTGATATTTATTAACATATTTTTTTTGTGAACCATAATTCGCCAGCGTTCTTATACAATCTGCCAATCCCTGATCTTTACAGGTAACTGCACCGGCATCCCCTAAAGCTCCAAGGTTTTTCCCCGGATAAAAGCTAAATCCTGCAGCATCTCCCAGGCTTCCTGATTTTTTATGATTCCATACAGCACCAATTGCCTGCGCATTATCTTCTATTATTTTTAAATCATATTGTTCAGCAAGCTGATTTATTTCTTCTGAAAATACAATATTTCCGTATAAATGAACTAACAGAACAGCTTTGGTTTTTGGCGTTATCTTTTCTTCAATTTTAGTGATGTCAATATTGTAGGTGTCAATATCCGGTTCAACTAATACAGGAACCAGTTTATTATCAGTAATGGCAAGAATAGAAGCAATATAGGTGTTGGCTGGAACTAGAATTTCATCACCTTCTTCCATCATTCCCAGTTCTATATAAGCTCTGAAAATTAACCTTAATGCATCCAAACCATTGGCTACGCCAATAGCATGAGGGACATCGCAATATCGGGAGAGCTCTGCCTCAAAAGTTTTGATTTTTTCACCCAACAAGTACCATCCGGAACGGAAGGTCTCCAATAAGACGGATTCAATTTCCTGTTGGTGCGTTAGATTTATTTTTTGTAAGTCAAGGAATTTAATCATCATTGTTTTTCTTTAAAAATTTTGCCGGATTCCCAATCCATATTTCATTGTCGGGAATATTTTTGGTGACCACACTACCTGCTCCTATCAGTGCATTTTCACCTATGATAATTCCGGCTAATAGGGTAGCGTTTGCACCAATGGAAGCTCCTTTTTTTATCAAGGTTTTTTCCAGTTTGAAATCTTTGTTTTTGGATTTGGGAAATAGATCATTGGTAAAAGTTACATTCGGACCGATGAAAACATTATCTTCAAGGGTTACACCATCCCATATTTGAACACCGGGTTTTATCGTGACATTATCTCCGATATTCACCTGGTTTTCTATGAATACCTGACAATTGATATTGCAATCCCGCCCTATGGTGGCTCCTTTGAGAATCACACAGAATTGCCATACATTTGTTCCTTCTCCTATATTTTGTGATTGTACATCTGCTAAAGGATGAATCATTGGTTGTAATTTATAAATTCATCAAAGTCTCTAAAGTAATCTTTCTCGTCATAAAGCTCTGAAGCCAGGCATAATAATACAGCACTATGGCTAAACTTAATGTCTCTCCAGATCAGTCTGGGAATATATAACCCCTTGGAAGGGGAATCTAAAATGAATGTCTGTTTGTTGCCGTTCAGGTCTAGGGTGTTAAATTCTATAGTTCCGGAAACGGCAAATATAATCTGCTGTAATTGTCGGTGTGCATGTCCTCCTCTGGTTACATCCTGTGGAGTATAGTAAGTCCAATACACTCTTTTTATATCAAAAGGGGTGTCTTTTTGAGCTTCTGCTACTGTGATGTATCCTAAATCCTGGGAACCTATCCTGGAAAAATCTATAATATGAGGAATATCCATTGATGAATATAAATTATTAATAAAAATTTTTTCAATTAAAAGTATAAATTAAATACCAATCAGCCAATTGCGGAGTTTAGACTTTTTCAACTTTATGTGTGATTTGTGGAAACAAGATTCCCGGTGACTTTATAATTTCGCCAAATTGATTCTGCATACCACTAACTTCAAACCCGAAAGTTTCGGTTCTAAATGCGATTTCAGATCTGTTAATACCCCAGAAAAAATCAAAATAATAAGAATCTTCATTGATAGTATAGGGTGGGATTTCAAACGTGATGGTATAATCTCCCTTCTCCGCATCTTTATTCTCACATACCATCAGTCCGGTACTCATCACCGTTAAATCATGGCTGTTCTTAAGAAAAAAAGAAAGATCAATATTTACATGTTCAAGTTTTGACATGAAAGTAACTGTTACCCGTACACCGGATTTAATAGTAATCATATCTCCAACAATAGGTTCTGCCGTAAATGTCTTTACCTGTATTTTATCATTTTCGATCTTCTCAGAACTGTCCGAATAATCATAAGACACTTTAATCTGACTGTTTTTTTGATATTCAATAATAGTTCTGTTAACTTCTCCTTGAGTGATCAATTGCCCTTTTTCTAAAAGGATGCCCGTATTACAAAGCTCTTTAATTGCTGTAATATTATGGCTTACGAATAAGATCGTTCTTCCTTCGCCTTTCGTTACATCACCCATTTTTCCCAGGCATTTCTTCTGGAATTCCGCATCGCCCACTGCTAAAACTTCATCTACGATCAGGATTTCAGATTCTAAATGAGCCGCAACAGCGAAAGCAAGACGTACATACATTCCTGAGGAATATCGTTTTACAGGAGTGTCAATATATCTTTCCACTCCGGAAAAATCAACGATCTCATCAAATTTGCGCTTAATTTCTTTCCGGGTCATTCCTAAGATAGCCCCGTTAAGAAACACATTTTCACGGCCTGTCATTTCAGGATGAAAGCCGGTTCCTACTTCCAATAAAGAAGCAATTCGGCCTTGGGTATATATTTTTCCGGTAGTAGGTTTGGTCACCTTACTCAGAAGTTTTAAAAGCGTGGATTTTCCGGCTCCGTTTCGTCCAATGATACCTACCGCATCCCCTTGTTGGATTTCAAAATTAACATCACGAAGAGACCATACATATTCTGAATCCCCTTTTGTAGTTCTGTCATTAGCTTCACCAATTTTCAGATAGGGATCTTCTTTTCCTCTTATTTTGTGCCAAAACCTGTTCAGGTCATGAGAAAGTGTTCCGGTTCCCACTTCTCCCAAACGGTATTGCTTTGATATATTTTCTGCTTTTAAGGCCAGCATGTTTTTGATTTTTTAGAGTTAATTACTTTATACAGTATCCATAAAAGTTTTCTCAACCTTGTTGAAAATAACAATTCCCACAGCTAAAAGAACCAAAATTATCATTGAACTGATTCCCAGCATTAAAGGAGAGAATTCCCCCACACCCATCCAGGCATATTTGAAACATTCAAAAATACCGGTCAATGGATTGTACATAGCAATTTTTTTAAAAGGATCAGGAAGTGAAGATACCGGATAAATAACCGGAGTGGCATACATATATAAGCTTACCCCAAAGCCTAAAAGCATATTCAGGTCTTTATATTTTGTGGTAAGAGCAGAAAAAATCATTCCTACTCCCAATGCAAAAAGTGCCATCAAAATGATCAGGAATGGAGTGGCCAAAATCCACCAGTTAGGGTGAACTTCACCTTTCGTCAAATAGTAGGCCCATCCAAGAATGAACAATAATAACTGTACGGAAAAACGCATAAGATTGGAAATGACCACAGAAATAGGCGTAACGAGTCTAGGGAAATATACTTTTCCGAAGATATTGGCATTTCCGGCGAAAGTATATGAGGTGCCTGTTAATGAACTTGCAAAATAGTTCCAAAGTGTTACTCCGGCAAGATAAAATAATGGCTGAGGGGCACCATCTGTGGGTAAATTGGCAATTTTCCCGAAAACTATGAGATAAACAATAGTCGTTAAGATAGGATTGATAAAAAACCAAATCGGCCCCAGAACAGTTTGTTTGAAACTTGATACAAAATCTCTTTTTACAAACATATAAATAAGGTCTTTGTATCTCCAGACCTCATTTAATCGTAAATCAAACAAAGAGTGACTTGCCTCAATGGTTTCTGTCCACTTTTGTTGTGGTTCATTCATCAGTGTTATGTTTTATGCAAATTTATAATAATTAATTCGATCATTACTTCTCAATTTATGAATTATTCATCGAAATAAATCGAAAGCAACAACTAATATATTGATATTTGTGATTATGAACAAAAAAACTATTGGCCATAAAGCCAATAGTTTGTGATATTTTAAATATTTATGCTTATTTCTTTACAAGCTGCTTCAGATATTGCCCATATCCGCTTTTTCCATATTTGGCAGCAGTTTCAAGAAGCTTTTCTTCATTAATGAATTTATTTCTGAAAGCAATTTCTTCAATACATCCGATTTTGAATCCTTGTCGTTTTTCAATAACGCTCACAAATTCGGAGGCATCGTGAAGCGAATCGAATGTCCCGGTGTCCAACCAGGCAGTTCCTCTGTCTAAAACACCTACTTCCAGTCTTCCCTTTTGCAGGTAAACATTGTTAACGTCGGTGATCTCCAGTTCACCTCTTGCAGAAGGCTGAATGTTTTTGGCAATCTCCACTACTTCGTTATCATAAAAGTAAAGGCCTGGAACAGCATAATTCGATTTAGGTTGTAAAGGCTTTTCTTCAATGGAGACCGCTTTGAAGTGATCATCAAATTCCACAACGCCATATCTTTCCGGATCTGCCACGTGATAAGCGAATACTACACCACCATCAGGGTTAGTTTTATTTTTCAACAAGGTTCCCATTTCAGAACCGTAGAAAATATTGTCGCCCAACACTAAAGCTGCCGGATCGTTGCCTATGAATTGCTCTCCCAATATAAAAGCCTGTGCTAATCCGTCAGGACTAGGCTGTACTACATATTCGATATTACAACCGATTTGTGAACCATCTCCCAAAAGCTTGATAAAGCCAGCCTGATCATAAGGGGTAGTGATGATTAAAATATCCTTGATCCCTGCCAGAAGCAAGGTGGAAAGAGGGTAATAAATCATGGGCTTATCATAAACCGGCATTAATTGCTTGCTTACAGCAATAGTAAGCGGATAAAGCCTTGTTCCTGAACCTCCGGCTAAAATGATACCTTTCATCTTGTCGTGTTATTAATTATATTGATTTTCGTAATACTTCTGATAATCTCCGCTTGTTACATTCTCAAGCCATTCTTTATTCTCAAGATACCAGTCGATGGTTTTGGAAAGTCCTTCTTCAAAAGTTACAGATGGTTTCCAACCTAAATCTTTATTTAATTTGGAAGCATCGATAGCGTAACGCTTATCGTGTCCCGGTCTGTCTTTTACAAAAGTGATCAGCTTTTCAGAATACCCCTCAGCTTTTCCTAATTTATCATCCATCTGCTTAATAAGCTCCTTAACAAGATCAATATTCTGCCACTCATTGAAGCCTCCAATGTTGTAGGTTTCTCCTGTTTTGGCTTCATTGAAGATCTGGTGGATCGCCCTTGCATGATCAATCACGAATAGCCAGTCTCTCGTATATTTTCCGTCACCGTAAATTGGCAAAGGTCTTTCGTTGATGATATTGGAAATACAAAGGGGGATCAGCTTTTCAGGGAAATGATTCGGGCCGTAATTGTTAGAACAGTTGGATACAATAAATGGCATTCCATAGGTATTTCCATAAGCTCTTACCAAATGGTCAGAAGCCGCTTTGGATGCTGAATATGGAGATTGCGGATCATAAGGAGTTGTTTCCAGGAAGAAACCGGTTTCTCCTAAACTTCCATATACTTCATCTGTAGAAACGTGATAAAATAAATTGGTTCTTTTTTCATCCGGAAACCTGCCGTGGGTATGATCCGGATTTAATGTCCAGAATTCTTTACAAAGATTAAGGAGATTGGCCGTTCCGTGAACATTGGTATTGATGAATGCCATCGGATCCGTGATGCTTCTGTCTACATGGCTTTCAGCTGCTAAATGTATAACCGCATCCGGATTATATTTTTCAAATATTTTTCTTAATTCTTCAGGTTTTGTAATATCTGCTTTTTCGAAAACATAATTAGGCTCATTTTCAATATCTTTTAAGTTTTCCAGATTTCCTGCATAGGTAAGAGCATCGAGATTGATAATGGTTGTATCAGGATTGTTTTTTACAAACTCCCTTACAACATGAGAACCAATAAATCCTGCTCCACCTGTGATAATTATATTTTTCATCTTATTATTTTATGATTGTTTTTCTGCCTATACTTTTATAATAAAATCCATTTTGCTCAGGAATTTCCAGTGGATACATATTCCTTCCGTCAAAAATAACCTTGTTTTTCATTTTTTCGCCCATAAGCTTGAAATTAGGATTCTTAAACTCCGGCCATTCTGTTGCGATAAATAATGCATCAGCATTCTCTAAAGCTTCATACATGCTTTTTGCATATTGGATCTTATCTCCAAGAATTTTCTGAACGTTATTTTCTGCCACTGCATCATAAGCAACAATTTTTGCGCCCTTCTTCAATAAAAGATCTATATTGTCCAGAGAAGAAGCTTCCCGGATATCATCTGTATTAGCTTTAAAAGCTAGCCCCCATAAAGCAATTGTTTTTCCTTCCAGGTTTCCGCCGAAATAATTTTCAATATCAGAAACCAGGATTACTTTCTGTGCAGTATTTACATTTTCCGTCGCTTCTAAAATCTGAAAATTGAAATCCTCTTGTTTTCCTGATTTTATCAAAGCTTTCACGTCTTTAGGGAAGCAGCTTCCCCCATATCCTATTCCCGGGAATAAGAATCTGTGTCCGATCCTGTCATCGCTTCCCATTCCTAATCTCACTTTATCTACATCCGCACCTACTTTTTCGCAATAGTTGGCAATTTCATTCATGAAGGTAATTTTCACAGCCAGAAATGAATTTGCAGCATATTTGGTAAGTTCTGAGGACTTTTCATCCATAAAGATAATCGGAATACCGGTATTGGTGAATGGCTGGTAAATTTTAGCCATAATTTCCTTTGCTTTCTCGGAGCTAGATCCCACAACCACTCTTGCGGGATTCATAGAATCTTCTACCGCAAAACCTTCTCTTAGGAATTCAGGATTTGAAACTACATCAAAAGGAATAGCCGTTTTAGAAGAGATCACTTCTTTTACTTTATCAGCAGTTCCTACGGGAACCGTACTTTTATTAACGATGACCTTATATTCTGTCATCATCTCTCCAATATTATTGGCTACCTGTAACACGTAAGAAAGATCGGCAGATCCGTCTTCTCCCGGAGGAGTGGGAAGAGCCAGGTAAACGACTTCACTTTTATCTAAGGCCTCTTTTAAATCAGTGGTGAAAAATAACCTTTCAGCCTGAATGTTCCTTAAAAACATTTCTTCAAGGTTCGGCTCATAAATGGGAACAATGCCGTTTTTCATCCCTTCTACTTTTTTTTCATCAATATCAACACAGTATACTGAATTGCCAAGTTCTGCGAGAGTGGTGCCCGTAACCAACCCTACATAACCTGTTCCTACAATCGTTATATTCAAAATGTTTTGTTTTTAAAAATTCAAGACAAAAATAGTAAAAATACCATCATTGTGTTTTAATTTTAAGGATAAATACAAACCTGCTTATTTGCTTGATACTAAGATGATTTTGCTTTTTTAGAAAAAATGCGTATATTTGCATTGGATTTACGGAAAAAAATGAGAAGGCTTCGGAAGAAAGCCTTTTTTCGTACAGGTAAACCAAGATAATTATATGGAGTTTAGAAAAAGAATTGAAGAACTGTTACAGGAATTCCTTGAAACCAGAAAAGACTTATTTCTTATTGATTTAAAGATTTCTGCCGGGGATGATATTACGGTAATTTTAGATGGTGACAATGGAGTTTCTTTGCAGGATTGTCTGGATGCAAGCCGTGCCATAGAATTCAATATGGATCGTGAAGAGCATGATTTCAGCCTACAGGTAATGTCAGCAGGATTAAGTGAGCCATTATCAACACCGCGACAATTCAACAAAAACATCGGCCGGGAAGTTGAAGTTCTGCTGCATGACTCTTCCAAGATCGAAGGAGAATTGTCTAAAGTGGATGAAGAAAAAATCACTCTTATCCTGCGATACAGAAAACCAAAAGACATAGGGAAAGGTAAAGTGGACGTGGAAGAAGAAAAGGAAATACCTTATACAGAGATAAAAAAAGCATTAGTAGTAATTAAATTTTAAAAAAAGAAAAAAGATAAATGGATAATATAGCGTTGATTGAATCCTTTGGTGATTTTAAAGACGAAAAAGGGATCAGTAAGATTGATCTTATGGCAATTATTGAAGATTCACTGAAAACTCTTTTGAGAAAAAGATTTGATTCAGATGATCATTTTGATGTGATTGTAAACCCGGATAAAGGAGATTTTCAGATATTCCTGAATAAGACGATTGTAGAGGATGAAATGTCTGAAGATGATGACTTGGAAATTGAAATTTCTGAGGCTAAGAAAATAGATCCTACTTTTGAAGTAGGGGAAGAGTATACTATGGAAATCCCTGTTGCTCAATTGGGAAGAAGAAATATCCTTACTTTGAAGCAGATTTTAGCTACAAAATTGCAGGAGCATAATAATGCAATGCTGTATGAGCAGTTTAGAGACAGAATCGGGGAAATTGTAGTAGGGGAGATCCACCACATCCGTCACAAGCACGTTATTTTGCTGGATGACGAAGGAAATGAATTTATTCTGCCAAAAGAAAATCAGATTCCATCCGATTTCTTTAAAAAAGGTGAAAATATCAGAGCTATTGTAGAAACAGTAGACTTTAAAGGTTCTAAACCACAAATTATTATTTCCAGAACTGCGCCTAAATTCCTGGAGAAATTATTAGAGCTGGAAATTCCTGAGATCCAAGACGGAACCATCATCCTGAAAAAAGTGGTGAGAATTCCTGGAGAAAAAGCGAAGATTGCAGTAGATGCTTATGACGACAGAATTGATCCGGTAGGAGCTTGTGTGGGAGTGAAAGGATCAAGAATCCATGGCGTTGTAAGAGAGTTGAGAAATGAAAACATCGATGTGATTCAGTGGTCTAAAAACCCTGAGATTTTGGTGAAGAGAGCGTTAGGAAATGTTACCATCAATAAAATTGACATCAACGAGGCAGATACTTATGCATTAGTATATACTCCGGTTGAAGAGATTTCCAAAGTGATCGGAAAACAAGGTCAAAATATCAGACTGGCTTCTTGGTTGACAGGATATGAAATTGATGTATATAGAGAGTCCAGCGAGGATGATGACGTTGAATTGAAAGAATTTAATGACGACATTGAAGAATGGATTTTGGAGGAATTTAAAAAAGTAGGTCTTACTACTGCAAAATCTGTCTTGGATAAAGATACCGAGAGTCTTTTAAATATGGTTGACCTTGAAGAGGAAACAATTGAAGAGGTAAAACGAATATTAAGAGAAGAATTTGAGGATTAAAATTTTAAATAATTTTAATAAACAGTAAAAAGGAAATACTTTAATTTTAAAAATTAAAAAATAGTAAATAATATAAATGCCAAAAATTAGATTAAATAAAGCGGTCAAGGAATTCAACATTTCGATGTCCAGATTAGTAGAGTTTTTACAATCCAAGGGCTTTGAGGTTGAAAGCAATCCTAACGCTCAATTGGAAGAAGCGGCATATTCTGCATTGGAGGCTGAGTTTGCCAAGGATGGTGAACAACGTAAGGCTTCCCATGAAGTGGTGATCACCAAAGTTCCGGAAGAAAAACTGGAAATTGAAGAAAAGAAAACCCCTGAAGTCATAAGAGCTAAAGCTAATTTAAAACCCGAAACCAAAATTTTAGGTAAAATAGATTTAGAAAATAAAAAACCTGAAGCTGAAGAAGCTCCGGCTCCTGCACCTGTTGCAGAAGAGAAAAAAGAGGAACCAAAACCGGCTCCTACTCCTGAAGTTACTCCGGCAACACCTGAAAAACAGGAGTTCAAGGTTTTAGATAAAATTGATTTATCTCAAATAGAAAGCAGAAACAGACCTGCTAAGAAAGAAAAACCTGTAGTGGAAGAAAAGAAAGTGGAACAAAAACCGGTAGAAGAGCCTGTGAAAGAAGCTCCTAAACCTGTTGCCGCTGTTGAGCCGAAACCAGTTGAAACAAAACCTGAAGCTCAAGCAGCTGACGAACCGCAAGAACCTCAAAAAATTGAGACCGTTTATCAAAAACTTGACGGACCGAAAATTGTTGGGGAAAAGATAGATTTAACTCAGTTTGCGGATAAATCAAGATCTTCTTCTGCGGGAGCTAAAAAGAAAAGAAAAAGAATTGAAAAGCCGGGTTCTAATCAACAGAATCAAGGTAATAACCAACAGTCCGGAAACAACCAAGGTGGCGGTCAAGGAAACCGTCCTCATGGAGGAAATCAAGGAAATCGTCCACAAGGTCAGGGTGGTCAAGGAAATCGTCCGCAAGGTCAAGGTGGCCAAGGCGGAAACCGTTTTGGAAACAACAATCAGGGTAACCGTCCACAAGGTCAAGGCGGAGGATTCAAGAAAGGAGGACAGAATAACAGACCTGGGCAAAGAGTAATGCCTGTTGAGTTAACGGATGAACAAGTTAAAAACCAGATCAAGGAAACTCTTGAAAAGCTTACCAATAAAGGAGGTAAATCTAAATCTGCAAAACACAGAAAAGATAAAAGAACTTTCCGTAGAGAACAGGATGAGCGTCAGCAAGAACTTGAAGCACAAGACAGAACTCTGAAAGTTACTGAATTTATTACCGTAGGAGAATTGGCAAGCTTAATGAACGTTTCTCCAACTGAAGTTATCTCCGCTTGTTTCTCACTAGGAGTAATGGTTACCATGAACCAGAGACTTGAAGCTGATACTTTATTGCTAGTGGCTGATGAATTCGGATATAAGATTGAATTCTCTGATGCGGATCTTGAAGAAAGCGATGCGGAAGAAGAAATCGACAGCGAAGAAGATCTTAGCCCAAGAGCTCCGATCGTTACGGTAATGGGACACGTTGACCATGGTAAGACCTCATTGCTTGACTATATTAGAAAAACCAACGTAATTGCCGGTGAATCCGGAGGAATTACACAGCACATCGGTGCATATAATGTGAAGCTTGAAAATGGTCAGAGAATTACATTCTTAGATACGCCAGGTCACGAAGCATTTACGGCGATGAGAGCCAGAGGTGCTCAGATCACCGATATTGCGATTATCGTGATTGCAGCGGATGATGATGTGATGCCTCAGACAAAAGAAGCGATCTCTCACGCGCAGGCTGCAGGAGTACCAATGATCATTGCCTTAAACAAAGTGGATAAGCCGAATGCTAATCCGGATAACATCCGTCAGCAGCTTTCCGGAATGAATATCTTAGTTGAAGAGTGGGGTGGAAACGTTCAGTCTCAGGAAATCTCTGCTAAGTTTGGTAATAATATCGATCTTTTATTAGAGAAGGTTTTACTTCAGGCTGAGTTATTAGAGTTAAAAGCTAATCCAAATAGAAATGCTCAAGGTGTTGTTATTGAAGCATCATTAGATAAAGGGAGGGGATATGTATCAACAATGTTGGTACAATCCGGAACTTTAAGAGTTGGAGATTATGTTTTGGCCGGTAAAAACCACGGTAAGGTAAAGGCAATGCTTGATGAAAGAGGAAGAAACCTTAAAGAAGCAGGACCTTCAATTCCGGTTACTATTTTAGGATTGGATGGAGCGCCAACTGCAGGAGATAAGTTTAAAGTATATGAAGATGAAAGTGAAGCAAAAACTATTGCCAACAAGAGAGAGCAGCTTCAAAGAGAACTTTCTATCAGAACTAAAAAGCATACAACCCTTGAAGAGCTTGGAAGAAGAATTGCTCTGGGTGATTTCAAAGAATTGAATATTATCCTGAAAGGAGACGTGGATGGTTCCGTAGAAGCATTATCTGATCAATTGCAGAGATTATCTACAGAAGAGATCAACGTCAATATTCTTCATAAAGGAGTTGGGCAGATCACGGAATCTGATGTGAACCTTGCGACAGCATCTGATGCCATCATTATCGGATTTAACGTAAGAGCCGGAGCGAATGCTAAAGATCTTGCGGATAGAGAAGAAATTGAGATCAGAACGTATTCTGTAATCTATGCAGCGATTGAAGAAGTGAAAGAAGCTATGGAAGGAATGCTTTCTCCTGAGATCAAAGAACAGGTAATTGGTAATGTAGAAATCAGAGAAATATTCAAGATTTCTAAAGTAGGAACAATTGCCGGTTGTATGGTGCTTTCAGGTAAAGTAACGAGAAACTCTAAAGTAAGAGTATTAAGAGACGGAATCGTGAAATTTGACGGGGAATTGGAAAGTTTAAAACGTTTCAAAGATGACGTTAAAGAGGTTACAAAAGGCTACGAATGTGGATTAAACCTTAAAGGATATAACGATATTGAAGTAGGAGATATTTTAGAGGTGTATGAAGAAGTTGCTGTTAAAAAGAAGTTGAAATAAAGCTTTTAAATTTAAATACATGAAAACCACTTGTTTAACAAGTGGTTTTTTATTTTGCTTATTTTAATTTATAACGATTCTAAATAATATTTTCATCATTGCTTTTTTTTTGTTAAAAATGTTTTTTACTATGGCTATTTTAAAGTTTATTAAATAATAACCGCCTATTATTGCTAAGTTTTATTTATTTTATCTATAATTCACTATATATTGTAAAAAAATAGGCGGTATAACTGTTTAAAAAACTTGCAAGTGTTAATATTTATTAACATATTTGCCTATTAAAATATATTAAAATTTGTTAATATGAATGTTAAATTACGTGTATTGAGTGCTGGAGTATTGTTCTTTATGGGTGGGCAAACACTATTAGCGCAAGCAAAACAGGATACTATTCCAAAAAAAGAAACTAAAATCGATGAGGTTGTAGTAGTTGGATATAGAGCTGTATCTAAAAAAACTGCAGTGGTATCTACTGCGCAAATTAAAGAAGAAACTATTAACGGTAGACCAAACTCAAACCTTATGAACGTTGTTCAGGGGCAGTTGGCTGGGGTTAATATTAGTACAGGAACTGGGCAGCCGGGTGCTAAACCTACTGTAATCATCAGAGGGGTGGGTACTTTCAGTGGTAACACTGACCCCCTATATGTAATCGATGGTTTCCCTACAAACAGTGACTCATTTAGATCATTAAACCCTAATGATGTTGAAAGTATGGAAGTATTAAAAGATGCTTCTGCTACAGCTCAATATGGTAACAGGGGTTCTAACGGGGTTATTGTTATCAAAACGAAAGCAGGTAGATATGGTGATAGAACAACATTTAACTATAGATCTCAGATCGGGGTTTCAATGTTGCAAGACGCTAGATATAACTTAGCTAATGCCAGAGAATTGTTAACTCTTGAAAACAGATATGGTGCTGGTGTAGGAGCTGGTATGACTCAAGAGGAGATTAATAATTACCAGACTAATACAAATTGGTTAGATATTTTCTTCAGACCTTCTTTCTTACAGAGTCATGACTTCTCTATAACTACAGGAGCTAAAAATATTAATAGCTATACCAATGTAGGATACTTACAACAAGATGGTATCCTAGAGAACAGTGGAATGAAGAGATTTACTGTTAGAAATACAATTAACGGTAAAACTAACGATAATAAATTTAAATATAGTTTAGGTACTGCTATCGGTTACACTAGAAATGATCAAATTGGAAGTTTAGGTACAGGAGGTGTTAACCAGAATATGATTATTGGTGCGTACCAAGGAGCACCACACCTTTCTCCTAGCATGTATCAAAATTCTCAGCAATTATGGGATCTATACCAAACTGAAGGAACGTTATTATTTACTCCACTATTCTTGATGGATAAAATGAAAACATTCTACACTGGTTTAGATGAGATGAGATTAGATGTTACTTCTGAAATGTCTTATCAAATTCTTCCTGCCCTTACTGCGAGAATGAGAGCTAACGCCCAGTTGATTACTCAAAACGGATTAACTTGGCAACATCCAATCTCATTCAACTCTTTCTTATTCCAGAATGGAACAGAAGCAGTGGGTACAGAAACAATTGCTGAATCTAGACAATTCTACTTCAATAACTTATGGCAATTAGAATATAGCAAGTCTTTCGGAAACCACACTATTAATGCTGCAGCTGCTTTCGAATTTAACAATGCTATGTTAAAATCAAGTACATTTACTCAAAGAGGTCTTAACCCATTAACTTGGGTGCCAGGAACTGGATCGGGTTATGTTACAGATACAAGCGCTGATGACTTCAACGTACCAACAGTTGGAGCAGGACAATCCAGACTTAACATGTTCTCTTTCTTTGGTAACATTGATTATGACTATAATAAGAAATATGGTATCGTAGCTAACATCAGACGAGACGCTTCAAGTAGATTCAGCCCGGATCAAAGATGGGGTACTTTCTGGTCTGTGGGAGGTAGATGGAATTTAGATGAAGAAAGCTTCATGGACAATGTGAAATGGGTTAACTCATTTAAAATTAGAGGATCTTATGGGGTAACTGGTAACCAAAGAATTGTAGACGGTACTGTTTGGGCTGGATTAAATCCTCCTCCATATCTAGATACTTTCTCTATTGCTAATAACGTTTATAACGGATTAATGGGTATGGGAATCACTTTAGGATATGCTGACCTAAGATGGGAAACTACCAAGCAATGGAACATAGGTACTGACTTTGAATTATTTAACAGAAGATTAAGAGGACAGTTTGACGTTTATGATAGAAAAACAATTGACCTGTTTGATGACTGGGCACAATCTCCAACAAGTGGGGTTTTATCTATCAGACAAAACACTCCGCAAGATTTAAGAAATAGCGGATATGAATTATCTCTTGCTTATGATATAGTTAAGAATGATAACTTTACCTTTACATTAAGAGGAAACGGATCTATCAACAAACAAAGAGTATATGATTTACCAGATGGAATCTTACGTGAAGGTACTCAACCAATGGTTTACTCTCAAAATGGATCACTATACCAAGCACCATATGTATACCATTACTTAGGTGTTAATCCAAATAATGGTAACTTATTATTTGAAGATATCAACGGTAATCCTACTGAAACTCCAACAACTGCAGATTTAAGACCACTTAAGTACAACACAGTACCTAAATATCAAGGTGGTTTCGGATTTGATTTAGATTATAAAGGTTTGTATTTATCAACTACATTTACATATGTTGCAGGTTTATATAGATACGATTATGATCTATCTGGATTCTACGATCCAACAGATTTAGGTCAATTTAACGTTTCAAAAGATCTATTAAACGCATGGACTCCTACAAACACGAATACAAATATTCCTTCACTTACAGCTACTAACTATGAAGCTCAGGCATTGTCAGACAGATTCTTGGTTGATGGTTCTTATGTAAGACTTAGAAATATCCAATTAGGATATAATATTCCAAAATCTGTATTAAACGGAACATTTGTAAGAGAATTAAGAGTGACATTACAAGCTGAGAACCTTGCAACATGGACTAAATGGCAAGGGTATGATGCAGAAAGTAATAGAGCAGCGGATCAAGGACAATATCCTTCTCCTAAAACATTTACTTTAGGATTTGATGTTAAGTTTTAATTAATGAATAAGAATTTAAAAAAAATGAAAAAATTAGTTTATATATCACTTATAGCCTTAGCAGGATTATCTTCTACATCTTGTAGTAATGATATGCTAGATACTTATGCGCCGGGGGCTTTGACAGAAGATGTAGCCTTCCAGACAAGTTCTGACCTGAGGTTATTGCTTAACTCGGTATATGCGGCAGCTTCAGGCCGTTCTGAGGCAGAATTTGTATCTGTATTTACAGATGAGTGTGGAATCGGAGTTGCAAACGGAGGACAAGGTTTAACAGACGACTATGTATTCTTCTTAACTCCTACATCAGGTGGACCCTCTGCTTTATGGGCAAATACATATATTGCTTTAGCAAGAATTAATAGGGTTCTTGAATATTCTAATAAAATAGCACCTAAGGATGCTGAAGATGCAAAAGTTATCGCTAGAATTAAAGCGGAAGCTTTAACAATGAGAGCTTATTGTCACTTAAAAATCTTAGCATATTTTACAACAGATATGAAAAGTGACTCTGCTTTAGCAGGTATTATTTCAGACAGAATTTTCCCAGCTGAAGATAATGATCGTCCAAGAAACACGAATGGAGAGTTTTATGCTTTCATTCACAGTGACTTAGATCAGGCAATTGCTTTATACACAGCTAACCCTGCTGCCGGACTTGATCCAACTGTAGCTAACGTTAACTTTACAAGAGGGTTAAAAGCTCGTGCTTATTCTTATAAAGGAGATTATGCAAATGCTGAAAATTGGGCTAATCAGGTAATCAACACTTCAGGTGTGAGTCTTGCAACTAAAACTCAATATCAGGGAGTTTTCTTCAACGAATCTAATGGTGCAACTCAGGAAGTTATCTTTAAATTAAAGAGAACTGCTCAACAAAATGCACAGGCTTCGAACTTACACAATGCATGGTGTAGTGTAAGACCAAACGCAGCTGGTTCTCCTTTCTATGAAGTAAGTAGAGCTTTATATAACTTAATGGCTCCAAATAGTGCAACTGATGTAAGGTTTAGAACTATTGTAGCTCCTTCTTCAATTGTTGACCCAGGCTATGCTACTTCTCCTAATTATAGAGATTCTGACGTATTGGTAATCAACAAACATGGGGGTGTTGCAACAGGTACTGCTACCTGGGCAACTACAGGTACAAATGGAAATAATAATGATTTTAAAATCATGAGAATTTCTGAAATGTATTTCATCAAAGCAGAAGCGAGAGCTGCTGCTGGAGATTTACCAGGTGCTGCTGCTGCTGTTAAAGCTGTAGTAGATCAAAGATTTGGAGCTAGTCAGACTGTTGCTTATGGCAGTGCAACTGCAGCTTGGAAAGGAATCTTAGATCAAAGAAGAATTGAATTTGCTTACGAAGGTTATAGATTTATAGATATAAAAAGATTGGGTACTTTAGCTAATGCAGGAATTGATAGACATCCTGTAGATTACTCTTCTAGTACTTCAAACTTCCCTGGAGGTAACCCAGCGAACTTGCCTTTAAGCAGCCATAAGTGGGCTTTACCAATTCCATCTTTGGAACTAAATGTGAATACAGCTATTCAGCAAAACCCAGGTTATTAATTTTATAAATAGACTAAAATGAAAAATATGTTAAAATATCTAATGCTTTTTGCAGCCTTCTTCTCTGTATTTTCATGTGCTGATGATGAAGGTTTGCCAAACCCAGAATATGATAGAGGAAGTTTTCTAAATTTTGATAAAGCAGCAGAAAGCAATTATTTTGTAAGTGTTGGCTCTACTTATCGCGATGTAGAACTTTCTTTTGGTACCATTGGAAGTGTTGATGGTTCTCATCAAGTTAAATTGGTAGTTGACGCTGCTAAATCAACAGCTGTTGAAGGAGTTAACTTTCAAATTGTTCAAAACCCTGTAGAACTTGCTGCTGGTCAAAATGGAGGGACTTTTAAAATAAGAATACTAGAAACCGGAGCTACAACAGTTCCTAAAGTTGCAGTCTTTAAACTTCAATCAGCTACTTTACCGAACGCTGTTTTTAACCAGGAGCATAAAATGTCAATGTCTTTAACTTGTCCGGTATCTTACTTTATTGGAACTGGGACATTTAAAAATACTGTTGCATATTGGATGGCACCTGCAGGAACAAACTATATTGTGGAAAATGTTACAACAGGAACAACGCCGCAATTTAAGATTAAAGGTTATATGGATGATGGAAGTGATCTTGTTGTAAATTACAACCCTACTACTTATGAGGTTAATATACCTTTACAACCAACAGGATATGCAATACCACAGGGGAATGTATATGCTTCTGATCATGCTACAACTAAATCAAGCTTTAATCCGTGTACAAGAACATTGAATCTTAATGTTTACTGGCATGTAAGAAACGCAGCAGGTACTATTGTTGCACACTATAATGGTGGTAATGCAGCTAACGAAGTATTTGTAGGACAATAATTAAAGTATTGAAAAATAATAAAAAAACCTCGTCTTTCAGACGGGGTTTTTTATTTCCTTTTATTTCTTATTTTTGCTTTACAGAATCAGGAAATGGAACCACGTGGTAATACATTACCTTTTTGAACAATATACAAGTCCATATGAAATATATATTTCTCATCATACTTTTCTCAGGCTTTTTTGCTCATGCACAAGTAGTCAATAAAACAGACTCAAATAAACTGGATAAAAAGCTGGAAGATACATTGGTCATAGATTCGGGGAGAAAAGACTCTTTGAAAATATTTAAGCCAACCATTAATGATTATCAGTTTCAGACGCAATATGCTGAAAAGAAAATTTTTGATACGGTAATGACCTTCGATAAAACCTATATCTTCTCACAGTATAACAATAGAGATAATTTTGGGAGAATTCAGTTTGCCAATGTGGGTTCCGGATTTAATCCTTTATCTTATGAAGTCAACTCTGAACAAAATCTATCTTTATTGCCTACCAATAAATCTTATGGGATTATTGGAATTAATGATGTGCAATATTATGATGTGAAAACCCCAACTGCCACATTTGTTTATCATAACTCAATGAGGAATGGAGCAGCTTTGAAATCTACCTACACCCAAAACATAGGGAAGAGATTCAATTTTGCATTGGAATACATGGGGCTTCGTTCTCAAGGACTTTACAGGAACTCTTTAGCTTCGAATAATAATACTTTGTTTTCAGGGCACTATATTACCAAAAAAGGAAATTATGAGATATTTGCCCATTATTTGCACCAAAATGTCAACAACCAGGAAAACGGTGGGATTTTCGAAGACGATCTGTTCCAAAATGGAGATAGTGAATATAGAAACAGGCAGAATGCTCAGGTAAATCTTGCTTCTACCAGTTCCCAGTTCTCTTACAGAAGATATTATTTGAGCCATCAGTTTACCCCTTTTAATTCAGAAAAGTTTCCTTTCAGAATAAGACATACGATTTTCCATCAGGGTAATAAATACTTCTATCATCAGGATGCGTTAGAACCGTATTGGTATACGAATGAAGATGAACTGATCAGCGGTTTTCCGCTTTCTACAAAAAAATATTCTGACAACTTAAGCAATACAGTCAGTTTGGTTTTGGATAATGAAAAATTCAGGCTTGATGCAGGAGTTCGTTATCAGATGTTGAAATTCGGAATAGAAGAAGGTGTTGTCGTGAACGACGTTGCCTGGCCTACTGAAATTAAAGAAAACAGGCTGGGTGCGGTAGGAAACTTACAGGTTAAGCTTTGGGATAAAGTTCAGTTGAATTCATTCCTTGAATTTTCAAATGGAAGCGAGTTCGGCACTTATGTAAAGACCACTAATAATTTGAAATTTGAGCCGATCAAAGATTACTTCGTCAATGCAAAAGTAAACTTTCAAAGTGTTTACCCTACATTCAATTATTTACTGAATACTTCGGTTTATAAAAACTTCAATTATTATCTTCAGGATGCAAAGAATCAAACCATCACCGAAATTGGCGGAAACATCAATCTGAAATGGTTTAAAACAGAACTATTTGCCAATTATTTCAGAATAGATAATTATACTTATTTCGACAGCAGTGCGACACCAAGGCAAAGCGAAACGCCTTTGAATATTTCTCAAATTGGAGGCGATGCCACATTTAGCTATGGTAATTTTCATTTGAATACAAGATTGCAGTTTCAGAACGCTTTAACGAATAAAGATTTATATCCAATGCCAGGTTTCATAGGAAGAGCCAATATTTTCTACCAGACCCATGCATTTAAAAAAGCAGCAGAAATTCAGGCGGGGATCAAAGTATATTACTTCTCTAAATTTGCATCAAGAGATTATTTCCCGGTGCTTAATGAATATATTCTTCCGAATGCTAATTCATTCTCCATCGGAGGGCAGCCGATTGCGGATGTTTATTTTAATATGAAAGTTAAAAAAATGTTCTTTTTTATAGAAGGGCAACAAATCGGGACACTTGCGTCTCATAATAAAGCATACGCATTTCCACACTATCCTGTATACGACTTCAGATTGAATATAGGAATTGTCTGGTATTTGTTCAACTAAAAGTACAATCAGGTTGAAAACAATAAATAAAATATCATTTAATGATATAGAAAGCATTCCTCAATTAATTAAGGACTTTTTAAGCCATAGAATTGAAGGATTTGAAGAAAATACATTTTCTTTAGATAATTTCAGAAAGCAGATTCACTTAAAGCAGCAATCTTTTACCACAGAGCAAAGAGAAGTTTTATCTCATGCTATTCAGAATCAGCTTTCTGGTCTTACACTTTCCTCAAAACAGAAAGAAAATCTGCAAGACCTGAATGCACCTAATACATTCACTATTACCACGGGGCATCAATTGAATTTGTTTTCAGGGCCTGTTTTCTTCATATATAAAATATTGCAGACCATAAAAACCTGCGCGTATTTAAAGGAAAACTTCCCTGATTTCAATTTTGTACCGGTATATTGGATGGCTTCCGAAGACCATGATTTTGCAGAGATCAATCATTTCAAAACACAGAACGGCTACTATGAAATAAATGAAAAATCGGGAGGGCCTGTTGGAAGAATACCTGTAACGGATACTTTCTTTATTTCTGAATTTGAAAAAGAATTTAAAGACTATGTTTTCGGAACAGAGCTTATATTAATGCTTAAAGAAGCCTATAAAACAGGAAATACTCTTACGGATGCCATTAAAATCTTAGTGAACAGACTCTTTTCAGAATTTGGGCTCCTCATTTTAGATGGGGACTCTAAAGAATTAAAGACAGAAATTAAAGAAGTGTTTAAAGATGAGCTTCTTCATTTCAGTCTGCAAAAAATATCAAAGCAGAAAGTAGAGTTTCTTACAGCGAAATATGGCAAAGTTCAGGTAAATCCAAGAGAAATCAACCTGTTTTATCTTTCTGATACAAGAGACAGAATAGATTTTGACGGACAACAATACATTGTTGTTGATAAAGATATTCAGTTCAGTCAGGAACAAATCATCAATGAACTGGAAAGCACTCCGGAAAAATTCAGCCCTAATGCGTTGATGCGTCCTGTTTATCAGGAAAAAATATTGCCTAATATTGCTTATATCGGTGGGAATGCTGAGATTATGTATTGGCTGGAACTGAAAGATTATTTTTCTCACATTGATATTCCGTTTCCTATTCTTATTCCAAGAAACTCCATGCTGTTTCTACAGGAAAAAACAATAAAGAAAATTGAAAAATTGGATTTGAAAATTGAAGACTTTTTTCAAAATTTCACAACTATTACCAATAATAAAATTTTAGATAATAATGCCATTCTTAAATTATTGGAAGAAAAAGAAAATGTATTGGTCAATAATTTTTCTGAATTAAAGTCTATGGCAGAAACTACTGAGAAATCTTTTGGGAATATGGTGAAAGCAGAAGAAGTGAGACAGCTTAAATCATTCAAAAGAATGAAAAAAAGACTTCTTCATGCGGAAAAAATAAAGCAGAAGGAATTGCTCGAAAGACTGGAAAATCTCTTCCTGGATGTGCACCCTTCGAAGACATGGCAGGAAAGAATTTATAATTTTAGTGTTTTTTTTGCTGACCAAGGCTATTCATGGCTTGAAACTTGTTTAGAGGAAATGGTGGTACAAGAATCAAAATTAATAATTGTTGCCATTTAATTTTAAAGAAGTATTTTTGTAAATTATAAGTATCGAACATGATCAAGAGGTTTTTTATTTTATCCGGTTTATGTATGGTTTTGGGTGTTTCTGCTCAAAAATCCCACACTGTTGTAAAAGGAGATAATCCGTACAATATTGCTAAAAGATACGGTATGACCGTGGATGAATTGCTGAAACTGAACCCAAAGTTTAAAGACGGCAAATTAGCAATTGGAGACGTTCTTGCAGTAAAATCAGATAAAAAAACTGTAGCCGTTGCAAAACCGGCTGTAGTTGAAAAAAAACAAACGGGTACTGAATTGGGGAAGATTGTTTTGCAGCCTAAGCAAACTATTTACGGAATCACCAAGCAATACCGAATTTCAGAAACCGATCTAAGAAAATTAAATCCTGAATTGGATTCCCATATGAAAATTGGGGACGAAATCACGTTACCTCTTGAAAGCATTAAAAAATATGGTGGAACTCAACAGGTAGCTGTTGCAGCAAAACCTGTAGAAACTGCCGTTGACACAGCTACTCCTACTACATCTTCTGATACTGAGAATTATACGATTCAATCTAAAGATAATTATTACAGGATTTCAAAGCAGTTTGGAATCACTCAACAGGAGCTATTTGCTCTAAACCCTGGTTTGGAAGAAAAAGGCTTAAAACCTGGAGAAACTATTAAAGTAAAAAGATCAAATACAAATGCAGTTGCCGAATCTGCTGCCAATTCCAAAACGACGATTGATTCCGGAAACGACAAATCTTCTCACACATCTTCCAATACAGAAGCTGCTTCAGCAGAGGAATATGTAACTTATACCGTTCAGCAGGGAGACACTGTATTTTCTATCGTTAATAAATTCGGAGTTACCATTGATGAGCTGATTGCTTTAAACCCTGAATTATCCAACGGTTTAAAAGCCGGTATGGTTCTGAAAATTAAAAAACTGGATCCGGCTTATGTAAAGAAAAGTGGAGATGCATTAAGCGTTGTCATGATGTTGCCTTTCGGATACAGCACCAACGAAACCCAATACAGAAGTATGGCAATGGATTTCTTAACGGGAGCCCAGCTTGCCGTTGAAAGAAATGCCAGAAACGGACAGAAATTGGATATTAAAATCGTGGATTCAGGAAATGAGGCTACTTTTAAAAATTCATTGACGCAGATCAATCCTAACAATACAGACCTGATCATAGGGCCTTTCTTTAAATCTAATGTCGTAGATGTGCTGGATTTTACGAAAAACCAAAAAATCCCGATCGTTGCTCCATTTGCCAATTCTCCGGAACTATACAATTACAGCAACCTCATCATTGTTGAAACCAATGATCAAACCTACGCAGACAAAATAGTTGATGAAGTAAAAGCGGTATATTCTGACCAGAAAATATATATCGTTGCAGACGGCAAAAAAGACAATGCCAATTACATAAAAGCAGGTCTTGAAAAAGCGGTTAAAAATTCAAATGTGAAGATTGTAAGCTCACCTTCAGAAATTCAACTTGATCAGAATATGATGACAGGACAGGCCGCTCCGGTAATTGCTGTTTTGGCAAGTGATACTGATAATACTGGTGAAGCATTTTCCAATAAGATTATTGCATTATCAAAAGAAGTACAAGGAGTGAAGGCTTTCAGTATGTACTACGTTCCAAGCTTCGAAAAAAGAGTGGATGAACTAAGCCAGGCCAATCTGGTGTATTTGATGGATAGGAAGATCAACACAGATGGGACTTTTGAAAAAGAGATTTTGGCAGCGTATAAAAGCAAATACTGTAAAACGCCGGGCAAATATGCCATCATAGGTTTTGATGTGGTAAATGATATGCTGACAAGAGAAAATAAAAAAGGAGAAATTTTTAAACAAATGAATAAAGTCCAGACCCAGTTAGCTACCAAATTTGAATTTGTGAAATCAAAAGCGAATGGGGCATATGTGAACACTGGTTACCGTGTGATCAGATTGGTTCCTTAATGACTTTTATCGCTTACAGAATATTTTTCAACATTATATTTATATTTGCATAATATTTTAAATTAATACATGAAAGCACTTGTATTTCCTGGGCAGGGATCTCAATTTGTGGGGATGGGAAAAGAATTGTACGATTCTCGAAAAGACATAAAGGATTTGATGGAATCTGCCAATGAAATTTTAGGGTTTGATATTCTTTCCATTATGTTTAATGGAACAGATGAAGATCTTAAAAAAACAGAAGTAACCCAACCTTCAATTTTTATACATTCAGTAGCTGCATTGAAAGCAGTGAATGGTCTTGGTGCCGAAATGGTTGCTGGGCATTCATTAGGAGAATTTTCCGCATTGGTTGCCAATGGCGTTTTATCATTTGATGACGGTTTGAAGCTCGTGGCCGAAAGAGCCAAGGCAATGCAGGAAGCTTGTGATGCCAATCCAAGCTCTATGGCAGCCATTTTAGGATTGGAAGATGCTAAAGTGGAAGAAATATGTTCAACGATCAGTGGGATTGTTGTTCCGGCGAATTATAACTGTCCTGGTCAGCTTGTGATTTCAGGAGAAACGGCAGCAGTAGAAGAAGCTTGTGCTAAATTGAAAGAAGCAGGAGCAAAAAGAGCATTGTTATTACCAGTGAACGGAGCTTTCCATTCACCATTAATGCAGCCTGCACAAGAAAAATTAGCAGCAGCTATTGAAAATACAAAATTCAGAAAAGCTACGATTCCTGTGTACCAAAACATCACTACAACAGCGGTAACCAATCCGGATGAAATCAAACAAAATTTGATTGCACAATTAACGGGGCCAGTAAAATGGACACAGTCTGTACAAAATATGGTCAAAGACGGTGCTTCTAATTTTGTGGAAGTAGGACCAGGTAAAACTCTTCAGGGATTGATTAAAAAAATCGATTCTTCTGTAGAAGTAGCATCTGCAATCTAAATAAAAAAATATGACCGGAATATTCTCTCCAGGAAAGCTGATGCTTACTTCCGAATATTTCGCAATGGATGGAGCTCTTGTCTTAGCTGTACCTACCAGGCTGGGACAAGAGTTTTTTTTTGAAGAAAAAGAAGATTTGGAATCTTTGATTTTCTGGGAAGCCTATCATCAGAATACATTATGGCTGAAAGCTGTTATTGATTATAAAAACTGGCAGATCTTAGAAACCAACATTCTTCCGAGCGCTGAATTCATAATGAAAACTCTAAAAAATGTTCAGCAGCTTTCGGAAGTTAAATTACAGCATGCAAATTCTTATTATTTAAAAACCAATCTACAGTTTCCTGCTGATTACGGGCTCGGAAGTAGTTCCACTTTAATGAATAATCTTGCAGAATGGGCAAAAATAGATCCGTTTCATTTAAATGCAATAAGCTTGGGTGGAAGCGGTTATGATATAGCGGTAGCTAAAGAGAAATCTGCCGTTCTTTATCAAAGTAAGCCGGAAATCAGATATGAAAAGGTAAACTTTAGTCCTTCATTCAAAAATGAGTTGATCTTTATTCATTTAAATCAAAAACAAGATAGTCGGGAAGGAATTAATTTGTACAAGTCCAAAAAGAAGTCTCAAGATTTAGTTGATGAATTTTCAAATCTTACAAGAAATATTTTGTTATGTAATGAATTGCAAATTTTTTCTCAGTTAATGTTGGAACATGAACAAAAAATATCCAATTTTCTTGAAATTCCCACAGTTAGACAGCGTTTTTTCCAGGATTGCCCTGTTTTTGTCAAAAGCTTGGGAGCATGGGGTGGAGATTTTGTAATGAGTGCTAAATTTGACGGCTTTAGAGACTATTTTTGGGGAAAAGGTTTTTCTACTATTTTTGAATGGGGTGATTTAATTTCCTTATAATCAGTGGTTTACAAGGCTGTATTTTTCTTTGTCATTCTGACTTATATCATTATATTTAACCACCTTTAACAATTAATTAATATTTAATTTTGTTGAACCCAAAAAGAATATAGAAAATATAAGTAAAATGAAAAACGCTAAAATCATCCAGGATTTACAAAAATTAGGGATTAAAGGAGACTACGAGGTAATTTATAATCCTTCTTACGAAGAATTATATCAGGCTGAAGTTTCTCCTGAAAATCAAGGCTTTGAAAGAGCTGAGCTTACAGAATCTGGTGCGGTATCAGTAAAAACAGGAATTTTCACAGGTCGTTCACCTAAAGACAGATATATTGTTCAGGATGATGTTTCAAGAGACACTATTTTCTGGGATGGTAAAGTAAACTTGCCTACCACTCCGGAAATTTTCCAATCTTGTAAAGGATTAGTGTTAGATCAGCTTTCTACATCTAAGAAAATTTATGTGGTTGACGCTTTTTGTGGAACCAATGTAGATACCAGATTAAAAGTGAGATTCATTGTTGAAGTGGCTTGGCAGGCTCATTTCGTTACGAATATGTTCATCCGTCCTTCTCATTATGAATTGGAAAACTTCGGTGAACCAGATTTCACAGTAATCAATGGTTCTAAAACGACCAACCCGAATTGGGAAGCACAGGGATTGAACTCTGAAAATTTCATTATGTTTGATCTTACTGAAAAAGTTCAAATTATCGGCGGTACTTGGTATGGTGGAGAAATGAAAAAAGGAATGTTTGCCATCATGAACTATTACCTTCCGCTAAAAGGTATGGCTTCTATGCATTGTTCGGCAAACGTTGGTGAAGATGGGGATGTAGCTCTATTCTTCGGTTTGTCAGGAACTGGTAAAACAACCTTATCTGCAGATCCTAAGAGATACCTGATCGGGGATGATGAGCACGGTTGGGATAACAACGGAGTGTTCAATTATGAAGGTGGATGTTATGCTAAAGTAATTGATCTGTCCGCAGAAAAAGAACCGGATATTTTCAGAGCGATCAAGAGAGATGCTCTTCTTGAGAATGTGGTCGTAAACAATGGGGTTGCTGACTATACGGATGGTTCAATCACTGAAAATACAAGAGTTTCTTATCCGATTTATCATATCAATAAAATAGTTTTGCCTTCCAAAGCAGGACATGCTAAGAAAATCGTATACCTGTCTGCTGATGCATTCGGAGTATTGCCTCCGGTTTCTGTTTTAGATGAAAATCAGGCGCAGTATCACTTCTTATGTGGATATACTTCCAAATTGGCAGGTACTGAAAGAGGAATTACTGAACCGGAACCATCTTTCTCTCCGGCGTTTGGTGAAGCGTTCCTTACCTTACACCCAACGATGTATTCTAAAACGTTGATTGGTAAAATGAAAGAGCACGGAGCTAAGGCATATTTGGTAAATACAGGATGGAATGGGACAGGAAAGAGAATTTCTCTTAAAGATACAAGAGCAATCATTGATGCGATCATCGACGGATCTATCGAAAATGCTCCTAAAACAAGAGTTCCAATTATGAATCTTGAAATTCCTACAGCATTGCCAAATGTTTCTGAAGGGATCCTGGACCCAAGAGAAACTTATGCTGATGTTGCAGAATGGGAAGAAAAAGCAAAAGATTTAGCTTCAAGATATATCAAAAACTTCGAACAGTATTGCAATACAGAAGAAGGTAAAAAATTGGTTGCTTCCGGACCTCAATTACAAGAACAAACTATCTAATCATACAACTAAAAAAGCCTCATCAACGATGAGGCTTTTTATTTTATTTATTTTCAGTGAGGCTTTGTATTGCTAATCTATAGCCATGCATTCCAAAACCGGATAAAACGGAATCAGTATGAGCCGCTGTCACCGATTTCTGTCGAAACTCTTCCCTTTTGTAAATATTGCTGATGTGAACCTCTACTTTGGACTTCTGAATATTCTTTAAGCAATCAGCAATTGCATAAGAATAATGTGTATAAGCTCCCGGATTGATAATGAGAGCATCAAAATCATCTTGTTGAAGCCTGTCAATAATTTCCCCTTCAATATTGGATTGATAATAAGTAAGATTATAGGCTGGAAACTCTGATTTCAACTTTTCCAAATAATTTTCCATGGAAGTGCTTCCGTAAATTTCAGGCTCCCTGGTTCCTAAAAGATTCAAATTAGGGCCGTTAACAATTAAAATTTTCATAGTATAAAAATAGAAAATTTTTTAATTGAAGCTTTAAAATTTAAGAAGAATACTATAAGTGTCGATTATATTATTTTTAATGATTTTTGTCATGTTTGAGAATTTTTTAATGGCCCTAAAGGGCTATTTTATCGCGTTTTAAACAATTTTAAGTTAATTTTTCATAAATGAGTTCAATGGTATTTTAAAAGTCTACTTGTTTTGTAGACTTTTTGTTTTTAGCTTTGCAACATATTTCGATCGGCTTATAAAGAAAGATGGAGGGAACTGAACCTGTGAAATCTTAACAACCTGCCTATATGCAAGGTGTTACATTCAGCCTTTAAAAGGAAAAATAAGCATTAGGTGAATCATATCTATGGATGCCCTTTGCTGTTTTTTCTGCAAAGGGTTAAATTTTAATATATGATAAATAAAATTGATTATGATTAACAATAAATTAATTATTTCGAAATCTTGGCTGCCTTCAATTGCTGTATTCTTCTTTGGAAGTATATTGCAGGGTCAGGAAATAAAATCCGATAAGGATACAATCCAGGAGAAAAATATTGATGAAGTGGTTATTGTAGCTTATGGTAAAGCTAAAAAAACAAGTTACACGGGATCAGTAGCAACCATTTCCAGTGAAAAAATCAATAACAGACCTGTAACGAATATAACAAAGGCATTGGAAGGACAGGTTCCCGGACTTCAGGCGGTGAGTGCTTCGGGGCAACCGGGTTCTGTAGCATCCATCCGGATCCGTGGAATAGGATCGGTAAGCGCATCCAGCAATCCTTTATTTGTAGTAGACGGAATTCCTTTTGATGGAAATATCAATTCCATAAGTCCAAATGACATCGAATCCATAAGTGTGCTTAAAGACGCAACGGCAAGTTCATTATATGGATCAAGAGGAGCCAATGGAGTGATTATTATTACCACAAAATCAGGCAAGAAAGGAGAGGCAAGAATTAACTTCAATATCAGTCAGGGTTTTTCAACAAGAGCGGTGAAAGACTATGAACAAGTAAGTACAGATCAGTACTTTGAGCTGTATTGGGAGGCATTGAGAAATGGATATAAATCCAGTCAGATCTCATCGCAGCAAGCAGCGCAAATGGCAACGGACAACCTGGTGAATGCTTTGGGAATTAATCCCTATGGAGTAAACTACGCCAAACCTGTAGGAACCGATGGGAAACTTTTACCTGGAGCAAAAGCATTATGGAATGATGACTGGAGAGATATTCTGCAAAGAGTGGCTTCGAGAAACCAGGTAGATCTGGATTTCAGTGGGGGAAGTGAAAAAAGCAACTATTATTTTTCATTAGGATATCTGGATGATAAAGGAATCGCTATTGAGTCCGGTTTCAGAAAGTACAGTACCCGTTTAAAAATAAATACGGAAGTAAAAAAATGGTTAAATGTAGGAGCTAATTTAAGCTATACCAACAGTCTTCAACAAGCACCTCCTTCTTCAGATTCCAGAACGGATAATATTATTAATGCAGCTAGGGTAATCCCTTCTTTCTACCCTTATTATGAAAGGAATGCAGATGGAAGCTATAAGCTGGATGCCAATGGAAATTATATCTATGATTTCGGAAAATACAGACCTACAAGTGCATTGCAGAATGAGAACGCAGCAGCCACTTTACCTTTAGACAAAAATGAAAACAGAGAAGATAATTTTTCGGGAAAAGGATTTTTAGACTTTACTTTTTTGCCTGAACTAAAATTTAAGTCGAGTTTTTCCATTGATTTGGTTAACTATAATGGACATTATTATACAAACCCTTTGATAGGAGAGGGAAGCGAAATCGGGGGATCAGTTACCAAGACTAATTCAAGAACACTATCTTACACCACAAGTAATATTTTAACTTATGATAAAAAGTTAAGCCAGCATCACTTTAACGTTCTGGCTGGTCAGGAATTTTATCATTATGAATATCAAACCATATCCGGAAGCAGAAGCCAATTCTCACTTCCATATTATTATGAGCCGGATGCAGCCGCTTTATTAGGCAGTTTTAGCGGGAATAGTGATAAATTAGGATTACTGAGCTTTTTAGGAAAAATAGAATATGATTATAAAAATAAATATTTCGTTTCCGGATCAGTAAGAGCAGATGGGTCATCAAGATTTTCTCCGGATAACAGATGGGGAACATTTTGGTCTGTGGGAGGGTCATGGAAGGCGTCAAATGAGGATTTTATCAAAAACCTGAATGTTTTTAATCAGCTTACCCTGCGTGCGAGTTATGGAGGACAAGGAAATGATAAACTAAGTACCTATTATGCATATCAAAGCTTATATGCATTTTACAATAATCTTGGAGAACCGGGAACTGTTGCAAGCAGACTTCCTACTCCGGATCTGAAATGGGAAACCAACCTCAATTTAAACGTCGGGTTAGAATTTGCCATCCTTAAAAACAGAATTAAAGGAAATGTAGAATACTTCCAGCGTCAGAGTAAAGACCTTCTGTTTGAAATGCCTTTAGCACCATCTTTAGGCTTCAGCGGTTTCCAGGCAAACATCGGAGAATTAAAGAATACAGGATTTGAGTTTTCCCTATTCACAACACCAATTAAGAATGATGATTTCCAGTGGGATGTTGATGTCAACTTAAGTACTTTGAAAAATGAAATTACGAAACTTCCGAAAGGCTCCATTGTCAGCGGAACAAAGCTTTTACAGGTAGGAGGTTCCATTTATGATTTCTTCATTCCTGAATGGGTAGGAGTAGACCCGAGTAACGGAAAACCTTTATGGAGAACCATCTCTAAGGATGCCAATGGAAATACTGTGGAAGGAACTACTTCAGAATATGCAAAAGCGACCAAAACGTTACAGGGTTCCTCCCTTCCAAAATTAATAGGTGGAATTACGACCAGTATCATTTATAAAAACTTTGATTTCTCAGGGTTATTGACATTCAGCATCGGTGGAAAAATTCTGGATACCGATTATACGATGATTATGCATAACGGAAGCTCAGGCGGTAGAGCATGGAGTTCGGAAATTCTGAACAGATGGACTCCTGAAAATACGAATACCGATGTGCCTGCTTTAAGTACAACGACCAATAACTGGACGTCAGTATCTTCAAGGTTTTTATATTCCGGAACGTATGCGAGAGTGAAAAATGTAAGCCTGGGATATACTTTGCCATCCGATTATTTCGAAAGAATAGGACTGAAAAAATTCAGGATTTACCTTCAGGCGGAAAACCTGTTAACATTCTACAAGCATAAAGGAATGGATCCGGAGCAAACATTAGACGGAACAACTTATTACAGATATCCTGCGATGAGAACGATAACTTTTGGCCTTCAGGCAACTCTTTAACAATCTTAAAATTTGAAAACATGAAAAAAATAGTATATCTGTCCTTATCATTATTACTTAATCTTTCTATATTGAGCTGTGAAAGTGATCTGGAAACAGCACCTACCAACCAGGCCAATGAAGCAGAAGTTTTTAAAACAGCAGAAAGTGCGGAAACCGTAATCAACGGAGCCTGGGCAAAATTAAATGATGATGGACCTACGTATGCCAATATAGGGTATTCCACAGTACTGAGAACGAGCGATGCCATGGGAAGTGACGTTGCTGTTTTAACGAATAAGTACGGTTTTCCTTCTGCTTATGCATTCACGGACTTGGTGAACAATACCGGGAGCCGTTCACTTTTCATTTGGAATGCACTGTATTCTACTATCAATAATATGAATAATGTAATAAGCAGAATAGATGTAGTGGAAGGAAGCCAGGCAAAAAAAGATCAGGTAAAAGGTCAGGCGAAAGCATTGAGAGCATTTTGTTATTTAAATCTGGCAAGCTTTTATCAGTTCAGTTATCTGAAAGACAAAAACGCTTTAACCGTTCCGGTATATACAGAGCCTACCACTATAAATTCCGTTGGAAAGCCGAAAGCAAGTCTTGAAGAAATCTATACGTTGATTAAAAGTGATTTAACGGATGCTGATAATCTACTGCAAAACTATACAAGAAATAACAAAGATAAAATTGACCGCTCAGTGGTGAATGGATTGTTGGCTAGAACCTATTTAAATACAGGAGAATGGAGTAAAGCCATTGCTGCAGCAAAAGTGGCCAGAACCGGATATCCGTTAATGGTTCCCGAGAAATATAAAGAAGGTTTCAATGATATCGGCAATGGAGAATGGATTTGGGGACATGGCCAGACTCAGGAACAGTCAGGTGAAAGTTATGCTTTTCATTATTTAGATGTTTCATCTTCAGGAAGCTATTATTACAGCTTTATGGCAGATCCTTATTTTAAAGATTTATTTGACACCAATGATATCCGTTATCAATTATTCCAATGGGATGGTTTACCCGGAAGAGAAGGACTGTTGAGATATGCTAAATTTAAATTTAAAGCCACCCTGATTGCCGATATTGTATTGATGAGATCCGCTGAAATGTACTTGATAGAAGCCGAAGCGGAAGCCAGAAACGGAAACGTTACCAATGCTGTAACCGTTTTGAACCAATTGAAATCTGCCCGGAATGCAAATCTTTACAGTGGCTCTTTAGCACAGGATGCAGTGATTAAGGAAGTTTTAATTGAACGAAGAAAAGAGCTCTTCGGAGAAGGATTTTCATTATCAGATATTATCAGAACACAGGGAACCGTGGTGAGAAAACCTTATGTCAATGCAAACGGGCAGCCGATACAGGTTCAGGTAACCACACCAAACGGGACTATAAAGACAGTTAATGGAAGAGGCCATACCATTTTTGCTTTTCCGGATCAGTCTGCATTTGCTCCAAACAGCAGGTATTACCTTTTTACCATTCCACAGAAAGAGATTGAGAACAACCCGAATTTATAAGAAAACAGCCATTGCATTGCAATGGCTGTTAAAATTATTTTAGAAGCTTACGTTTATAGATTCAGGATCAATTTTCTTTTTCATTATTATTTTCGCTATTAATGCTTCTAAGTTTACAATTTTTTTGTAAGATCTATTATTGAAATTATCTTTATAATGGTAATTATCAAAAATAAAATATTGTTTTTTACCGGACTTATATAATATTGTAATTTCTGAAAGACAAGCCACTTTACATGATTTAATAAACTTTAAAGAATCTTCTAATTTATATATATCTTCTTTGATAATTTTTTTCTTAATTAAACTAATATCATTAGCTGTCATTGTTAGGCTATGCTTGCCAGGATTCTTAAATCTCTTATCAAGAATATAGTAATTGCCGGTTATATTGTTTACAATATTATTACTCTGATGGATTATACTTATAATATCATTTTCTGTTACGATATTTTTTTCTTGTTTACAATTCACTATCAAGACAAAAAATATGGATGTCAAATATTTCATGATTTATTTTTTAAAATTCACGATGTTGTTAATAGCTGCAGTCCAGTTAAAGACTCCTGGAAATTTGGCTCCATAATTATAAAACTGATTCAAAATAGCACTATAATCCTGTCCTTTATGTTTTAGTAAATTAATACTAAAATGATAAGCAGAAGATTCAGTGTAATCTGAATATTTTTTCCCATACTTAGCCATTAAACCAATATATCTGTGATAGGCATGGATGTATTCATGGCCAAAAACAGCTTGCTTTAAAAAATTACTTTTTAGCCCTAGATTTGGAGCAATTAGTACTGATGATTTTTGTCCTTTAACTAAAAATTCCCACAAATTTTTATTTCTGTTAGTTGTAATACCCAGTACATATCCATCTTCTTTTGGGTTGTCAGTCCAGATCTGGTGTCTATCTGTAAGACTAAATCCTTTAGGAATATTTTGGCTTGTTGCTACTTTATATTCAGTATTGATATTGTCTACAGAAGCTTGATAATCTCCAGTTGTTAAATTAAAGTCATTTTGAACTTGTTTATCGGTGGTATAATAATCGTCGAAGGAAGTGTCAGATAAATCATAACCAGCATTTTCTAATTCAGTAGAAGTTATGGTATTTGGAGTTTTTGATCTATAATAGGTAACAGTTTTTCCAACCACCCAACCTAATCCGGCTACGGCTCCCCCCATTACGGCGCCTTTAGCTAACCCTTCAATGAAATTCTGTCCAGTTAAAAGAGCTGTTACGCCACCACTTCCCGCACCTGCTAATGCCCCATTTGCAACAATTGTCCAAAAGCCGCCAGCTGTAAAAATATGTCCCAATCCCCCAGATACAAATCCTGTGACTGCTCCAAACAAAATAGATTTTGTAAAACCTTCCAATGACCAATTGTTATTCATGAATGCTTGAACAGTATATACAGTTACGGCTACTGCTATGCCAATAGCCGCAGCAGGTATAGCATAAGCTAAGAATGTCAATAAAAGACCTGCTTCCCAAATTTCTCCGCTTGGATCATTAAACATCAAAGGATTATTGAGTACATACCCATATTTATTGTAATTCTGAGTATTGTAAGAATCCTGAATGTTTTCATCTGCATTTAAGAATCTTCTTAGTAATGGATCATACAATCTGCCATTCATGTGAATAATACCTACCTCTGCAAAATGCTCATGACTCGTATATCCTCTGTCTACTAATAACGAAGTTGTGTTAATAATATTTTTATCTGTAATGATTGGTCCATTTCCTATTTGCAAATGAGTAAAATTACCCCATGCATCAAAATGTCTCTGCTCCAGCTTATTGCCATCTTCATCACTGATCGCCAAAATACTTCCCAGATAATCTTTATGTAAGAATTTGTAAGATCCTGTAGCATCATCATAATTCTTCAGGTAAATGATATTACTTGCATAAGGCGTTCCTCCAATATAAAGAATATGTTTCTCTTTTCCGGTTACATTATCCTTAAGGATTTCAAAACTTCCATCCTCACTGTAGAATTTAGTAAACTTGCCATCATTATCAATGCTAAAGTTGCCTCCATAGGTTACTCTCTGTCTCATACTGGAAAGTCCATATTGAAAGGCTACATCTCCTTTTTCACCATCAATGAATACCGGATCATTATTCTCATTGTAAGCTATGCTTTGGATCAGATCATTATTATAGTTTTGAGTTCCTGCCGCATTTAAAGTCATTCCTGTTGCTTGATATACCTTAGCAGGGTTCTCAAACTTGATGGTTCCTACCTGGTCATTCTCCAAGATTCTTCCTTTGACATCATAAACATTCCTATTGCTCGTTGGTTTAATACCTGTTACAGGATTGGTCCAGTTAACCAGACGATTGTTGTCATCATAATCAAACTCTTCCAGGATATTGAAATCTCCTAATGTATTTCTGCTTTTCAACTCATTCTTAATGGCATCAAAAGTATAATTGATTTGAAGAATACTAGGTGTTCCCTGTAACTGCATCCAATGCTGATGATCAATTTCTGTTAAGAAACCATTGCCATCATACGTATTATAAATCTTAGATTTTCCAAGATTAGCTCTTAATATCTGACCTTTAGCATTGGTTTCTATCAAAGACCATAATACTTTACCCGAATTCTTATCTTTTACCTGACTCAATTCCCCATTCCAGGTACTGTATATATTCTCTATATTTACTTTAGTCAGTACTCCTGAAGAATAAAGGCTCTTTTCATAAGAGATAACCCTTCCCATATCATCATAGGTAATCCCTTTTTGGATATAGTATTTCCCATTACTGCTTTCCGATGAAGACAACAGTCTTCCCTGAGGATCATACACAACATTAGAGCTGTAAGCTTTTCCTTTGGATGTTCCGGATCTTGAAGTTACCCTTCCTTTATCATCATAAGTATAAGTAATCGTTTTATCCGTAGCTTGCCCACCATCAGTAGTGGAAAGTTCTCTTTGAGAGATCAGCTGGCCTAAATTGTTGTAAGTATATTCTTTAGTTCCTTTCGGACTGGTGATTTTCTTCGGTTGGCCAAATCCATCATACTCATATTTATAAGTTCCGTTGGAAGGATCATTGAATTCAGATTTTCTTCCCCAGACATCATACTTAGTAGTCACAATATTTTCCGCATACTGAGCCTTGATCTGCTCCCCGGCTGCATTATAGGTAAACTGGATCGTTCCGCCCTTATCTGTGGAAGAAACCACATTTCCTAATACATCGTTTGTTTTAGAAGTGATCCTTCCATATCCGTTAAGTTCTTTTACTGTTGTTATTAAGCCGGAAACTGTTGTTTCTATCTGTTTACTATTAAATGCCGTAGCAGTAACCTTTGAAGGAAATACAGAATCATCATAAGCGATAATATTCCAGTTGTTTGCACTTTGTCCATCAAAATAAGGCTCACTTTCAGCTATTTTTCTACTCAATACATCATACTGAGTTTCTTTGGAAACAAATTGACCTTGTCCAAAGGCTTTGGTGGAAACTTTATATTCTTGTCCTAGCTTATTGGTAAACTTCTTGGATACATCACCATCTGCATTATATTGGGTAACAATAATATTGGAGTTATTATCTCTTTCGTACTGATAGGTTGTAGTACCTTCTAAGTTTGTTTTTGAAGTTAATATTTTACCCCAAGAATCATAGGTATTAACAAGAGTATTTCCTAAAGGATCGATTTGTTTTTTTATCTGTCCCCAATCATTATATTCAATATTGGTTTCTAATCCTAAATTATCCGTTTTTTTAATAACAAATCTTCCTTTAGGCTCATATTGATTTGTTTCTGTCTGGGTTTGAGAATCAGTGCTGTTGCTTACTATCTTTTGGGTAATATTTCCAAATCCATCATAAGTATAGGTTTCCTGTAAATAGCCAGTGTTATCTCTGTTCCATGTTTTTAATGTTTTTAGGAGATTATTTTCGTAAGTGTATTCTTGTTTAGCAGATTTGGTGTCTCCATAAGCTTGAATTACATCTGTTTTGGATTTTGGACGCCCAATATAATAATCGGAACCCGTTCCGGAAATATTATGTATATAGTCAAAGGTTGAAGTAGTTACTGCATAATTATTGTTAACATTGGAAACACTTTGTGATGGAAGATAATATTCACCATAAGTAATCGTACCTGAAGTAACCGTATTGGTTAAAAAGTCTTTACTTAAATTACTTTTCGGAATAATAGCTGTTACAACCTTAGGTTTATCAGCATCATTAATGGTGGTTACCACTTGTCCGTTTAGTAATTTATCCGTTTGATAAGTTGTAGATTTAAAACTTAATAACTGTGCATTGTTCTCAGAAATATCAGCAGGGAAAATCTTAGCTTCATCATTAGTCCTGATTGCCCATTCTTTTACTGGAACTCCTTCATTTAGCGGATCAATTTCCACTCCGGACCATATTTTGGTATTTTCAAATCCATCAGCATACCAAGAAGAGCGGGCAGTCTGATAATATCCTACCATTCCTTTCCCTTGCATATGCCCCGTCATCCCCCTATATCTGAAATCTTGTTTTTTCCCTTCTTGTAAAAATTGTGCAACTATAAAAGACTGGTCTGCACGAGGCAATGAAAAATAAGGATAAAATTCTTTTTTTGTTTTTTTATAAAAGTCAGGATTAGTTGTATTATCGGAAATGACTTCTAAGTATTTTACAGAAGTTGTAACGCCTGCTTGGTTAATTGATTGAATTCTGGATAGTTCAGCTAATGAAGTTTGGGCCCTGTATTTGTGTACCCTTGTATTTTTGAATATGAAGATATCATAATAATTATTATTTGATTTAATTGGATAGGTTAAAGGTTGAAATAAACCATATTCAGCTCCTCCGACATTATAGGAAGGGCTTGTAGTATTGAATCCATTTATAAAATCTGTACCTCCATTGGCGAGCATCGTTTTAACCTCATACTGTAAAGTTCTCCAAAGTGCGTTTCCGCTGGTACCTACAGCTCCAACACTATTTTTAGAATAAATAAAGACTATATCTGACTTGCCATCTTTATTGATATCTGAAATAGAATAAAAATGATAGTCAATTAATGCCAAAGGTGATGTTTCTGCTGGTTTCCTGTATTTAAGGAAATTCGTTTTTAGAGTATTTTGAAAACCATTTTCTGTTCCTAAATAAAATCTCCAATTGTCCGAACTCTGGTTATCTGTAACAGGGATGGTAAAGTCCAGATTTCCATCCCCATTAAAATCACCAAAGAGTACAGGGAAATTAGGGTCTTTTGTTTCTGATAAGCTCTCTGTGTATTTTATTTTTTTTAGATATTGAGTAGGAGATGTTTTTACAAACTCGAATACTGTGTAGTCTGTATTTGAAATATTAATAATTTCAACTTTTCCATCACCGTCAACATCCATATATTTTTGATTTGTATAAGAATTTTCGTTAAAAGCAAAACCTCCTGAATAAGTAGATACGGGAGTATTTGAATTCTTCAAATCTATAATATATCTATCTACAAAAGCACCACTTATTAAAGTAAGAAATATATCCGATATTCCATCTCCATTTACATCACCTTCATTTATAGTAGCTGTATTTGTGCATGTTACACAAACTGGCTGAACGGGCTTTTCAAATATTTTAACAAATGTATTGTTTCTGAAAATATATCCTGTAATAGTATTATTTTCGTATTGAACAATTCCGTTTCCATTATATATTTGCCCTTCTTCATCCAGTAATGTATTAACCACTTTAGCATCTGCATTAAAAATCTTATTGGTAGAAACTTCTTGGTATGCGTCATTAAAAGCACCAAGTTTTATTGTACCATTACTCATAATAAAATCCAGATATGAATCCCCATTAAAATCTCCTGTGAGCCTTACATTATCAAATGAGTCACTATTATAAGGCAGAACACCATAATAATCTACCTGGGATGAAACTAGGTTCGGATATGAGAATATTACTGGATTAGCAGCTGTATTCTCAGAATTATATTCTGTTACTTTGTTGACAAATTGATAATTGGTTCCATTGTTTCCATATTCAATAAAATATTTTTTAAATAGAGAAGCATTAGTATTAACAATTATATTACTTAATAATCTCTCTTGAATAAAAGAAGTTCCATTTATATAAGTTTGTTCTTTAAGATCTCTTGAAATGTAATTAAATAATATTTCGTTAAAATGTAATTTTCCTAATGTTTGATTGCCTCCCCATTCTATAGCTGAGATTACAGCAACGTTTTTAGTCTGCATGTAATGATAAGAAATATAATTACCTTGTGCATCTTTCCATTTAACAATGTTATACTCTACAGGAGTTCTTGCCTCACTACTACCAGAACTTGTTGCTCCATACCAAGCTTGAGAACCATCTTCGAAAGTTACTTCCCAATATTCTGGTCCTTGCCAAGCTTGCCCCGTAACAGCTCCAACAGATTTGATTTTTATATTAGAATATTTTTCAGTAACATATTCGGCACCATCTTTACCATATTCCCCCAATTTTAAGATTAATCTCTGGCCATTGAAACTGTAATAATCCGAATAGTCTAATTGAATGCCTTTTACCTCTCCGTCTTTTTCAATATTCTTACCACTCCTGGAAATAGAAGTAATTCCTGAAATATTCCAGCCATAACCAGCAATGCCATTTCCCGAGCCGCTAGTATAAACAAGATTAACTTGCGGAGCTACATTTTTAATTCCCGGAGGTAAAGGAACGGGTAATGTGTATTGTAATTGCCCGGTCCCGGTTATGTCAATATTTCCCCTTGTATCGTGGAAGCTCTGTCCCGAAGGTGCCGTAGTTCCTGATGGATTATTAGCTCCCGCCTGAGAATCTGTAGGTCCTCCTCCCGGATTTTCTGTTGCAGGACCAATTTTTGCTACAAACGGATTAGAGACACTGGAGGTTGCATGAAATCCTTGAGCCAAAACCACTGTCTGAGGATCCTGTACCGTTCTGGAAACACTCTCCGGCTGATACAGAATGGTCTGGCCAAATCCTATTATTGAAATAAAGGATAATATAAATGATGAAAGAATTTTCATATTCTTAGTATGTAATGAATTAATAAATGAAAAAACAGCTTATCGTTTAGTGATGTTCCTTGTAAAAACCCTGCCGTCCTTTAAAGTAAAGCGTAGAATATATACACCCCACTGATATCCGGACATATTGATCTTCAATTGTCTTTTCAAACTCGGAATATTCTGTTGCTGAAATTTCCAATGAATTGTACTATGCTGATACAAAGAAACAGTTTTGATAAGATCATCCACCTCTTCAGTCCAGTCTATCGTAAGAACATCATTTACGGGAACAGGATAAAGCCTGATCTGTTTCAAAAATGTTTTTTCATCCATCGGTTTCTCCTGGACAGTTGCAACTGTTTGGGTTTCCTTCAGGATCGATTCTTCTGTTTTAGTCTGTTTTTGGGTAAGCTTTTCAGGAGCTTGTTTTCCATTGATATTAGTTCCTCTGTATCTTTGGTTTCCGGCTTCATCATATTTGAAGTAAACTTCAGTTTGGGAGAAGCCTAAAAAGCCTATAAACAGAGAGAATAGTGAGAATAATTTTCTTTTCATGGTGTTATTTTTGGTTAGAAAGAAGTTTTTCTAGCTGCTTTTCCAGTTTTTCAATTTTTTCTGACTGCTGTTTAAGCCTTTTACTTTGCTCAATAGAATAAAGAGTCAATTCTTCAATTTTCTCAAGTAATTTAGAATCCATCTCAGCTACGTTAATCCCCTTTTTAGTAACTTCTTCAGCAGAAGGAATATTGGGTAAATGTCCTTTTTCTTCAATATGTTTTTCTACTTCTTCTAATGAAGCAAGTTTATAATCTTTTTTGAATACATAATCGGCCCATACATTAGCTTTCACTTCAACTTCCTTTGCATATATTTTTCCATCGAATTTGGCAACGGCATTATTAAGAAACTTAATCCAAGTACCATGTAACACATCATTAAATCCAATGTATGTTGAGCCATCGTTATTGTCATTCGGCATAGAAATAATAATATTGTGGGTAGTACCTAAATTCCTTAAAACTGTATCTCCAGGAACCGCTCCGACTGCGCCACAATTAGCACAAGATGCTTTGGCAATCTGAAATACACCTGATGAATTAGCAATTTCCATAAGGGTATTTTCATTTTTGTATACTCTAAAGGTAGCTGAAGAAGTAGTATTGTCATTTAGACCAACCCTGACATTTCCTTCATGAGACTCCATCACTAATCTACTCCAGTTTCCCCATTGTGTATCAGCATGAAAAGCATTTCTGTAAAATATTCCACCATCATTGAAATTTAACTGGTGATGTTTATTGCCGGAATTATCCTGCCATGGAGCAATAGTAAGTAAACCTGAATACATTCCTGTTCCGGGGGCACCTAATATGTCTCTGAACTTAAACTCTGCCTTAACCTCATGGTTATAGGTGGATGGTAAAGCATTGGTGTCTCTGGTATCAAGAATAATTAATTTGTCCGCAGTTTGTGCAAAAACACAATGAGAAAGTAGAATTCCTGCAACGAGTAGTATTTTTTTCATAATAGATTTTTTGCAAAAATATAAAAAAATCACACTGATTAGATTTATTAATTTGCCTTCTAAGATTAAAACTATAAATCTAATAAATTTGCTATTGCTTTAAAAAATTCTACCTTTGTCAATATGAACCTTTTGAGATTGATATTAGCATTCTATTTCATGGCATTATCATTAATGCCTTGTGCAGACGTGCATAAACAATCAGGATCAAGCAATACGGAAATTTCTTTACGCTTTGACGAGTCCCATTCTAAAGATAAAGGTGATATCTGTTCTCCGTTATGCATCTGTAACTGCTGTCAGATAACCGTTGCAGCATTCAAAATGGAACCGTTGATTGATATTCCCGCCAAGGATCATTTATATTTTTCAAAAAAAATCCTTTTTCAGAAGAATAATTTCGCGTACCAGGTGTATGACCATATCTGGCAACCTCCTAAGATTTAATTTGTTTTGATTTTCAGAAAACTATCTTTCTGAGTATGATGAAACTTTGCAATTCCATTGCACAGTTCTTCCTTATATTTTTGCAAACTGTCATTTTTCAATGATAGTTGTAAAATTTCAATAACATTAATGATTGCTATCATTTAAAACTTTGCTAAGTGAAACGCCATCATGCAGACTTTGCGATTAAAGCAATCACAAATTAAATCGAATTGTGTTAGATAAAATCATAAAATTTAGTATTCAAAACAAGATTGTTATTGGTATAATGACCTTGTTGCTGATCATTTGGGGAATCTGGAGTGCTACCAGATTGCCTATTGATGCCGTACCAGATATCACCAATAATCAGGTACAGATTATTACAGTATGCCCCACATTGGCGGGGCAGGAAGTCGAACAGCTGGTCACATTTCCTATTGAGCAAAGCATTGCCAATGTTCCCGACATTGAAGAAACCAGAAGTATTTCTAGGTTTGGCTTATCAGTCATTACCGTTGTTTTTAAAGATAAAGTGGATGTGTATTTTGCCCGTCAGCTTATTAATGAAAAATTAAAACAGGCAGAAGAAAATATTCCAAAAGGAATCGGAACTCCAGAGCTTGCACCGGTAAGTACAGGGTTAGGTGAAGTATATCAGTATATTGTACACCCTAAAAAAGGCAGCGAAAAAAAATATAATGCGAAAGACCTCCGAACCATGCAGGACTGGATCGTTGCCCGGCAACTATACGGTACGGAAGGCGTTGCAGAGGTGAATAGCTTCGGAGGAGAATTGAAGCAATATGAAGTGGCCGTAAATCCGGATCGCCTCAAAGCCATGGGAATAAGTGTAACGGATATTTTCACCGCTCTCGAAAAGAATAACCAAAATACAGGCGGAGCTTATATCGATAAAAAACCGAATGCTTATTTCATCCGTGGAATCGGATTGGCTACCTCCTTGGAAGACGTTAAAAATATTGCCGTAAAAAATAGCGGTTTAGTTCCGGTGTTCATTAAAGATGTTGCTGAAGTTCGTTTCGGAAACGCCACTCGTTATGGAGCAATGACGTATAACGGACAAACCGATGCTGTCGGTGGAGTGGTAATGATGCTGAAAGGAGCCAACAGTAATGATGTGGTTAACAGAATTAAAGAGAAAATTCCTACAATTCAAAAATCTCTGCCTGCGGATGTGGTGATAGAACCATTTTTAGATAGAACGGAATTAGTAGATCGTGCCATTGGAACTGTGGAAAAAAACCTGATAGAAGGTGCATTGATTGTCATTTTTGTTCTGGTTCTGTTCCTTGGGAATCTTAGAGCCGGATTAATCGTTGCTTCTGCCATACCATTATCCTTACTCTTTGCGCTGGGAATGATGAATGTTTTCGGAGTAAGCGCTAACTTAATGAGCCTCGGAGCCATAGATTTCGGGTTGATTGTAGATGGAGCCGTAATTATTGTGGAAGCAACACTCCATCATTTAGGATTGCGGAAATCTATACAGAAACTGACACAGAGTGAAATGGATGAAGAAGTATTCTTATCTGCTTCAAAAATCCGTGGAAGCGCAGCATTTGGAGAAATCATCATTCTTATCGTATATATCCCGATTCTTACATTAGCGGGAATTGAAGGGAAAATGTTTTCACCAATGGCTAAAACAGTTGGTTTTGCAATATTGGGAGCATTAATCCTTTCTCTTACCTACATTCCGATGATGTGTGCGTTATTCCTTTCAAAGAAAAGGTCTCATAAAGAAACATTTTCCGACAAAATGATGAATTGGCTGCAGAAAAAATACCAGCCGTTATTACAAAAAGCCATTAAAATAAAATACACTATTGTTGGGGTTACAGTGGTTCTTTTTGGTATCTCACTCTTTACTTTCAGCAAAATGGGCGGTGAATTTATTCCGCAATTGCAGGAAGGTGATTTTGCGTTTCACTGTATTTTACCACAGGGGAGTTCTTTATCTCAAAGCATAGAAACTTCCATGCAGGCTTCAAGAATCATTAAACAATTCGATGAGGTGAAAATGGTCGTTGGAAAAACAGGTTCAGCCGAAGTACCTACAGATCCGATGCCGCCTGAAGCAACAGATTTGATTATTGTATTAAAACCGCAAAATGAATGGAAATCAGGTAAATCGTACACCGAACTTGCCGATGAAATGATGGAAAAACTGGAAGTGATTCCGGGAGTGTTTTTTGAAAAGAATCAGCCTATTCAAATGCGTTTTAATGAACTCATGACAGGGATCCGACAGGATGTTGCTGTAAAAATCTTTGGAGAAAATATGGATACTTTATCCACTTATGCAGACAGAGTAAGCAAAGTCATTCAAAGTGTGGATGGAGCAACCTCTCCACAAGTGGAAAGAGTGAGCGGACTTCCTCAGATCAATGTGACATACGACAGAACACGCATCGCCAATTACGGATTGAATGTAGAAGATGTCAATGACGTCCTCAGTACAGCTTTTGCCGGAAAATCAGCCGGTCAGATTTTTGAAAATGAAAGACGCTTTGATTTGGTCGTTCGATTGGATAGTCTTTACAGAACCAATATTGATGACGTAAGCAACCTCATGATTCCTACCAATACCGGAACACAGGTTCCACTGTCACAAGTCGCCAATATTGAATATAAGCTCGGTCCTGCCCAAATAAGCCGCGAAGCCGGAAAACGCAGAATCGTTATTGGTTTTAACGTAAAAGGAAGAGATGTAGAGAGCGTAGTGAAAGATATCCAGGAGAAACTGGCAAAAGAGATCAGGCTTCCTTCAGGTTATTATTTTACATACGGCGGACAATTTGAAAATTTAAAAGAAGCAAGTCAACGACTTATGATTGCCGTTCCGGTGTCGCTCCTTTTAATTTTCATGCTGTTATATTTTACATTCCGCTCCTTTAAACAGGCAACTTTAATATTTACGGCCATTCCAATGAGTGCAATCGGCGGTGTTTTTGCCCTTTTATTAAGAGGAATGCCCTTCAGTATAAGTGCGGGAGTCGGATTTATTGCTTTGTTTGGAGTTGCCGTACTTAATGGGATCGTTCTGATAGGAACTTTTAATCAATTGAAAAAAGAAGGCGTTTCAGATGTAATGACAAGGGTAATAGAAGGAACAAAAACCAGGCTGCGCCCTGTTTTAATGACCGCAACGGTTGCTTCGCTCGGTTTTTTGCCGATGGCCATCAGTACAAGCGCAGGTGCGGAAGTTCAGAAACCTTTGGCGACAGTCGTGATTGGAGGTTTGATTTCTGCAACATTTCTGACTCTATTTGTACTGCCTATGTTATATATTATTTTTAATTCCAACATTAAAGGCGGATTGCTCAAAAAACCTCTTACAATAATAGTTCTGTTTGGATTTTTATTTTTAGGACAAAATGTAAAAGCCCAGAATTCAAGGACGATCTCTTTAGAGGAAGCTATAGAATTGATGCAGACAAATAATCCTTCCATAAAAGCAAAGGAATTAAATATTCAATCATCAGAAGCACTGAAACCTACTGCCAAAGAACTTCCAAAGCTGGATTTCAGCGCACAGCTCGGGCAATACAACAGCCCGAAGTTTGACCAGTCATTTGCTATCTCTCAGACTGTTCCGTTTCCGACTTTATTTAAAGCCAGAAAAGAATTGATTCAGGAGGAAATCAAAAGTAAAGAAATTGAAAAGAAATTAACTGAAAATGAATTGGTCAAACAAGTCAGAAGCTACTTCTACCAGATAGAATATTTACAGTATAACCAATCTAAGCTTGAGTACCTGGATAGTTTGTATCAGGATTTTATAAGAATTGCTACCATAAGGTTCAAAGCAGGAGATATTAAGAAAATTGAGATTAATACGGCAGAAACCCAGAAAGGAGAGATCAATCTTCTACTGCAACAAAACAACATGTATTTGGATAATGCTTATAAAAATTTAAAAGCCCTATTAAATACCGATGAAGAGATCTCCATTCCGTCTTCTAAGCAGTATGAACCATTAAAAGCGGAAAATCTTTTAGATAATGCAGCTCTGGCCAATCATCCTTCCGTTCAGATTTTCAAGCAGAATATGGAAGTGCTGGAAAAGAATAAAAATGTTGAAAAAGCACAAGGATTGCCGGATTTCAGTATCGGATATACCAATCAGTCTCTGATAGGTTTTCACACCTTGAACGGCCAGGAAAAATATTACGGGTCAGGAAACAGGTTTAATTCCGTGAATGTAGGCGTAGCTATTCCATTAACATTTGGAGCAACGAAAGCAAGAATCCGGTCTCTGGAGTACCAAAAGCAGGTGGAAGAGAACAATGCGAAGTTTCAGCAGCAGCAATTGGATGCTCAACTAAAAAATTTGTTGAGCCAATATCAGCAGGATTTTATACAATATGAATACTATCTCAATCAGGCTGTTCCGAACGCTAAAAGTATTGTGAAAGCCGCTCAGTTAGGATATAAAACCGGAGAAATTTCCTATGTGGAATATTTGTTTGCTCTTTGGACAGCAGCAGATATAGAACTGAAATATCTTCAATCCATTCAACAGGTGAACCAGACTGTGATCAATATCAATTCTTTAATCAACAAATAAAATGAATATACCATTAAATATCATCACCATTATCTTTCTATCACTATTCCTGGTTAGTTGCGGAAAAAAGGAAAATACAGATGAAACGAAAGAAAAAACCGAGGTACACTCAGAAACTGAAAATTCAGGAATGGCTGAGCTTACCCAAGAACAAATGAATGCTGTAGGAGTGGCTTTAGGGCAGATTGAAATGAAAGAACTTACTGCGACTATCAAAGCAAATGGTGCATTAAGTGTTCCTAATAATAATAAAGCAAACGCAACTTCTCTATACGGCGGAGCTATTAAAACATTGAACGTTCAGGTAGGGGATTTTGTAAGAAAAGGACAGGTAATTGCCACTATTGCCAATCCTGAATTTATACAGCTTCAGGAAGACTATCTTACCGCAGCAAGCAGAATCACTTTTGCAGAGCAGGAATACAGAAGACAAAAAGAATTATTTGATAATGATGCGGGAGCTAAGAAAAACCTCCAGAATGCCGAAGCAGAATTAAAAACCCTGCGGACAAGAAGAGCTTCTTTGCAAAGACAGATTCAGATGATGGGAATCAACCCGGGAAGCGTCTCCAATAAAAATCTGAGATCGGGACTTGCCGTTACAGCTCCGATCAGCGGAACCATCAGCAACGTTTTTTTACAGATCGGAAGTTATATTGATGTTTCAACACCGGTTGCGGAAATTGTGGATAACAGTTCGCTGCACCTGGATTTACAGGTTTTTGAAAAAGACCTTCCATTAATAAAAGCGGGGCAGAAAATTCATTTTACATTAACCAATAATCCGGTGGAAGAATATGATGCCGAAGTATACAGTATTGGAAGCGCGTTTGAAAATCAAAGCAAAACCATTCCTGTTCATTGTAAGGTAAAGGGAAATAAAACAGGATTGATCGATGGAATGAACGCAACAGGCATTGTAAGCTTAAGCAATCAGCTCATGCCTGCAGTTCCCAATGACGCGATTACAAGTGCCGATGGAAAAGATTATATTTTTCTGGTAACCCATGAAAAAGGACATAAAGGAAACGAAGAAACCCATGAAGGAGACGAGAAAAAAACCGTTAACTTTGAGAGAGTAGAAGTGGTAAAAGGGACTTCAGAGATGGGATACACCGCTATTACTCCTGTAAAATCTATTCCGGAAGGAGCAAAAATTGCAGTCAAAGGAGCGTTTTTCATCAATGCGAAACTAGCTAACTCAGGAGAACACGAACACTAATTCATAAAGAACATGAAAAAAGACATCGAAAATAAACTCATCGATAAAAATACCAAGCCCACCAGTATGCGGATTCTGGTGTATGATTTTCTGAGCTCTCAGGAAACGGCTCTTTCCCTTTCTGAAATCGAAAATCATTTTGAAAATGCAGACAGAACCACCATTTACAGAACTTTGAAAACCTTTGAAGAAAAAGGGATTGTTCACAGCATACAGGAAAATACGACCACAAAATATAAGCTATGCCATGATGGGTGTGATGAGAAAACCCATAAAGACTGGCATCTGCATTTTTACTGCAAAATTTGTAAGCAGACGACCTGTAAGGAAGATATTTCATTCCCTGACAATATTCAGACCAATTTCAGGATTGATGAAATAAGGCTTTTTGCGAAAGGAATTTGTGAACAATGTCTGGAAAGTTTGCAATAGCATTGCATTCACTTTACCACTAAATTTGATTAAAAATTATCAGTTATGGAAGAATGTTGTAGTACAAAACCTAAAAAAGAACATCAGCATACAGAAGACGATGGTCACGATCATGGCCATTCTCATGATACGGGAAATCAATCTGCATTTCAGATGTTTCTTCCCGCCGTCATTTCTTTTGTATTGTTATTGATAGGAATTGCGTTAGACAATTATATAAAACCGGAATGGTTTTCCGGATGGATTCGGTTAGTCTGGTATTTGATTTCATACGCTCCGGTAGGATTCCCGGTATTAAAAGAAGCCTTCGAAAGCATCATAAAAGGCGATGTGTTCTCTGAGTTTTTCTTAATGGGAATCGCTACAATAGGAGCATTCGTCATCGGGGAGTATCCTGAAGGGGTTGCCGTGATGCTCTTTTATTCGGTAGGAGAAGTATTTCAGTCTTTGGCAGTAACAAGAGCCAAAAGTAATATTAAAGCTTTATTGGATCAGCGTCCTGATGAGGTAACCGTTTTAAAAGACGGACAGCCTTATACCGTAAAAGCGGAAACGGTGAATATCGGTGAGATCATTCAATTAAAATCCGGTGAAAAATTAGGACTTGACAGCGAACTGCTCTCTGAAACGGCTTCATTCAACACCGCTGCGCTTACAGGAGAAAGTAAACCGGATACCAAGACAAAAGGTGAGACGGTTTTAGCCGGAATGATCAACCTGAATACGGTAAGTCAGGTCAAAGTAACCACCGCTTATAAAGATAGTAAGCTGAGTAAAATTCTGGAACTGGTTCAGAATGCAACGGCGCAGAAAGCACCCACAGAGCTCTTCATCAGAAAGTTCGCTAAAATATATACGCCGATCGTTGTATTTCTGGCTATTGGAATTGCTTTATTACCCTACTTTTTCGTAGCAGATTATCAATTTAAAGACTGGCTGTACAGAGCTCTGATCTTCCTGGTAATTTCCTGTCCATGCGCATTGGTCATCTCCATTCCGTTAGGATATTTTGGTGGAATCGGAGCAGGAAGCCGGAACGGGATTTTATTCAAAGGAAGTAATTTCCTGGATGTTCTGGCTAATGTACAAAATGTAGTAATGGATAAAACTGGAACCATGACGGAAGGGGTTTTCAAAGTTCAGGAAGTGGATTTTAAGCCGGATTTTGATAAAAATGAAATGCTGAAGTTTGTGAATGCACTGGAAAGTAAAAGTACCCATCCTGTTGCTACTGCCATTCATCAATATGTCGGAGAAATTGATCATTCCGTTCCACTGGAAGATGTGGAAGAAATCCCTGGACATGGCCTGAAAGCAAAGATTAACGGGAAAGAATTATTGGTAGGTAATTTTAAGCTAATGGATGCATTCAACATCAGCTATGATATAAAACCTGAAAATATTGTTTATACTTTGATTGCAGTTGCGTATGATCAAAAATTTGTAGGCTATCTCACGATTGCAGACCGTATTAAATCGGATGCACAAGTAACCGTCAATAAGCTTAAATCATTAGGTGTAAAAGCCACCATGCTTAGTGGAGATAAAACTTCAGTAGTAAAGTATGTGGCAGATACGCTGGGAATTCAAAATGCATATGGAGATCTGCTCCCTGAGGATAAGGTCAATAAAGTGAAAGAAATTAAAGCGAAAAACCAAACTGTGGCATTTGTAGGAGATGGAGTAAATGATGCTCCGGTTGTAGCCTTAAGTGATGTCGGAATTGCGATGGGTGGATTAGGAAGTGATGCTACTATTGAAACCGCGGATGTTGTCATCCAGGATGATATGCCGAGCAAAATTCCGATGGCGATCAATATCGGGAAACAAACGAAAAAAATCGTTTGGCAGAATATCATTTTAGCTTTTGCAGTGAAGGCCGTTGTTCTTATTCTTGGAGCCGGAGGTTTGGCAACCATGTGGGAAGCGGTTTTCGCGGATGTGGGCGTTGCTTTACTCGCTATTTTAAATGCAGTGAGAATTCAAAGAATGAAGTTTTAAAATAATTATTCCCACGGATTTCACAGATCAAAATAAAAACAAACATCTGTGTTCATCTGTGTAATCTGTGGGTTAAAAATAATAACCACTTTCTAACTAAAAGTAATCATAAAATACCTTTATTTACAGATCAGAAATAAAAAAGAACCTCTGTATTCATTTGTACAATTTATGGGATAATAAAAACAGCAATGATTTTCATCAGGATCATAAGATAGATGAACTTTGAGCCTTATATTTGTTATACAGAAATTGAGACATTGAAGTTTTTCATATCCATATTCATCATTTGTATGATTGCACTACGCCCTGTTTTGCCATTGGTGAATTATGCGGTCAATTATGAATATATTGTCAAAAACCTTTGTGAAAACAGGAATAAGCCTGAATCAACGTGTAAGGGTAAATGTTATGTGGAGAAAGAATTGGCAAAGACTGAAAAACAAACTACCACTGCTTCAACACTCAAGCTTTCCGGACTGGATGTTTTTCTTTTTAACGAAATTCTTCAATCTCTGGATCCTGAAATAGTTGGATATCCCGATAATACTATTGATTCAGTATACCTGGACTCTCATTTCTCAGAATATTCTTCTGTCATATTCCATCCACCGTTAGCATAAATTATTAATTTCAGATACCTAAGTTTTGATTTTACATCAAGACTGTTTCACGTTATTACTAATTTCAATTTTAATCTTTCATGAAATCTAAAATCATAATGACGGCTTTGCTGTCGATATCCCTATTTTCGTGTGCACAGGAAAGTCCTAAGGTAAAGCATAAAAAGAGTATGAGCTCATCCGGAGAAAATCTGAAAAATATAGAGGTTGTGAATTCGGAAGATCCGATCTGCCATATGAAAACAGCAGAATTTTTAAAAGATACGGTGGTGTACAAAAATAAAACGTATGGTTTTTGCAGTGCCTATTGCAAAGATGAGTTCAAAAAAAATCCTGGAAAATATGCCCAAAAATAAAGACACTGGTTCAAAAGCAAAGTTTATTATTCCGATCGTTATTGTAGTGATCATTTTCCTGGGTGTCGGAATAGCGTCAGGCTATTTTAGAAATAGCCTTTATACCGTGATGAAAGTCCCGGATTTTGAGCTTACCGATCAGAACAACAAAAAGGTCACCAATAAAGATATGCTTGGAAAAGTTTATCTGGTAGAATTCTTTTACAGCAGGTGTCCTACGATCTGTCCTGTAATGAACAGCAATATGAGAACTATTGAGGATAAGATCAATAATCCTGATTTCGGTATTATTTCCATCAGTATTGATCCAAATAATGATACTCCTGAAATTTTGAAACAGCATGCCAAAAGCGTAGGTGCAAAATCCCCCAACTGGCATTTTTTGACTGGTGACAGAACCTATATTGGAAATCTGGCAGATCAGTTCAATATCTATGTAGGAGATGAGGAAGACGAAGGAGAAAGCCTTAATCATAGCGGAATGATTGCGCTTGTAGATAAGGAAGGGAATATCCGATGCAGATACAATAAAGATAATATGCCGATTTTGTATTACTCCGGACTGAATTATGAGGATCCGGAAGGCAAAACCCCAAAATTAACCGGGAAATACCATCCGGACAGAGAAATATTGATAGAAGATATCAGAAAACTATTACAATAGTATTTGTTTAACCAAAAATAAAAAGTATTATGAAGATTTTGAAAGTAGCTGCTTTAAGTGCAGTATTCGCTGCACAGTTTGCATTCGCACAGTTTAAACAGACTCCTTTACCGTACGCCTATAACGCGTTGGAAGGTTCTATCGATGCACAAACAATGGAAATTCATTATTCAAAGCATGCGGCAGGATATGTTGCCAATTTGAATAAGGCTATTGCGGGGACTCCTCAAGAAAAAGAAAGCATCAGCCAGATTCTTTCCAAAGTTTCCAAATTGAGCCCGGCCGTAAGAAACAATGCAGGTGGACATTATAATCACGAACTTTTCTGGACGATGCTTACTCCCGAAAAAAATACCCAGCCTTCTGCCAAGCTTTTGAAAGCCATCAATGAAAGCTTCGGAAGTATGGATGCTTTTAAAGAAAAAATAAGCAAAGCCGGTGCTGATCGCTTCGGTTCCGGATGGGCATGGCTTTCTGTAGACAAAGCCGGGAAGTTATTTGTTTCTTCAACACCGAATCAGGACAATCCTTTAATGGATGTGGTTGAGGAAAAAGGAACCCCGATTTTGGGAATTGATGTTTGGGAACATGCCTATTATTTGAAATATCAGAACAAAAGAGCGGATTATCTTTCTGCGATCTGGAATGTTTTAAACTGGAAAGAAGTAAGCAAAAGATATGATGATGCCCTAAGCAAAAAATAATTGGGATAGAACTCTTTGAGCTGTATCTAATCTTATTGACCCTTGCTGAAAAGCAAGGGCTTTTTTATATTATTAAACCTTAACGTAAAATTTTTAAAAAATAGTTTTTCATTTTTGATGACGGGTTTTCTATAAGGTATTGATAAAACAGTCCTGTACTTATGCATGTGAATAAACAGATAAAAAGAGCAGCATTGCCTGAGATCTGAATATGAACTATTTCGAGAAAAGATTGAGTAAAATGTATGATTCCTTTATGCGATAAATAAATTGCATAAGAAAGATTGGCTAATTGCGCACTGATATTTACTCTGTTTTTTTGAAGTAATGAGGTGGGAGATATTGCTGAAGCTACAATTAACCCGTAGCTTAAAGCGACTAGTGTAAATCCGAAGATCGAAGCATTCCGGGAAGTTTGTTCATTGCAAACCCAAAAAGTAAATCCAAGAGAGAAAAGACCGAGAATTAGTAATGCATTTCCATATTTAAATATAAATTTTCTGAAGTTGTCAGAGTATTGATATAAATAACCTATTATAACTCCTGTCGCTAAGCCGTCCAATCGTGTATAGGTAGGATAGTATATTTTCATGTACCATTCCAGCCAAAAATGGTCGGTAGACAGATTCGGAATGATATACTTTTCCCAGGATATTAGCCTGCATAGAAGAGCAAACAAAATAATGCAAAGAGTAATATATTTTAGACAATCTAATCGTTTAGATCTGGTGAGAATTAATAAAATAACTGGCAGTACCAAATAAAACTGTTCCTCAATGCATAAAGACCACGCATGGGAAAAAGTGCCTTCGTGGATGACATCTAACCCAAAGTTTTGAGTAAATGTTATAAATTTCCAAAGCGGAGGTAAAGCTTCCCTTTCCCTGAAACCAATAAAATAAAAATATAGGAATAATGTGAATAAATAAGGAGGGATAATCCTGAAAAATCTTTTAATAAAAAACACTTTCAGGTTGATAGCATTATGCTCTTTAATTTCTTTAAACAAAATATTGGAGATAAGAAATCCGCTGAGAACAAAGAAGAGATCAACTCCTGTCCATCCGAATCTTCCGTATTCGTCAACCCATGACGGATGCCCGAAAGCTCTGTAATGATATAGTAATACCAACAGGATGGCTACAGCCCTTAAATGATCGAGTCCATAAAATCTTTCAGAAAGTTTGTTCATATTTTTTTTGCAAAAATTCTTGATAATTTCACCTCATTTTTCTTCTGAGTTTAGAAAGGCAGCGTTTAATGGCAGACATCCTTTTTTGTTGTCTATCATGGAAATAATGCTTTTCATGGATCATTTTAGGCATTATGAATAAAAATCGTTATTACTACAGAATGATTTAATAATTTTGAATATGGTGGAAAATAAATCGTGGGAAAGTATAAGACAAAATGTAGGGTACCAATTATTTTTTTGGGTAGCTTTATTATTGACGGAAGTAGTAAGAAATTCCGGAGATTTTGAGACACCTTATTCAAAAATTTTTTTGCTTTATGATTTGTGCCATTGGGTTTTTCAGATAGTAGGTGCAAATTTTATTTACTATGTCCTAATCAAAAAATATTTTGATCAGAGAAAATACTTTTTATTTTCAACTTATCTCATTGTTAGTCTCTATTTGATATCAGTTAGTAACAGGCTTTTCATTGTTTATATAGCGGAACCGTTTTTTGTAAACCTGCCTAAAGATAATCTATGGAATGTTTTTACAGACATCCGGTATCTCTTATTTCATTACACTTTTCCTATTATTACAGGTTCTTTTATTTTCATTTCTGTAATGTTTATGATACGATATAAAAATGAAAAGGAAAACAGTACAAAACTTTTGAAAGAAAAAGCAGAAGCGGAATTAAAAGCTTTGAAATCCCAGCTTAATCCCCATTTCTTATTCAATACTTTAAACAATATTTACTCTCTGTCTATGATAGATTCTGATAAAACAAGAGATTCTATCGCGCGTCTTTCGGAAATACTGGATTATATATTATACAAAGGTCTCAAACAAACGGTACCTATTTCTGAGGAACTTCTTATTATTGATCATTATATTGAACTTGAAATGCTTCGGTTTAATGATCGGCTGAAAATACATAAAGTTGAAAAATTAGAAAGTTTCAATTCGATTCCACCGTTATTATACTTATCTTTAGTAGAAAATGCATTTAAACACAGTGTTGAGAAAACCTCTGAAATAGTGGAAATTAATATTTTTGTTATCAACAATCAGATCAATTCCGTTTTTAGGATTGAAAATACGTACTTGGAAAATAGCACAACCAATGAAAAAGGGCTTGGACTTATCAATATAAAAAAACAGCTGAAGATGTATTTTGATGACCAGTATGAATTTAATATTCAAAAGGATAAAAATACTTTCAGTGCAGAAATAATAACACCTGCAACAAAATGATTACTTGTATTATTGTAGATGATGAGCCTTTGGCGATACAACTTTTAGAAAATCACATTTCAAAGATAGATTCTTTAACGTTAATCGGGACTGCGAAAAGCGCTCTCGAAGCATACCGGATTTTGAATACAAGAAAAGTGGATCTGATGTTCTTGGATGTTCAAATGCCTGATCTTGACGGGGTCAACTTTCTCAAAACCCTCCATCAGAAACCCAAAACAATTTTTACTACGGCATACCGTGAATTCGCTGTGGAAGGCTTTGAACTTGAGGCCTCTGATTATATCCTGAAACCCATTACTTTTGAAAGATTCTTTAAATCTATGGAAAGAATCATGAGAAGCCTTTCAAATGATAGAGAAAACTATATTATTCTGAAATCAGAAGGTGTGCAACGGAAAATTATTCTGAATGAAGTATTGTATGTGGAAAGCCAGGGAAATGATATTAAAATTGTAATGCATAACAGCACTGTTATCTCTGCAAAATCGAAGATTGGAGATTTGGAGTCTATTTTATCTGATAAAGGATTTATAAGAATTCATAGGTCTTTTATTATTAATTCCAGTTACGTCACTGCATTCAATAATAATGAAGCCATATTGGAAACCCAATCTATTCCTGTAGGAAGAAGCTATAAGAAAGAATTTGACATGTTTATTAATGATCTATTAGAAAAACGGTTGTTATAATTTTAGTTAGAGTAGAATGAAAGAAAGCAGATTCATCTGTATAGTAGTAATTATTTAAGTATAATTTTATCAATATATTTGTCTCCAACAATGCGAATAGATGAAGAAGCTTTTTATTGTATTGGGGATTTTATCCTCTATATTTATTTTTTCTCAGGAGGAAGCCGATTTTTATGAAATTAAGGCTATTACTCGTAAAATTCAGGATTATTCAGCAACCAATCCGGACTCTGCACTGGTAGAAATAGATCATTATTTAAAACAATATAAAAGTAATTTTGCGCAGGCAGAACTGTATTTGCAGCAAGCTTCCGCATTTGGTTTTTTAGGAAAAAGATCTGAAGCATTAAATTCAGCACTTAAAGCCCGGTCCTTTTCCTTTCGGGGGAATAACTACAGCCAGAGAGCCAGAACTTCCGGCTTATTAGCCAATAGGTACAGAGATATTTTGCTTACCGACAAAGCGAAGGAAAGTCTTAGACAAGGACTTTTGGAAACCGGAAAGATTAAAGATTCACAGGAAAAGTACAGAGTGGAGTCTATCCTTTTAACTGAATATTGCAAGAACCTGACGGAAGAAAAACAATATGACTCCGCTACTATTTATTATACCAGATCTCTAAAATCACTTTCTAAACTTGAGCCTTCAGATAATGTGAAATTCCAGATTGTAGTTACCCATTTAGGAATGGGAACGAATTATCTCATGGCTAAAAAATGGGAATTAGCAGAAAAAGAACTCAACAAAGTTATTCAGCTTTCCGAAAAAGGAGTACAATGGGAAAGATATAACCTGTCCAGTGCCAAATTATATTTATCCGTGGTATTTACCTATAGGGAAGAATATCAAAAAGCGATCAATATACTCCTGGAAGCTGAAAATTTAACAACACCCAACGACCCTAAATTGGCGGAACTGTATTATTTCCTCGCCCAAAATTATCTGAAAATGAATGATGATAAAAGCTATCAAAAATATAACAAGCTTTATCTCGTTTCAAAAAGCAACCTTTCTGAGGAAAATGTAAAAGCAATGAATCTGACAGTTCAGCTTTTGGATAATGCATTACAGAAAGAACAAAAAGCTAAGATTTTTAACAGAAACATTGCAGCCGGTATTGGCTTTTTAGCAGTGTTGCTTTTAGCAGGAATTATTCTTTATTACAAGAGAAAGCAGAAGAAAAATAAACAGCTGTATCAAAAAGCCATTAAAAGGCTTGAAGATAAAATAACAGATAATATTCGGCAGGAGAATATTACTATAGAAAGTGCTGAACAGGAGAAAACTTTTATTCCAAAGAATATTGAAGAAGAACTGTTGGGAAAGCTCAATAAGTTCGAAAAATCCGAAAAGTTTATTAACCCGAAACTAAGCTTATCAATTTTAGCTTCTCAATTGGAAACCAACACCTCCTACCTTTCTTATGTTATAAATACGTACAAAGGGAAGCATTTTAACCAATACATTAATGAATTGCGCATTGATTACATTTGCAACAAAATTATCCATGATCCGGAATTCAGGAATTATAAAATCAGTTATCTGGCAGAAGCATGTGGCTTTTCAACTTATGCAAGTTTTAATTCAGCTTTTAAAAGTGTAACAGGAATTTCTCCTTCGGTATTTCTTAAAGAATCATTCTCATAACTCATTACTTTTGATACAGAATTCAATTTTCTTTTCATGATCCCCATTAAATTTTAATTCACTTCGATTAAATACATTTTTATTAAAATTTATAAAATATTCCTTACGTCAGATTACAAAAAATACAATTGTCTTTATTGTATTTTGTTCTGTAAATCAGCGAGATATTGTTTTTTTTGATATTAAAATTCATAAATTTTGATATCCATTCTTTGTGGCATAAAAATCAGGAATTTATTTTTGTATCTCTTTGACTTTGAAACTGCTTTAATTGAGACTGCGAAACTAAAACACAAATGATGAAAAAAATGGAGGTATCCTCATTACCATTTTTTCCTTTAGAACTTATCAAAATTATCTTTAAATTAACAATTGAACAGTTCCTTAAATGGAGACGGTATGAACATCTAGTATAATCTTATAAATAGTAAAAAATGAAATTAACCTTAAAAGCACTTTCAGTATTTCTGATTTCTCTAACATTGTATTCGTGTTCAAAAGCGAAGGAAAAAGAAACGTTTAAACCTAAAATTGTATACCGGACTGATAACTTAATTGTTACTCAGCTTTCTGATCATACTTACCAGCATACTTCATATTTCTTATCTGAAGATTTTGGAAAAGTGGATTGTAATGGTTTGGTAGTCCGGGATAAAGATGAAGTAATTGTATTTGACACTCCTGCGGATTCGACTAGTTCAGAGGAATTGATAAAGTGGGTGGAAAACGGGCTGAAAAATAAGATTGTTGCTGTTATTCCCACCCATTTTCATTTTGATTGTGTGGGTGGATTGAAAGAATTCCATAGAAAGAAGATTCCTTCGTATGCTAACTTCAGGACTATTGAATTCACCAGAGAGAAAAAATTTAATGTTCCGCAAAAAGGATTTAAAGATTCTCTTATTTTAAAGGTGGGTAATGAAAAGGTTATTGCCAGATTTTTTGGAGAAGGTCATACAAAAGATAATGTTATTGGATATTTCCCATCCGAAAATATAATGTTTGGCGGATGCCTGATAAAAGAAGTAGGGGCTGGAAAAGGCAACCTTGAAGACGCGAATATTTCAGAATGGTCAAAAACAGTAGAAAAAATTAAGAAAAAATATCCTAATGTAAGCTTGGTAGTTCCGGGACACGGGAAGTATGGAAATTATGAACTTCTCGACTATACCATCAATCTGTTTAAAGCTCCTAAATAACGTATGAAAATAGAATTAAGCCCGATAGGATTTGTGAGAAATTCGAGAAGTAAGCCGATTGATGATGATTGGAATGAAATCATTTCAGAAATTGAATTGGCCGAAGATATTCCCGATGAGGCATTGAGCGGTCTTTCAGATTTTTCTCACTTAGAAATAATATTTTATTTTAACCTGGTAAATCCGGAGAAAATAGTATTCTCCGGATATCCGAGGGGAAATACTGAGTACCCAAAAATGGGCATTTTCGGACAAAGAAAAAAAGACAGGCCTAACCAGATCGGATTGACTACCGTTGAACTATTAAAATGTGAGAACAGAAAAATTACGGTTAAACATCTCGATGCCATTAACGGAACACCTATTCTTGATATAAAGCCTGTCTTTAGAGAATTTCAGGTAAAATCAGAGATTAAACAGCCAGACTGGGTAGGAGATTTAATGAAGAATTACTGGTAGTAATTATAAGTCCAGATTATTGGCAAAAAGATAAATACCAAAACATTAAGCATCCAGAAACTAACAGGAATAAATGACACACACAGAAATCATAATTTTAAATTTTGAGGAAATCAGAAGAAGAAGTATAAAACTTTGGTCCGGATTGCCGCCCGAGTATTACTATTGGAAACCAGACATAGAAGCAATGACCGCGATTGAAATGATAAGACATGTTCTGGAAGGAGAACATTTATTTCATAAAATAGTTGAAAATAGGGGAAACCTGGGAGATTACATTTCACCGTGGCAGGCCAGGCCTTATACAACACTTCAAGATGAATTGAACTTTGCACAGCCATTCAGAGAAAAATTCTTTGATACCATAAAAGCATTTAGTCCAGAAGACCTTACACATATAGAAATCATCCGAAGTGAAAAAGGGCAAAAAAGAATTCTGGGAGATTATCTGCAACGAATAGCCTATCACGAATCAGTTCATACAGGGCAAATGTTGGCTTATTTTAGAACGCTTGGTCTTGACCGTCCTTTGATTTGGGACTAATAGAAAATGTACAAGCGGAAGAGAATATAAATAAAAAAACCTTGAAAACATTGTTTTCAAGGTTTTTATGTAGCCCGTAGGGGAATCGAACCCCTCTTACCAGAATGAAAATCTGAGGTCCTAACCGATAGACGAACGGGCCCTCTATCTTCCATTAACCGAAATTAATGTGTTAGCTTTTGTTTTTATAAGTTTACAACTCTTAAATTGTAGCCCGTAGGGGAATCGAACCCCTCTTACCAGAATGAAAATCTGAGGTCCTAACCGATAGACGAACGGGCCTACTATACTTATTAAGCTAGTTTATTAACGTGCTTAGTTAATTTGCTTTTTAAGTTAGCCGCTTTGTTTTTGTGGATAATATTTTTCTTAGCTAATTTATCCAACAAAGAGATAACCTTTGGCAATTGCTCTGTAGCAGCAGCTTTGTTCTCTTCATTTCTCAATACTTTCATCGCTGTTCTAGCAGTCTTGTGGTAGTATCTGTTACGAAGTCTTCTTACTTCGTTTTGTCTAATTCTTTTTAATGCTGATTTATGATTTGCCATATCGTTCAAATGTGAGTGCAAAAGTATAAACTTTTTTTTTATCCACCAAATTTATTTTTCAAAAAATTTAATTTTCTTTGGACAAATATTCTTTAAGTTTATGAATCGCTTGTTCTATTTTTAAATTTTCTTTTTCTTTCTCTATTTTTCTGATCGTGTTTTTTAACATGATCATTGCATTGTTCCATTCTCCAGTAGTATTGGTGAAAGTAAGGTCATCAATAGTTACTTCAAAAGCAACCCTTTCTCCACTCTTATAAAGTCTGAAACTAATTTTATCATCACTGCCTGTTATCCCTTCTTCATTGATTTTTAAATCATAACTTTTTGGGTCAGAATGGATTTTATTAAAAAGCAATTTAGCTTCCTGAATTTTTAAATCCGGCATGATATAAGTTTTTGCCTGCCGGTCAATTCCCGGGGCTTCATAATTTAATATTCAATCATTTGTTTTCCTCAATAAAAACTCAAGAATCTTGACCCTGACTTCTTTACTAGGGAAAAAGTGATGCAAAATTAAATAATTTTTTTTAAAACTTAAATAGTATGATTAAAATATAAAAAATAAATATCAACCTCATAATTTGGGTAAAGGGAATTAAAGTAAACTCAAAAATAACACGTCAAGTTTTGTCGCTATCTGCATATACATTTGACTCATAATAAATTCAAATGATATGATGCAAAGATTAGAGTATGTCCTGAGTAGAAATCTGGATAGTCCTTATGGAAAAAACAGTGTTTTTTTTGAAACCTTTGTAGTGCCTCCTGAAGATTTCGACAAGATTCCTGAAACCAAAGAAACAGAAGGCATAAAATACACTTTCATATTGTGTAAAAGTGGTGTTGAGGTGTTTGACAGGTATCAAAAAGATGGGGTAAATGACAAAGAATTTAAAGTATTTTATGAAGAAGATGACCCCGAAAAAAGTAATTTTTTTGGTACTGCCTGTCGAGTAAAAATGGGGAAAGAAGCCAAAGACTTCTTTAACAGAATTTACAGTATAGACCAAAACATAAATTTTAGAGGATTGGTTTATGACTATACTGTAAATGGCTTCGACAATCTTGTAAAGGTATTAGCAAAAGAGAAAAAGATAAATGAAACTCTTTTAAAGGGGGCAATTTATTTGGAAATTGCCGAACAAAGCAAACTAAATGAAGTCTACAAAAAAGTATTCTCATTAAACAACCAGTTAGCAGATTGGATGAAAGGAGGTATAGAAGCTATTGAAAAATGGAAATTTACGGAGGAAAATTATGATTATCAGACTTATTTTGTTGAGCCTATGTACAAAACAGCCAATTATAGAAATGGCACAAGAAGTCCGGACGGTTATTACAAAGAAGAAAAAGCAACATACAAGCCTATTATTCCTGTTCCAATTACTGCCAATGAGTATAAGGCTATGCAAAATGCTTCTGAAATTGCAGCAGCGGGATTTAGTAAGTTTAAGGAATTTGCAAACTATTTTGAAGAGGTGTCTTTAGCCATAGTCACAACCATAGTAAGGGCAACACCTGCCATTACAGATGATATTTTCTTTGCAGTTGTTTTCTATTTAAAAAATTTCATAGAAGACAATATTCCTGAAAGCATTAAAAATGTCTATAACAAGCTCAAAACTTTCTTTAAGGAAATATTGGAAGTTTTTTCAGGGGTTGGTGCAATTATCGGAGAGAAAATCAATCAGGAGGTAGCTAAGGTAAATGCTTTTCTTTGTGGTATGCTCAATGGCTTGATTTCTTTAGCACAAACCGTTATTATGCTGTTAGCAATGGTTACGGATAACATTCCTTTTTTGGAAATGGAGAAAATGAGTCCGTTAGAATTAGCTAAGCATCAGGAAAAGCTTGAGTTTATAGAAGATTTTGTAGATTTATTTACTGAAAACTCAAAAGAGTTTTTTAGCGGGATTAGAAATATTTTTAGCAATGGTAAAATTTGGAAAGACATTTCACAATTTACTGGTGTCTTAAAAAAGAAATTTTCAGAACTTAATGATTATTTTTGGGCCTATTTTATAGGCGCTGTTGCTTTTGAGCTTATTTTGGATGCTATTATTGCTTATTTTACAGGAGGAGCATCTCTTGCTGGAAAAATCTCTGAGAAGATGGCACAGGCAGCAGGTAAAATTAGTAGAGTATCTCAAAAATCAGCAAAATTAGGAAAGGCTATAAATTTTTCTAAAAATTTAGGAAAAAAAATAGGAAGTTCATTAGCAGACCTCTGGAAATGGTTGAAAAAAGAATTTTTAGAGTTAATACAAGCAATAAAAAGTGGAAATTTAGCTCATTATTTGAAGAAAAAATTCTATGAATTAACAGATGATGTGGAAGGATTGCGTAAATTGGCTTTTGGAAGATGGCTCAGTAAATTTGACAAAGGTTTTTTCAATCATTTAGATGGAGAATTTAATACAAGTTTGCTTGAACGTATACAACCCTCTGGGTTTAAATATCTTGATGAGTTTTTGGTTTCACAAGGTGGGCACAGAGGTTCAGCTATTCTTGACGGAATTATTGATGTAGAGAAAATAATAGACCCTGAAGGAGTGTATTCTATGGCTCACTTGGCAGATGACATTCCTTTTAAAGCTAAAATCAGTATCAAATATAAGGATGGTTATTTAATTAAAAATGCAGAATCATCTATGTTCCCCAAAAATTGGGATCTTAAAAGAATACAGGAGGAAATAGCGTTTGTGTATGAAAATACAGTGGTAAAGGGAGTTGGACAATTAAGAAGGAGCCCAACAGATCTATTTGATAAATATGAAGCCTTAACAACAAATGGTTTTAAAGTTAGAATAGAAGTAGATTTTTCTGGTAATATTATGAATGCTTATCCAATAATAAATTAAAAATAAAAAAGATGAAATATAAATTTTATAAAGAGATAATCGAAACAACAGGTACAATAATTTTAGGTGTAATGCCAGAAGAAGAAAAAATAAATGTGTTATTTCGTTTTGGTGATTCAGGTTGGACTCCGCAAAAAGTTCAAAGTTTAATTGAAGGTGTAGAGCAAAGCAAAAACAAAAATTCTGATGAATCCTTTGACTGGCAAAACGAGGATGTTTTCTTCCGAAGCAATAAATATGGGGTTTTCTTCGTAGACCTTATGAAACAAAGGGCAGGAGAAAAATCTAAAAAACAGGATTTAGATTTAGAACATAATGAGTTTATTAAGTTTTTACAGGATTTTAAAAAATTTGTAGAGGAAAACAGTTAGATTCTAGCCGCCTAAGAGATTAGGCGGTTATTTTGTAAAAAAAATGCAGAATCATCTATGTTCCCCAAAAATTGGGATCTTAAAAGAATACAAGAGGAGATAGCATATGTATGTGAAAATACGGTAACTAAAGGAAATGGACAGTTACCAAAAAGTCCAAATCATAAATTCAATCAATTTCAGTCAGAATCAACAGTTGGATTTGATATTTTGATTGAAGTTGATGATGCAGGGAATATTATGAATGCATATCCAAAAATTAATTAATATAAAATCAATATTTATGAAATATAACTTTAAAACATTTCAAATATCTAAATCAAGATATTTTGATATTGAAATTCAAGAAGAAAAATATTATATCCTTAACAATTTTAGAGATTCTAATTGGACTCCGCAAAAAGTTCAAAGTTTAATTGAAGGTGTAGAGCAAAGCAAAAACAAAGATTCCGATGAATCCTTTGACTGGCAAAACGAGGATGTTTTCTTCCGAAGCAATAAATATGGAGTTTCTTCGTAGACCTCATGAAACAAAGGGCAGGAGAAAAATCTAAAAAACAGGATTTAGATTTAGAACATGATGAGTTTATTAAGTTTTTACAGGATTTTAAAAAGTTTGTAGAGGAAAACAGTTAGATTCTAGCCGCCTAAGAGATAGGCGGTTATTTTGTAAAAAAATGCAGAATCTTCTATGTTCCCTAAAAATTGGGATCTTCGAAATTCACCTTATACAACGTGTGTACGAAAGTTCTTTTAAAATTCGTGGAGATTCCGTTGACTTTTGGAATAAAAAAATCCCTGAACCATAATTGATCAGGGATTGAGAGGTGTAATTAAGTAGCCTATAGGGGAATCGAACCCCTGTTGCAAGAATGAAAATCTTGAGTCCTGACCACTAGACGAATAGGCCAAATTTTGAGGTCGCAAAAATAGGAATTAACTTTTGAACTTCAAAATTATTTTGACCTATTTAAATACTTTCTGGATGATGGTGTTTTTAATTCCTTTGGCTTCAATGTCTTTCTGAAGCTTTACCGCGTCTTCCAAAGTATATACTTTTCCATACGTATAGTAGAAAATTCCATTTTCTTTGGTTCTTTCAACATCTTTCAGTTTCAGCAGGATAGGAGAATTACCGTTAAGCTTATCTTTTCCAGTGAAGACTTCTATGGTGTAATAGCCGCTGTTTAACTTCTGATTCGGCATAAATCCTACTGCAAATGCATTCCTAAACCCGGCGTCTTTTGCGGTCTTGATATTGATATCCCTTATGGAAGCCATATTGGTAACACCATAATAATATTTATATTGCCCGTTCTCTTTGATAGGAAGAATATAATTAAGGCCTTTTAAGGCAGGGTCTCCGTCATTGTATTTGGTAGGTGAACTCATTAATAAGATTCTGAAATCATTCTTTAATGGAACTTCTGCCGGCTTTTCAGGTTCAGGTTTTTTAGTTGAGGTAATGTATCCTCCTGATTTTCTGTCAATAGCTTTTTTATAATCAATAATGGCATTATAAATACTGATCGCAATTTCTTCCTGTCCTTTATCCGATGCTAAATAATGGCTCTCTTCAGGGTGATTGATGAATCCGGTCTCGATAAGAACTGAAGGCATCGCATTCATACGCAGAACGTGTAAGTTTTTTTGAAAAACCCCACGGGAAAACCTTTTGTCTTTATTAACAAAGTTGCCTTCAACCAGCCCGCCCAATAAAAGGCTGGACTCCAGATATTTGCTTTGCTGCAGTTTCAGCGCAATCAATGATTCCGGGGAACTGGGATCATAAGAACCGAAGACCTGCTTATCTTTTTCATCCAGATAGATCACATCATTTTCCCTTTTGGCTACTTCCAGGTTAGTGTCGTTCTGATCAGGTCCCTGCACATAAGTCTCGGTTCCATAAGCTCCGGATCTTTGTGAAGAATTACAGTGAACGGAAACAAAAAGATCGGCTTTGCTTCTGTTGGCAAGATTGGTCCTGTCCGAAAGGGAAGGATACTCATCAAACTTACGGGTATAGATTACTTTGAAATCTTTATTTTTCTCGAGCATGCTTCCGATTTTAAGAACAATAGCGAGCGTAACGTCCTTTTCGGCAACTCTTCCAATGTCACTGTATGTTCTATTGGCTCCATGATCACTTCCCCCGTGTCCGGCATCCAAAACGATGGTGAACTTCTTTTGTGAAAAAACAAAGGTGTTAATGAATATGAGGAGAAATGATAAAATTATTTTAAAATTTTGTTTGCGCATCTTACAGTTTTAAAAATTATATTAATTTTGAGCCTTAATTATATAGCATAACATTGGTCAAAACCGTCTTCAAAAATATATTACAAATTTTAATTATCCTAATTTTTAACAATTTTTTAGCACAGAAAACCCCTGAAAAATTGCCTGAAAATGCGGTAAACGATACTATTCCCAAAAAAGATACGGTAGTATTGAAAAAAGAGTCTCTGGAAGATGTACTTCGTACAAAAGCAGATGACCAGAGAAGGGATGTTCCTAAAAGAATGACTTTCCTGAACAAAAATGCCCAGGTTAAATACCAGGATATGCAGATTGATGCAGATTATATTTCTATTGACGACAATAAGAATATCATTTTTGCACGCGGAAAACAGGATTCTTTGGGAAGAATCATTGAGCCCGTGATTACTACCCAGGCGGGGAAAAAATACGAGACGGATCAGTTCAGCTATAATACAAAGACAAGGCAGGCAATAGCTTATAATGCAAGAACGGAAGAAAGTGAAGGGGTAATTGTTGCCAATAAAACCAAAAAATATAACGACTCTGTTTTCGCTATGATACACGGTCTTTATACCACGGATGATTACTTTATTAAGAAAAAAGATACTGCGGCAGATTACCACTTATTGGCTTCCAATATCAAATTAATTAAAGGTAAGAACAAAGCCCAGATCGTAACAGGGCCTATCCAGATGTATATAGAACGGGTGCCGACTCCGCTGGTCATGCCTTTTGCCATTCTACCGTTTTCAGATAAAAGATCTGCGGGAATCCTGATTCCGAGTTTCGGAGAAAGGGAGGATGTTGGGTTCTTTCTGAATAGTTTAGGATATTATCAGCCGATCGGGGAACATTTTGATGTTAAGATCCTTGCTGACATTTATACCAAAGGAAGCTGGAATTTAAGGCCGGAAATGAATTATGTAAAGAAATACCGCTATTCCGGAAACTTTTCTGCTGACATAGGAACTACAGTAAGAGGAATAAAAGGTTTGGACGATTACACCAAAAACAGTACCTACAGAATCGCCTGGAGACATACGCAGGATACAAAAGCAAATCCTTTCCTTAACTTTACGGCTTCGGTGGATATCGTAAGTACGAAGTTTTATAATAATACGGTAAACAATAATTATATATTCAATCAGAATGTACTGAATACCCAGCAGAACTCAACGATTACGCTGACCAAAAGATTTTTAAAGCTTCCGATTACCATTACAGGGACGGCATCCTACTCTCAGAACTTTGCGACCGGACTTGCTGATCTTCGTTTGCCTCAGATGAATATTGCAGTCAATCAGTTTTACCTGTTCAAATCCAAAACAGGGACCAGACAGGGATTGCTGGAAAATATTACGGTGAATACAGGGTTTAACCTTACAAACTTTGTGAATACAAGCGAAGGCGAACTTTTCAAAAAGGAAATGTGGGACAAAATGCAGACCGGTCTTAAAAACAATATTTCATTAGGAACCAATACAACGATTGCCAAATATTTCACATTCAGCTTAGGAGCCAATATAGATAACGCTCTTACCACAAAAACGCTGAATAGATATTACGATCCTTTAAAGAATGTGGTGGTGGATGAAATGGATAAGAACATCTCCGGATATTCTACTTTCTCAACTTCTGCGAGTATTCAAACTACCCTGTATGGAATGCTAAAGTTTAAGAAAGGTTCAACTATAGAAGCGATCAGACATATGATGACTCCGAGTATCGGGTTCACTTATTCACCGGATTTTGGAGATACCAAGTTCGGATATTATAGAAATTATTATGACGCTAACGGAGCGCTGACTCCTTATTCGATCTTCGAAAAAGGAATTGTCGGAACCCCTTCAAGTGGAATGGTGGGGGCTTTAGGTTTCAACATCGGGAACAATATTGAAATGAAGGTGAAATCCAAGAAGGATTCTACCGGAGTGAAAAAAGTAAAGATCTTTGAGTCTTTGAACCTTTCAGGAAGTTATAATTTTGCGGCTAAAGATCATCCATGGTCTATATTTACCATTAATGGACAATCCTCCTTCTTTGACAGTAAACTTAGCGTCAATACGAGTCTTTCAATAGACCCATATAAAATCCTTTATCTTCCGGGGCAGGATGCAGGGATCAGAACTGAAGATTTCGGGCATTTCAGCGTACAGGGATTCAACGTACAGCTTTCTTATCCTCTAAGCAGTGAACTTTTCGGAGAGAAAGAGGATTATGCGAAGAAATATTCTGCAAAAGGAGAAATCAGAAACGAAAATTATTATTTCGATGATGATAATTATGCTCATTTTAACCAGGCATGGACTCTAAATGTGAATGCGAATTATGCTTTTTCAAGAGGGGCAACACGTACCGGAAATAAAATTGCTTCTGTAGGGTTGGATGGCAGTATTAAGCTTACTCCTTACTGGAATATCAATGGAAGTACCCATTACGATTTAGTTACTAAAGAATTAGCCTATACAAGAATTGGCTTTTCCAGAGATCAGCGAAGCTTTACCATTAATTTTAACTGGGTCCCTTTCGGGCAGTATAAGGTATATGACTTCTTCATCGGGATTAAAGCCAATATCTTAAGCGATGCATTGAAATATAAAGACAGAAGCTTCACTCAACCGAATGCTCCTTTCTAATTCAAATGATATCAAATATAAATTTTATATTTGCACCCAAAATAAATTCTAATGAAAAAGATAATCTCTACAGTTAACGCCCCTGCTGCCATCGGGCCGTATTCTCAAGCTAACCTTGCAAACGGTGTTCTGTATATTTCCGGTCAGATCCCTGTAGATCCGGCAACTGGAAAATTAGTGGAAGGAATCGAAAAGGAGACTCATCAGGTAATGAAAAACCTTGAGGCTATTCTTACAGAAGCGGGAATGTCCTTTAAAAATGTAGTGAAAGCTACCATATTTCTTAAAAATATGGATGATTTTGCCGTTATGAATGATATTTATGCGTCATATCTTGATGCTGAAAGCTATCCGGCTCGTGAAACCGTACAGGTTTCCTGCCTTCCGAAAAATGTAGATATTGAAATTTCTATGATCGCACATCAGGATTAATGAGCTTTTTAAGAAATACATTAGCGGTGTTGGTGGGCCTTGGTATAGCAGGGCTTACGATTACTCTTGGAATAAGAGTATTTCCGCAATGGGTTACTTTTGAAGCTTTTGCTCCTTTTGAACATTGGCAGAGATTTCTTGAAAGCATGAAAGACAATGATGCCTTCTTTGGATTTTTGTTATTTGTTTCGGGGTTGGGGACTACAATCGGAGGAGTGATTACGGCACTTATCGTGAAATACGCTAAAGTGGCCTATGCCATCCTTATTGGCTTTATCATGTTGTTCATCGCAATGTTGGACGTTATTATCTTCCCGTACCATCCTACGTTTTATAAAATATCCATTTTCCTTACTTTCTTTCCGTTTTCATGGATCGGAGGTAAAATCGTGGAAGTCATTTATGAAAGGAACAAAAAAAGAAGAATCGCTGATAAAATGAATAAATAAAAAAAGACGCTACATTTTTGCAGCGTCTTTTTATTGTATCTTGTTATGTTAATTAAGGCATTTTGAAGCCTTTGGTATAAATTCTTCCATATTCATCCACAAATTTCACCTGTACATTTCCTTGGTATTTCTCCAGGATTTTTTCAACATCTTTTTGGGAATTAACCGGTTTACCATTCACTTCAATAATGATATAGTTATCTACGATGCCTATTTTGGCCATTTCGCTTCCTTCTCCAACATTTTTGGCTACAACACCACTGTTAAGACCATAGTTTGTTTTAAAGGAATCACTTAAAGGTTCAAAATCAGCCCCGATTTTTTCAGATACGCTAAGATCCGCTTTTGTTCTGGTAGAAGTACCTCCTTTTTGATCTTTCAAAGTTACGGTAGTCGTATTTTCTTTACCGTTTCTTGAATAAGTAACAGCAACTTTATCACCCGGGCGTCTGCTTCCGATCGCAATAGACAGGTCTGCAAAGTCAGTGACAGGCATTGTATCTATTTTTGTAATTACGTCACCAATTTTAAGCCCTGCATCCTCTGCACCGCTATTTTCTCCAAATCCTGTAATATATACACCAGAGCCGATCTTAAGATTAGCTTTTTTCTGGAAGTTATATGATTTTACCTGTTGTTCATCAGAAAGGTCTAGAGACTGCACACCAAGGAACCCTCTCTGTACAATTCCGAATTTCTTGATATCCTCAACAATTTTTCTTGCCAGATTGGAAGGAACAGCAAATCCATACCCTTGATAATAACCGGTCGTAGACTGGATTGCAGAGTTAATTCCTATAAGATCACCATTAGAGTTTACCAATGCCCCGCCTGAGTTCCCAGGGTTAATGGCTGCATCGGTCTGAATAAAGCTTTCGATAGGATTGCTTGCTTTACCTTGAGAACCTAAAATACCGATCCCTCTTCCTTTAGCGGAAACGATACCAGCCGTAACCGTAGAGTTCAGCCCTAGAGGATTTCCAACGGCAAGAACCCATTGCCCTACTTCAATATTGTCTGAGTTGGCAAAGTTCAGGTAAGGAAGTCCCTTTTCTTCAATTTTTAATAATGAAATATCCGTATTAGGGTCAGTTCCCACCAAAGTTGCGATATAAGATTTCTTATTGCTCAGTACTACTTCCAGTTTATTGGCTCCCGCTACCACGTGATTATTGGAAATAATATATCCGTCAGGAGAAATGATTACTCCGGAACCCATTCCTGAAGGCATATTATCAGGCATTTGTTTTTGTCTTTGCTGGCCTCTTCCGCCATAAGGGTCACCGAAGAAGAAATCGAACAGGTCTTGCTCAGAAGCTCTGTTTGAGGCCCTGTTTTGATAGTTTTTAATAGTAACTACAGCCGGAACCGTTGTTTTGGCTGCCTTTACGAAATCATCTCCTACTGCAGAAGTATTCATACCCGCAAAAGAAACATTAGATGCTGAGGTAAAGTAACCCTGATCGCCTTGGCCAGAAGTGTGACCAAAATATTGTAATGTGCCTACGGCAGTAGCTCCTGAAACAACTCCCACTACTGCAAATGGTAATAGTTTTTTTAAAGTACTCTTCATTGTATATCTTCTTTTTGTTTTTAAATTTTTACAGTAAACAAATTTACTGCATAATAAGTATGCAATTAGTATGCTATGTTTCAACTTTAACTAAAATTTAACAGGAATAGTGGTAATTTACCCCTTTTGTCATAATTGTTAAAATTTCAATTAACGAACCTTAAAAATTTATTAAAGATAATGTCACTATAGGTAAGATGAATTCCTGATGGGAAAAGTTAAATTTAATTGTCAAAATAAAAGTACTAATAAAGAATTGTCTAAGACATAAGAGTGCCTGGAAAATAAATTAATTGGAAATGATTATCTTTGCAAAAATTTTTCTCACTTAAAATGTTTATAGCATGCAACTGTATAACACCTTAAGCGCAGAAGAAAGAGCTCAGCTAATTGATGAAGCCGGTAAGGAACGCCTTACTTTGTCTTTCTATGCGTATGCCAAAATTGAAGATCCCAAAAAATTTCGCGACGAATTATTTATAGCCTGGAATGCATTGGATGCGCTAGGCCGTATTTACGTTGCCAAAGAAGGAATTAATGCTCAGATGAGTGTTCCTGCGGATCAATTTGAAGCTTTTCGCAATACGTTGGAAGTTTATGATTTTATGAAGGGGATCCGTTTGAATGTGGCGGTTGAACAAGATAATCACTCTTTTTTAAAATTAACGATAAAGGTCAGAAATAAGATCGTTGCCGATGGATTGAATGACGA